>JBPRGE010000084.1:0-59365 GCA_051418035.1 Candidatus Longimicrobiales bacterium M2_2A_002
CGGGCGCCGGCCTTACCTTGGCCCCTTTCCAGACCAGAGACGCGTCTCATCGATTCGGATGCGGCAGGCGGAAGGAGCTGCATGACCCAGCCGGTCATCGAGCTGTTCAGCGTGACCAAGAACTACGGCGACTTTACGGCGGTCCGGGACCTGTCGCTGGCCATCCCCCGGGGCGCCACGTACGGGCTGCTCGGTCCGAACGGCGCCGGGAAGACCACGACCATCCGGATGATTCTCCGTATCATCGAGGAAACGACGGGCGAGATCCGGATCCTCGGCGACCCGGTGAGCCGGGAGGTGCTCGATCGGGTCGGCTACCTCCCCGAGGAGCGGGGTATCTACAAGCGGATGACGGTCGGCCGGCTGTTGACCTTCCTGGCGGAGCTCAAGGGCGTGGCGTCCTCGGAAAGCGCGCCCCGGATCGACCGGTGGCTCGAGCGCCTCGAGCTCCTGGAGTGGAAGGAGTCGAAGGTCGAGAACCTGTCGAAGGGGATGCAGCAGAAGCTCCAGTTCATCGCGACCATCCTGCACGAGCCCGAGCTGGTCATCCTCGACGAGCCGTTCAGCGGCCTCGACCCCATCAACCAGAGGGTCCTCCGGGAGATCATCACGGAGCTCCGGGACGAGGGCCGGACGATCCTGTTCAGCACGCACATCATCGAGCACGCCGAGCGGATCTGCGACCACGTCTGCATCATCGCACGGGGTCGGAAGGTCGCGGACGGGACGCTCCAGGCCGTGAAGCGGACCCACGGAGATAGGTACGTATCCCTGGATGTGGCGCACGGGGACGCGGGTTCCGCGCTCCGGAGCTCCCGCCTCGTGGAATCGAGCCGGGAGGATGGACCCGACCGATACGCCGCCCACCTCGCCGGTGGGGCGGACCCGAACGAGCTCCTGACCGAGCTGGTCCGGGGAGGAATCGCACTCCGCCGGTTCGAGCTGGTGGAGCCCACACTGGAGCAGGTGTTCATCGAGACGGTCGGCGAGGCGGCCGACGAGGCGGCGATGGAGTCGGCCGAGGAGGTGGCTCTTGCCTAGGTCGTGGCCGGTGATCAAGCGGGAGTTCGGGGAGCTCCTCCGAAGCAGGGCGTATATCCTCGGTACCCTGATGGGGCCGATCCTCATCGTGCTCCTGTTTGCGATTCCGTTTCTCCTGCGCCAGTCCGGGGGCGGCGGAGAGCGGGAGCTGTTGATCCTCGATGCCACCGGGACCGGGATCGGTCGGGAGATCGCGGACGCGTTCGCCGGGGGCGCCTCCGCCGATGGCGATACCGGGGTCGGAACCCTGTTCAACGCCCGGGTGGAGGAAGTGACGGGCGAAGCCAATGAGGCGCGTGTCGAGGCGCGAGAGCGGATCACCGCGGAGACCGGGGCACCGCTGGATGGCTATCTCTACCTGCCCGAGGGGTTCATCGATGGGGAGGAGGCGCTCTACGAGGGACGGAACGCCACATCCATCACGCAGATGGAGCAGATGGAGGGGGTGATCCGGAGCGTCGTTCGGGGTCGCCGGCTCGCGCTGGAGGGGGTGCCGACCGAGGCGCTGGCCCGCGTCATGGCGCCCGTGCGGATCGAGAACCGGAAGCCGGGCAGCGAGGAACAGGAAGGGACCCGGGCGGACGTCAGCCTGGTCCTGGGTTACCTCATGGCCTTCGCCGTCTACCTGTCCGTGCTCCTGTTCGCCGATGCGGTCATGCGCGGAGTGCTCGAGGAGAAGCGGGACCGGATCGTCGAGGTGCTCCTCAGCTCCATCGATGCCCGGAGCTTCATCACCGGCAAGGTCCTGGGCATCGGGTTCGCCAGCCTGCTCCAGATCGGTGTCTGGGTCGGCTTCGCCGCCGCGGCGCTCACGTGGGGGCCGGGGATCGCGGCCAGGTACTTCGACGTCCCGGAGATCGTGCTGCCGCCGATCCCGGGGTCCGTGGCCGTGGCGTTCATCTTCTTCTTCGCCACCGGGTTCCTCCTCTATGCCGCCCTGTTCGGCGCCGCCGGCGCCATCGCGACGTCGGACCAGGAGGCGAACCAGATGCGGTTCCCGGCACAGATCCCGCTCCTGATCGCCATCTTCATGGCCCAGGCGGTGCTGGCCGATGCCGACAGCACCATGGCCGTGATCGGCACGCTGATCCCGTTCACGGCCCCGGTGATCGTCCCGTTCCGCGCCATGCTGACCGAGATCCCCCTGGCCCAGTACCTGATCGCCGGCGGGCTCATGATCGCCACCGTCATCGGGCTGATGTGGGCCGCGGCCAAGATCTACCATATCGGGGTCCTGTCGACGGGGAAGCGACCGACCCTGAAGGAGCTTGCCCGCTGGCTCCGGACCGCGTGACCGTCCGGGCGGGCTGCGGCTGGTGCGCCGCCGCATCGCACCGCATGTTGCCGGAGTGCAGATACTCCTGATTGCGGCGGCCGGCGCCCTCGGCGCCGTGGCCCGCTACGGTCTCAGCGGCTGGGTCCAGGAGAGGGCTGGCTTCTTCCCCTGGGGCACGCTCCTCGTCAACGTCCTGGGCAGCTTCCTCCTGGGCTTCGCCTTCCGCTACCTGGAATCGACCGTGCTGCCGGCGGAGTGGCGGCAGGCCGTGACCATCGGGTTCCTCGGCGCGTTCACGACGTTCAGCACGTTCAGCTACGAGGCGGTCGCGCTGGCCCAGGACGGCGACTGGCCCCGGGCCGGCGCGTACGTCGTCGCCAGTGTCGGGCTGGGGCTCGCGGCCGTGGTCGCCGGGCTCGGCACCGCCCACCTGACCCTCTCGGCGAGGTAGCCATGTCGCACCGGTTCACGGGTGAACGGACGCTCATGCGGATCTTCCTCGGGGAGAACGACCGCTGTCGGACGGGCGAGTTCGCGGGGAAACCGCTCTACGAGGCCATCCTGCTGGAGCTCCGGGAGCGGGGCTTCGCCGGCGCCACGGTCCTGCGTGGGATCGCCGGGTTCGGCGCCAGCAGCCGGATCCACACCGAACGGGTGCTGCGCCTCTCCGGCGACCTCCCGATCGTGGTCGAGGTGGTGGGGCGGGAGGAAGAGATCCAGGAGGTCCTCCCGCTCATGGACGAGCTCATCGATGGCGGGCTGATCACGCTGGAGCGGGCGCGTGTGATCCTCTACCGGCCGGCGCGTCCCGTCGACGAGGACCGGTGGCGTGAACGCACGGAAGGGCTGGAGCCCGGCGACGAGGCCGGGGAGCCGCCGTCGTCGCATGGAGAAGAGGAGAGTGACCGATGAGCGCGGAATCGCCCTTGCACACCCATGACTCCGCCCGCGTGGTGTACGTCCTCGACGGGGGCGAGATGGAGCTGGAGACGGAGGTGAAGCACGCACCGCGCTGAATCATCAACCCGCACCCCGACCGATCATGAAGCTATACCTGGTACAGCACGGCAAGGCGAAGTCGAAGGACGAGGATCCGGATCGACCCCTCACCGACGAGGGCCGCCAGGATGTCGAGGCCGTCATGCTCCTGCCGATGCGCTACGGCTCCATACCGGCCACCCGCGTCCTGCACAGCGGGAAGCTCCGGGCGGCGGAGACCGCGCACCTGATCGGCTCGAAGCTGGACGTCGAGCCCGAGCAGGCCGACGGGCTCCAGCCGATGGACGACCCGGCGATCTGGGCCGAGCGTGCCCTCGAGGACGGCCGGGACACGGTGCTCGTGGGCCACATGCCGCACCTCGAGAAGCTGGCATCGCTGCTCCTCTGCGGCGACGCCGATGCCGGAGCGGTCCGCTTCGCGAACGGCGGGGTGGTCTGCCTCGTCGAGGAGGACGGCGACTGGTCGCTGCAATGGGCCATCACGCCGTCGCTGGTCCGCTAGCCCGAAGGCCGCCGTGCAGCCGGAGCTGACCACCGACCGATTGCGGCTCCGGCCCTTCCGGATCACCGACGCCGACGCGGTGGCGTCGCTCGCCGGCGACGAGGAGGTCGCCCGGAACACGCTGAACATCCCGCACCCGTACGACCGCCGGCACGCCGAGGAGTGGATCGCGTCGCACCGGAGCCAGCTCGAGCAGAGGGACTCGGTGACGTACGCGGTGACGCTGACGGAGGACGGCGCGCTGGTCGGCGCCGTAGGACTCATCCTCGATCCCACCAACGACTCCGCCGAGCTCGGCTACTGGATCGGCCGCGAGCACTGGGGCCAGGGGTTCGCCACGGAGGCGGCCCGGGCGGTGGTGGAATGGGCGTTCGAGACGCTCGACCTGCACCGGATCCACGCCAGCCATTTCCCCCGCAACCCGGCCTCCGGTCGCGTGCTCGAAAAACTCGGGATGCGCCGCGAGGGCCGGCTCCGCGAGCATGTGAAGAAGTGGGGCGAGTACCTGGATCTGGTCCGGTTCGGGATCCTGCGCGATGAGCTGGAGCCGAGAGATCGAGTGGAGTCGTAGACCATGAGAGACACCTTCCATCTGTTCGCGTACGGGACGCTGAAGTCCGATGCGCCGGGGCGGCTCCTCGACGACTGTGAGCGCGTCGGGACCGGCGTGGTGCACGGTACCCTCTATGACGTGGGTGACTACCCGGCGCTGCTCCTGTCCGGCGACGACCCGGTGCCCGGCGTGATCTGGCGATGCCCCTTCCCCCGCCTCGCCGAGCTGGACCGGTACGAAGGCACGGATGAGGGGCTCTTCCGCCGCGCCGCGGTCCGCGTGGGCGGGCACGCCTGCTGGGTCTACGTGGCCGGCCCGAAGCTGGGCGCACGCCTGGTTCCCGGGGCCCGTCTCCCGGTCACCCGGGGATCTTCCTGAGCCTCTGAGTCGGACCCGGGGCCGCTGCGACACGCGCGGCCGCGGCCCGGCCCCCGCGCGCCACCCGCCACTTCATTTCCAGGTTCCGGAAAGATTTGCGCCACCGGGGCCGTGTTCGATCCCATAAGTCATTGCAATACAGTAATTTACGGGCTGGCATGCGGGTTGTATGAAGTTCCCGCGTGGGGAACACACTCGTGTCCATGGCCGGGCACTCTCATGGTCGTGGCATGCTTCCCCTTGAATCGGCGCCGCTCGGAAGCACTGACGAGGTCGCCACGAATGCGGTAGGACCGCAGTCTCACTCAGGAGGGATCATGCTGAGCCTCGAAGGATGCAGGAACGATTTGCCCCACAGGAGCCGGCGAGGCTGGCACGTCGTGGCGGCTCTGATGGCCGTGAGTCTGGTCGGGTGCGACTCGGGGAACGTCACGGTGGCCGAGCCCGCGTCCCCCGGCTCGATCGTCGTGACGACCGAGACCACGGGCTTCCTTCAGGCCGAGGGCTACGATCTGACGGTGGACGGTGTCAGCAGTGGGGCGATCGGCGCGAACGACCAGATGACGATCTCCGAGGTCGAGCCGGGCGAGTATCAGGTGGGTCTCGGCAACATGCCCGAGAACTGCAGCGCGGACGGTGCCACCGTGTCCGTGGAGTCCGAGCAGACGGCCGAGGTCGCGTTCACCGTCACCTGCACGTATGCCGACCCGGTCACCTACACCATCCATTTCAACAATCGGCGACCCGACCTCGACTCCGGAGCGATACTGGAATGCCCGTACGGCTTCTGTGAGTCGGACGAGGCGTGGGATCTGTACGTCTACAACAACTTCTCGACCGACCCCCACTCCGTGATCCGGCAGAACCAGACGATCGGAGTCGAGATCGCGCATCTTCCGGGAGTCGCCCTGGAGAGTCTGACCCGGGCTGATCTCGACGGCGCGACCTTCACGACCGCCCTGGTCGGAGACCCGTTCGATGCGGATCGGGTCATCCTGATCCGGACGGACATGGGCAACGTCTACGCGCTCGGGAACCCGTCCGAGGACACCATGACCCAGGAGCTCACCTTCGATGCCGCTCTGATCGCGACACCGTAGGACCGGACGGCTTCCGTATCCTCGCTCCGGGCGCGTGCCCGGCAGGCGTTCATCGGGGGATCGGCAGGGAGAGGGCTCGGGCCCGCTCCAGCCGATCCCCCTTTTCTGCGTGCCTCCCATCGGAGCTCCTCCTCGAGGCCACGACGCAGAAACTGCCATCAGGTCGAAAAAAGTGCGCGGAAATGCACACCGAAACCCTCCCTGTTGCGCTCTGACAACGGTCCTATCTGATTTCCCCATAGACACTTAGGTCTTTTGGCGTCCCGGGGCATACCGGTTGCCCTTCAATCGGGGGCGCCGGGCTGGCCCCGGTCCACGCCACACGCGGTGATGCCACGCGTGGCAACCATTCCCAAGGACGCGGCCCTCAGGGCCGAAAGGAAGGACGACATGCTGTCACTGTTCAGCAGTTTCTGGAACGACGAGTCGGGTCAGGGGCTCACCGAGTACGCCCTGATCCTGGCGCTCGTATCCATCGGACTGATCGCGGTCCTGGTCATTTTCCGGGATTCGATCGGCGGGATCTTCGGGCGTATCGCGCAGGTGCTGCAGGGCGCGCCGAGCGAAGGCTACACGCCCTGATACTCGCGTAGCGGTTCCCCCGACGACCTGTATCGCGACCCACTCTGACCTCCTGAGGACGCACGTACCCGATGCTTACGCACTTGCTGGGCGCTATTGGACCGCTCACGGCGATACTCGCCGTGGTGCTGCTCCTTGCTACCTGGTTCGACGTCAGCCAGAAGAGAATACCCAACTGGCTCACGGTCGGAGGTACGTTGGCGGTCCTCGTATCGAGGGGGTTCGTGGGGGTCGAGGCGCTGGGGACCGGACTCCTGGGCGGCGCGCTGGGGCTCGGTCTGGGCCTTCTGCTCTTCGCCATCGGAGCCATGGGAGCCGGAGATGGAAAGCTGCTCGCGACCGTCGGTGCCGGTCTCGGGCTCGGGGGCTTTGTCCAGGCGCTTCCGCTGATCGGATTGGCCGGCGGCGTCCTGGCCCTCCTCGAGACGGTTCGAACGGGGACGTTCATCCCGACGCTGCTCAGGTTCCGTGAGCTCGCTCTTCACATGGTGAGCTTCGGCCGGGTCGGTGAGCGCCGCACCCTGGCGATGCCAGGAGCCGTCACCGTTTCCTACGGTGTCGCGGTCGCGGCGGGCGTTGTGTGGGCATGGATGGCCTTCGGGGTCCTGCCATGAGGAGCCGTGGCCGGTTCCGGCGCGAAGACGGACAGGCGCTGGTCGAGTTCGCGCTCATCGTGCCCGTCCTGCTCCTGCTGGTCGTGGGGCTCGCGGAGTTCGCGCGAGCGTGGAACACGAAGCAGGTGCTGACCGACGCGGCGCGCGAGTCGCTGCGGAGCTCCGTCGTCGCGAATCCGGACTTCACATACGAGTCAATGCTGAACGTGGTCGACCAGGCCCTCCTGCGTGCGTCGCTGGACCCGGAGAAGGCCCGGGTGACCACGGAAGGCTGGAAGGCGGGAACCGGCACACTGGCTCGAGTCCAGATCGACTACACCTCCGAGCTCGGCTTCTTCGGTGCCCTGGCAAACTGGGCCGCCGCTGACCGAACCCTGGTGCTGTCGACTTCCTTCGTAATGCGGAACGAGTGATCGGGACGTGGCAATGAGAAAGAGTCGATACTGGTGGGTGATGATCGGTGCAGCGGCCTCCGGGCTGCTGGCCGGGTATGTTGCCCTCGTCTACGTGAGTGCGGAGCCGGCGCCCCTCGAGGCCTCGGTGCCCTCCCGAACAGCGCTCGTGGCCAATCGGGACCTCCCGGCTGGAGCGATCATTCGGAGGGAGGACGTCAAGAGCGTGAGCTGGCCGGGATCCGCGGTGCCCAGCGGGCTGGCCACACAGGTCGGAGACGTCGTCGGTCGCGGCCTGATCACGGAAGTGAGAGAGAACGAGCCGCTGCTCGAGTGGAAGCTGGCGAACCGGGACGGCGGCGGTGGTCTGCCGATCACGATCCCGGAAGGGATGCGGGCCGTGTCGGTCCGGGTCGACGAGGTCGTGGGGGTAGCGGGTTTCGTGCTCCCGGGCACGCACGTCGATGTGCTGGCCACGGTCGTGCCGGGCACCGACCGACGGCAGACCACGACGCGCATCATCCTCCAGAACGTCCGGACGCTGGCCGCCGATCAGCAGCACCAGCAGGACATCGACGGCGAGCCGAAGTACGTGACGGTGGTGACGCTCCTGCTGACCCCCGAGGAGGCCGAGGTCCTTACCCTCGCCGCCACCGAGGGCCGGATCCAGCTCGCGCTGCGAAACACTCTGGACTCGGGAGAGATCGAAACTCCCGGACGGCGGATCACGTCTCTCGTCGCGCCTGCGGCGCGGGCGCAGAGCTCGTCGACCCGGACGTCCACGCCCGGCACCGTTCGGACCCAGCCGGGGCCGATGATCGAGAGCTACGAGGGTGGACGGCGAACGCTTCTGCGGTTTGAGAGAGGAGGGGGTCGGTGAGGATCTTCGAATGCGGGACCCGTCTGATGGATGCCAGGGCCCGCCTGGGCTGGTCCGTGGCGCTGCTTCTGGTGGCGCTCTCGGTGGCCGGCTCTCCGGTTTCGGCCCAGGCCTTCCTGACCGAACCCGACGAGGCGGTGAGCCTGGCTCGAGGCACGTCCGTCGTGCTGGTCAATCCGGTGCCCATCAGCCGGATGTCCATGGCCGACCCCGAGGTGGCCGAAGCGGTCGCGATGTCGCCGACGGAGGTGCTCATCAACGGCAAGACGCTGGGGACGACGACCTTCGTGGTGTGGGACGAGGATGGAACCCGTCGCATCTACGGGGTGGACGTCACGGCGGATGCCGGTGCTCTCGCGAGGCATATCACGACGCTGTATCCGGATGAGCCGATCGACGTCGCCGCCCGGGGCAATACGCTGGTGCTCTCCGGACAGGTGAGCACGGCGTTCGTGGAGCGCCGGGCGCTCGAGCTGGCGGAAAGCACCGGTGCGGTCGTGATCAACAACCTGCAGACGCCCGCGCCGGCGCAGATCCTCCTCCAGGTCCGTTTCGCGGAGGTCAGCCGGTCCGCGCTCAAGGAGCTGGGGAACCAGGTGATCGAGTTCCTGAATCCCGACCTGCTGGACGCCGAGGAAGGCGACTGGCGCGGGAGCACGGACTCGGACGGGGAGATGGAGCTGTCGCTGATCAACAGCGATGCCCACCTGCGCGCGATCATACGCGCCCTCGAGGAGGAAGGCGACTTCAAGAGCCTGGCCGAGCCGAACCTGCTGGCGCTGGACGGCGAGGAAGCGTCGTTCCTGGCGGGCGGGGAGTTCCCCTTCCCCACCGTACAGGGTGGGCAGGCGAACAACGCGGTCACGATCGAATGGCGGGAGTTCGGCGTCCGGCTGAACTTCACGCCCACGGTCACGAACATCGGCAACATCAACCTGACCCTGTCGCCCGAGGTCTCGTCCCTCGACTTCGCCGGGGGGCTGGTGCTCGAGGGGTTCCAGATCCCGACCATCCTCACGCGGCGCGCCTCTACCCAGGTCGAGCTCCGGGAGGGGCAGCACCTGGCCATCGCCGGCCTGATGGACCGGTCGGTCCAGGAGAACATCCGCAAGCTGCCGTTCCTCGGGGACATCCCGATCCTGGGCACGCTCTTCCGGACCACGTCCGAGCGCCAGGATGTCCGGGAGCTGCTGGTCATCGTGAGCCCGCGGATCGTCGAGCCGAGTGACGAGCAGCTGGCGATTCCGACGGGCGAGCCGGAGACGTGGGAGTGGGTCGAGCGGCTTGCTCCCCAGTCCGACGACCCGGTGTCCGATCGTGCCGGCGGAACGCGCCATTAACCGGAGGCTCTTCTGATGATCAAGCGTGCCGACACCCGACCCCGTACCCGTCAGACCGGGAAGGCCAGCCTGTGGTCTGCCTGGACCGCGGACGAGCGCGGTGCAGTGACCGTGATGGTCGCGCTGACCATCACCGGGCTCCTCGCGATGTTCGCACTGGCGATCGATCTCTCGGCGCTCTTCGACGCTCGCTCGGAGGCCCAGCGGGCCGCCGACGCGGCGGCGCTGGCCGGCGCGAGCGCGTTCCTCGAGTACCAGCAGGACTACGCCCGCAGCGTGGCCATCGAGCGGGCGATGGAGCTCGCCACCAGCAACGAGATCCGGAACGCGCTGATCCAGCCCGAGGATGTGACCGTCTCGGTCAACCTCGACAGCGCCACGGTGCGCGCCCAGATCCGCAGGGACGGAGTGCCCACGTGGTTCGCCCGGCTGATCGGGTTCGATGAGGTGGCCGTGGCCGCCGAGGCGACGGCCTGGGCCGGTGAGGCCGGGGCCGCCCAGTGCGTGAAGCCGTTCGCCATCCCCGACATGTGGGAGGAGACCAACGACGACGCGAACCACAACCGGATCTGGGACGAGGCAGAGCGGTGGCGGTACGACCCCGGTGCGGGCGACCGCTACGTCCCGTACTCCGGGCCGGGCGGCGGGTCGAGCGAGACGGGGTACGGCAGCAACTGGCGGGACGGCTATTCCGACGGCCAGGGCCGCACCTACGCGGCGGACTACGGACGCCGGATCACCGTGAAGACCACGGACCCGCAGCAGACCATCATGCCGTCCTTCTTCCTGCCCTGGGTGCTGCCGCCGGACCCCAACCAGCCGGCATGCGGCGCCACCAGGGACCCGGGCACCGGCAGTGGTGGTGGCGGGGACGACGGTGGCAGCGATGGTGATGATGGAGATGGCAATGGAACCGGGCCGGGGAACGGCCAGGGCTCCGGCTGGTTCAACTGGGTCGAGCGCCGGGGTGGGCTGGGTGGCTCTCCGGGCGGTGGCGCGGGGAACGGTGCAGGTGGCGGCTCAGCCGGCGGAGGCACCGGTCAGGATGACGGGATGGGGCGGGGCGCTGCCCGGTATCGGCAGAACATCTGCTCCTGCAACGCCTCGATCATCGACCTCGACACCGAGTACGTCATCGAGCCCGGCAATATGGTGGGCCCGACGTACCAGGGCGTACAGACGCTGATCCAGCAGGACCCGGACGCGTACTGGGACGACCGCACGGGAACCGTGGTGAGCGAGTACGGCATGGACAGCCCTCGCGTGATCACGGTCGCCCTCTTCAATCCCGCGGAGATATCCAAGCCGGGCCGTCAGTCCATCCGATTCAACAACTTCGCCCGGGTCTTCATCGAAGAGCAGGAGTCGCCCCGGGACCCGGTCACCGGCCGCATGCTCTACTACGTGAGCGGCGTCGGCCAGGGTGCCCGGAGCGGAGCGACGACGGGATCCCTCGTGCGCACTCTCCAGCTGATCCGGTGAGTGACGCCAATGAATTCATTCGACAAGGACCTCCCCATGGGTGAAGAGAGCCTGCGCACAGGCGGCCAGCCGGACGAGCTCCGGGGCGTGCTGATCGCGGCCGATGACGAGTTGCGAGAGATCGTCTTCGACTCGATCCGCGCGGCCGAGCTGCCGATCGATATCGGGCTCGACGTCATTCCGCCCAACCGGCCACTGGATTCCGAGCATCTGGACCGGATCCGGTCGTACGAGCCGCACGTCGTGATCCTGCACATGGCCAGCGACCCGGAGCGGGGTATCCGGACCGCCGGTGCGATCGCGTCCGGGGTGCCCGGCGCCGCTCTGGTGGGGCTCGGGCCAGAGCTCGACGCGTCGCGACTCCTGGAGGCGATGCGGGCCGGACTCTCGGAGTACGTCCCCGCGCCCCTCGGACCGGGCGATGTGCGCGAGGCGCTCGAACGGACGCTGCGCAAGCACGGGCGGGCGGCGACCGTGGGGACTCGCAGCAACGGCAAGCTCCTCGCATTCTTCTCGCCCAAGGGCGGCGTCGGCTCCACGACCGTCATGACCAATGTCGGGGTCGAGCTCCACCGGCTGACCGGCAAGCGGACCCTGCTCGTGGATCTGGACCTCGAGCTGGGCGAGATCGCGTCGCATCTCGGGGTCCGACCCCGGTTCCACTTCGTCGACCTGGTGAGGAACATCCACCGGATGGACGCGGACCTGCTGGCCTCGTACATCGAGAGCCACAAGTCGGGCGTCCACGTGCTCTCGGCTCCGTTCGAGCCGGAGATCGGGGAGGACGTGACCGGAGAGCAGATCGCCCAGATCCTGGGTCTGCTGCGCAGCCACTACGACTACGTCCTGGTCGACACCTCGAAGTCTCTCGCACCCCCGGCGCTGGCCGCGCTCCGGACCGCGGACCCGATCATCCTGATCACGAACATGGATGTGCCGTCGCTGCGGAACCTGAAGCGCTGCCTGCCGATCCTGGACGACGCGACGGCGGGGGACGCCAGCCGGCTGCGGCTGGTGGTCAACCGGTACAACCCGAAGAGCCTGGTCAGCGTGGACGACATCGAGGAGACGCTGGGGATCGAGGTCTACAAGACCCTCACCAACGACTTCGAGACGGTCATCACATCGATCAGCGCGGGACAGCCGCTCGTCCTTCAGGGCGGCTCCCGATACGCGGAGCAGTGCAGGGAGCTGGCCCGGGACATCGCCGGCGGCACCGGCACCGCCACGCAGGAGAACGCGTCCGTCGTGAACCGCGTGCTGTCGTGGTTCCGGTCCGGGCAGTCGCAGAACGGAGCCAAGAGCCGGAGCCCACAGGAGGAGGTCCTGGTCCATGACTGACCGCAAGGGAGCGAGCGATCGGATGGAAGAACGGGATGCGAGCTACCGCAAGGACCGGAGCTGGGGCATCGGCAACGGGCGGGGCCCCGACGGTTCCGCCGTGGCCTCCGAGCCGCGAAATGCGTCGACCGACACGTGGAATGCCGACCTGCAGGCCGTGAAGGCCAGCATCCACCGGAAGCTGCTCGAGCGCCTCAACCTCTCCAACCTCGACCGGCTCGATCGTGATGCCGTCGTGGAGACGATCCGCGGTCTGGTCCGGGAGATGCTGGCGGCCGAATCGATCCCGCTGAACGTCGACGAGCGGGAAAAGCTGATCATGCAGGTCCTGGACGAGATCTTCGGGCTCGGCCCGCTCCAGCCGCTCATGGAGGACCCGACCATCGCCGATATCCTCGTGAACACGGCGGACCAGGTCTACGTGGAGCGGAACGGTCGGCTCGAGCGCACCGATGTGCGGTTCCAGGACGACCGGCACCTGCTCCAGGTCATCGACCGGATCGTCTCCTCCGTCGGCCGACGGATCGATGATACGTCGCCGATGGTGGATGCCCGGCTCCCGGATGGGTCCCGTGTGAACGCCATCATCCCGCCGCTCGCCATCGACGGTCCGCATCTGTCGATCCGGAAGTTCAACGACGACGGCCTGTCGGCCGGGGACCTGGTCCGGATGGGCTCGTTGAGCGAGTCCATGATGCAGCTGCTCGAAGGGGTGGTACGGGCACGGCTGAACGTGCTCATCTCGGGCGGTACCGGTGCGGGTAAGACGACCCTGCTGAACGTCCTTTCGGGCTTCATCCCCGTGACCGATCGCGTCGTGACCGTGGAGGACTCTGCCGAGCTCCGGCTCCGTCAGCCCCACGTGGTCCGGCTGGAAACGCGGATGGCGAACGTCGAGGGCGCGGGCGCCATTCCGCAGCGGATGCTGGTCGTCAACGCCCTCCGGATGCGTCCCGACCGGATCGTGGTCGGGGAGGTCCGGAGCGCGGAAGCGGTCGACATGCTCCAGGCCATGAACACGGGGCACGAGGGCTCGCTGACCACACTGCACGCCAACTCGCCCCGGGACGCCCTCAGCAGGCTCGAGACCATGGTGGCGATGGCGGAGCTGAACCTCCCGGAGCGGGCGGTTCGAGTGCAGATCGCCAACGCCATCGACATCGTCGTCCAGATCTCCCGCCTCTCCGACGGCACCCGGCGCGTCAAGCAGATCACCGAGGTCGTCGGGATGGAGGGGGACGTGATCACGATGCAGGACATCTTCAAGTTCGAGCAGACCGGGGTCGACGAGGACGGCGGCGTCCTGGGCCAGCTGCATCCCACGGGGATCCGACCGCGCTGCATGGACCGTCTCAAGGCCCACGGGTTCGAGATGTCCGCCGACGCGTTCACGGAAGCGCCGAAGGACGGGCGCACCGAGCGCTGGACCTGAACCGGAGACCGACCATGCCTCGTCCCGAACCGTGGGTACTCGCCGCCATCGCCGCCCTCAGCGCGGTCCTGGCCGTGTTCGTGCTGTTCCAGGCCGTGATCGCGTTCCGCGAATGGCGGCTGCGGAGGGATGCCCTCGCCACGCTCGACGACCGGGACGGCCAGGGGCAGAGCTCCGAGGTCCAGGACGCCGTGCTGCGCGTCCGGGCGGAGCGCGAGAGCCGTATCCTGACGGGCCTCGCCGACCGCGTCCCGTGGCTGTGGGACCTCGAGCACCTGCTCGTCCAGTCAGGCCTGGGCTGGACACTGGAGAAGTTCGCGGCCCGGACGGGCGCCACGGCCGCGATCACCGGGCTGCTCGTGCTCCTCGCGTTCGACAGTCCATGGATCGCCGCCGCGGCGTCCGTGGTCGCCGGCTCCATGCCCTGGCTCTACGCCCGGTGGAAGCGACGAAAGCGCATCCAGAAGCTCGAGGCGCAGCTTCCCGACGCCATCGACCTGATCGCGCGCGCGGTCCGGGCGGGGCACCCCCTCTCGGCAGGCCTGAGCATGGCGGCCGACGAGGCGCCGGACCCGCTGGCTTCGGAGTTCCGGATCACCTTCGAGGAGCAGAAGTTCGGGCTCCCGTTCGAGGAAGCGCTCCTGGGCCTTGGAGACCGCGTGGCCATCGTGGATGCGAAGATCCTGATCACGGCGATCCTCGTGCAGCGGGAGGTCGGAGGGAACCTCTCCGAGATCCTCGAGACGATCGCGCAGACCATGCGCTCCCGGTTCGATCTGAGACGGCAGGTTCGGGTGTATACGGCCCAGGGTCGCATGAGCGGCTACACCCTCGCCGCGCTGCCCATCATCGTGGGCCTGGTCATCTCGGTCATCAACCCGGATTACATGACGACACTGTTCCACGACACCATCGGGCAGGGCATGCTCGCCAGCGCCGGGTTCCTCCAGCTGGTGGGTTTCATGTGGATCCGGAAGATCGTGGACGTCCGGTACTGAGGTGAGACGATGACGCCGATACTGGTAGGAGTCCTGGCAGGCCTCGCGGTGACGCTCGTGGTGATCGGACTGTACGATCTGGCCACGGCGCCCGGCCGGGTCGTGGCCCAGGAGATCGATGAGCTTCGGAGCCGGAACCCGAGCCCCTTCGGCTCGGTGGCCCGTCGGCGTCGGCAGTCGAGCAAGCAGAAGCTCCAGGAGGCCGTCGGGAAGCTCGGCGAGCAGATGATGAAGCGTGCCGGCCAGGATCTGGTCGGCTGGAACAAGAGGCTCGTTCAGGCCGGTTTCTGGAGCCCCGACGCGACCCGGATCTTCTTCGGCGCCCGCGTGGTGGCCACCATGGTGCTCGTCGTTGCGGGGCTCGTCACGGGCGCCGTGTTCGATCTGCGTCTGCCCGTGATGCTGCTGCTGGCGCTCTGGCTCGGCGGACTCGGGTGGCTGGTGCCGAGCCTGTACGTCCGGCAGCGTCGCCGGAAGCGGCAGGCGGAGATCTCACAGGCACTGGCGGACGCGCTGGACCTGCTCGTCGCCTGCGTCGAGGCGGGGATCGGGCTGAACCAGGCGCTGGTCCGGGTGGCCGAGGAGATCCGCAACATCAGTGAGGCGCTCTCGGCGGAGTTCACCATGGTGAACCTCGAGATCCGGGCGGGCACGGCGCGCGATGACGCGCTGCGCAACCTCGCCGAGCGCACCGGGGTCGAGGACCTCGAGAGCCTGGTTTCCACACTCATCCAGACCGAGCGCTTCGGCACGTCCGTCGGTCGGGCGCTGCGGGTGCAGGCGGATACGCTGCGCCAGAAGCGGCGGCAGCGCGCCGAGGAGGCGGCTGCCAAGACGACGATCAAGCTCGTCTTCCCTCTCGTCCTCTTCGTCTTCCCGGCGCTGTTCGTCGTCATTCTCGGCCCGGCCGTGATCCAGGTCGTGCAGGCACTGGCGGACATGACATGAACGAGGTGAGCGTGGTCCGGGCGGACTCGGGCGCCCTGGTGGCGTCGAGCGTGGCAGTGGCGGACTCGTTCGTGAGTCGGCTGCGCGGCCTCCTCGCCCGTCCGCCCATGAGCGACGGACAGGGGCTGCTGCTCCTGGACTGCGACTCCGTGCACACCATGGGGATGGGGTACTCGATCGACGTCGCGTTCCTCGATGCGGAGGGGCGGGTGGTCCGGAGCTTCGCCGATCTCGAACCCTGGCGGGTCGGACTCGGAGGCGCCGATGCCGTCCACGCCCTCGAGCTTCCCGCAGGCCGTCTCCGCGATACCGGAACGGCCCCGGGCGTCCGACTCAACTGGAGCTGAATCGTGAAACCGAACGAGAGCACCGCGTCTGTGACACTGCCGCTTCCGCCCGGGTCCCTCGAGGAGGCCGGGCTGTCGCTGGAGTTCGTCACCGGACTCGTGATCAAGGCCCTGCATCACAGGGGCTCCGCTGTCGGCTTCGACCTGGCCGAGATGCTGGCCCTGCCGCTGCCGCTGCTGGATGACGTGATCGAGCAGCTGCAGGAGCGGCGGCTGCTTCAGGTCCAGGCGACCCGCGGGCCCACGCGGGGTGAGTACGTGTTCGCGCTGACCAGCGACGGCCGGAAGCGGGCGGCCGAGGAGCTGGAGCTGTCCCGCTACGTCGGCCCGGCGCCCGTGCCCTTCGACGACTTCCGCCGATGGGTCGAGCTGCAGACCATCGAGGGGACGAAGGTGACGGAAGAGGAGCTGCGGGAGTCCCTCGACGGCCTCGTTCTCCAGGACGCGATGTTCGAGCTCCTGGGGCCCGCGGTCAATTCCGGTCGGTCCCTCTTCCTCTACGGGGAGTCGGGGAACGGCAAGACGCTGCTGGCGCAGCGGCTGGCCCGGGTCTTCGGCGAACAGTACTTCGTCCCCTACAGCGTGCTGGTGGACGGCAGCGTGATGATCGTCTACGACCCGATCCACCATGGCCCACCGGCCACCGAGGGCGAGACGGCCCGGCGCACGGTGCTCGGGGCGCGCGAGCCGGTGACGGCCGCATCGGCGGCCGGGTCTCACGAGACCGCCGATCCCCTGGACGGCGGGTCCTCCGAGCCCGGTCCTCGCGATGCCGTACGGGAGGAGATCCTCCGGACCGTTTCGAGCCACGACCCGCGGTACGTGCGGGCCAACCGGCCGGTGGTCGTTGCCGGAGGGGAGCTCACGCTGGAGCAGCTCGAGCTCCGATGGGACAGTGCGGGCCGCATGTACCAGGCGCCGCCCCAGCTGAAGGCGGTGGGCGGGGTACTGGTCATCGACGACCTGGGCCGACAGAGGGTTGAGATCCGCGACCTCCTGAACCGCTGGGGCGTCCCGCTGGAGCACCGGCAGGACCACCTGACCCTGAGGAGTGGCCGGAAGATCGTCGTGCCGTTCGACTGCTTCGTCATCTTCTCCACCAACGTGCACCCCCGTTCGCTCGCCGACGACTCCTTCCTGCGGAGGATCCACTACAAGATCGAGGTGTCCGACCCGGACCGGGACGAGTACGAGCAGATCTTCCGCGACTGCTGCGAGGAGCGGTCGATCGAGTTCGATCGGGGAGCGCTGGACCACCTGTTCCGCGAGTTCTACGGGAAGGGCATCGCGCCCCGCAGGTGTCACCCCCGGGACGTCCTGGACCACCTCCAGGACCTGGCGGAGTTCAGGGACGAGCCGGTCCGCCTCGACCCGGCGCTGCTGCAGCGGGCGTGTCAGAGCTACTTCCTGTCCCCGGCCGAATACTCCTCCGGCAATGGCGCGCAGCGGACGGCTGTGACCGCGCCGAACCCGGACAGCTGACGGAGAGCCGACGATGATGGAATCCATGCCGAACAAGGGCGCCCCTGGCCCGTCCGCGGACGAAGGGGACTCGTCTCTCGACTATCGGATCCGCGAAACCGAAGCGCGCCTGGGTCGGCGCCTCGACGCCCTGGAGTCCCAGCGTCAGAAGCTGACATGGATGACTCGTCTCATGGGCGCCGGGCTGGCGGTCACGCTGATCGCGCTCGTCGTCGTCCTGACCAGGGCGTCCGGCGACCACGAATCGCTGACGGCAGGGACGCTGTTCGCGGAGGAGCTCGTGCTCCGGGGTGCGGACAGGATCGCCCGTGGCCGCCTGGGCATGGACGGCGATGGCCAGGTCCAGTTCTCGCTCTCGGACCGCGATGGACGGGCGCGCATTCGACTCACCGTCCTCGAGGACGGCTCGCCCGGCGTGACGATCACCGATGCCGATGCACGGCCGCGCGCCGTGCTCGGCTACCTGCCCGACGGGACGACGAGCCTCGTGTTCGCCGATGACGAGGGCATCAGCCGGGCCGTGGTCGGACTCGGCCCCGACGGTTCCACCCACGCCCTCTTCGCCGACCGGGCGGGCGTGATCCGGACGCTGGTGGGCGTCGGCGCCGACGGGGTGCCGTCCATGTCGCTCGTCGAGGGCGGCGAGGCAGCGGCGGCCTACCCCGACACCGTAGCAGACTACTGAGACACCGGAGGGATACGATGAATCTCGTACGCGGCGCACGATACGGCTCCTGCGCTCTCATGCTCGCGCTCCTGGCCGTGTCGTGCAGGGACAGTCCCACCGGACTGGAAGGTGGGGGTGGGGGTCCGGGGGGGCTGCCTCCCGAGGATACCGTGTTCGATTACTCCGTCGATCTCATCGCGTTCGAGAGCACGCGGGACGGCAACGCGGACATCTTCCTGATGACCACCGACGGGTCGGCCGTCGTCAACGCCACGAGCGACCCGGCCGTGGACGGTGACCCCGCATGGTCGCCCGACGGATCGAAGCTCGCCTTCGCGACCACCCGCGACGGGAACACCGAGATCTACGTCATGAATGTCGACGGGTCGGGCCTCGTCCGGCTGACCGACAACCCGGCCGTCGATCGGTTCCCCTCCTGGTCGCCGGATGGGAGCACGATCGCATTCTCGCGAGACACCGTGCTCGTGTCGGATCAGGATCCCGTGTTCGGGATCTTCCTGATGGATGCGGATGGGTCGAATCAGCGGCGCCTCACCGAGGCCCAGGGTGACGTCGAGCCGGCATGGCTCGCGGACGGCTCCGGGATCGTCTTCTGCTCGGATCGGTCCGGCAATGCGGACATCTGGAGCATGGCACCCGACGGGACGGGGCTCGTGAACCTGACGAACGACCCGACCACGTTCGACTGCGCGCCGGAGGTCACGACGTCCACCGGTGTACCCGGGAAGATCTCGTTCGTGAGCGATCGCGCCGCCGGCAACCTGAGCATCTACACGATGAACAGCGATGGATCGGATCTCTTCCGCCTGACCAACGACCCGGCCGAAGACTTCGACTCGTCCTTCAGCGGCGACGGGGCGACCCTGACCTTCGACAGCAATCGGAACGGGAGCTGGGACATCTACGCCATCGGAGAGAGCGCCACGAACTTCCGCCGGCTCACGGACCACGCGGCGGACGAGTGGAACCCGGTCTGGAGACCCTGACGGACCTCGTCGCTTCCTGATCCGACCCGGGTCGCGCGCGCGCACGGGAAAAATGACATCAACCGGGAAAAAGTTTCGGGGAAAAGGGCTGCAACGGGCGCGATACACGAGGGGCAGGAACGCCGTATCTACAGTCTCTGTATAGACTTACGATGATTTCCCGCACCCCGGCATATCGGTTGCCCATTCTGACCGGCGAGAAGGGTAGCGGGGTTCGCCCCTTCCGCACGATTCTGTTTCACCTACCCGGCCTGGAAGGCCGAAAGGGAGCACGCCATGCTGTCACTACTGACCAATTTCTGGAACGACGAGGCGGGCCAGGGGCTCACTGAGTACGCCCTGATCCTGGCGCTCGTATCCATCGGACTGATCGCCGTTCTGGTCATCTTCCGGGACTCGATCGGAGGCATCTTCGGGCGGATCGCGCAGGTGCTGCAGGGCGCCCCCAGCGAAGGGTACACGCCCTGACGCCGCTGCACTGACGGGAAGGGCGAAAGGGTGCCGAGCGATGTCGCTGCCGGAAACGGCCGTCGCTCGCACCCTCGCCCGCCGCCGGCCCGTCGCTACTCCTCGACCAGCGCCTCGACGGCGTGGATCGCCGCCCGGACCTCGGACTCCGTATTGAAGTAGTGCGGCGAGAGCCGGAGCGCCGTGTCCACACCCTTCGTATCCAGGTCGATCACCGCCGAGACCCGGTGGAGGGCGCTGGTGGTGATCCCCTGGTCGCGGAGGCGGGCGACCACGTCGTCGGCGTGCCAGCCGTCGATCTCCACCGTCACGATGGCGCACAGCTCGGGGCCCCGGTCGAGGACCTGCAGGCCATCCAGCTCGCCGAGCCCGGAGCGTAGCGACCCGGCCAGTTCCCGGGCCCGGTCCCGGGCCGCTTCGATCCCCACGTCCCGGGCGTATCGTGCCGCCGCCCCCAGTCCGAGCAGGAGGGCGTACGCGAACTCCCAGTTCTCGAATCGGCGGGCATCGTCGCGGAGGGTGTAGTCGTCGGCCGCGACCCAGTCGGCGGCTCGCATATCCATGAGCAGTGGCCGGCGTCCCGCCTCCAGCGCCCGGTCGGATACGTAGAGGCAGCCCACGCCCCTGGGGCCACGGAGGAACTTCCGGGCGGTGACCGCCAGGAAGTCGCAGCGCAGCGCGGTCACGTCCACCGGCATCTGGCCGATGGCCTGGCATGCGTCCACCAGGTACGGCACACCGGCGTCGGCGCAGATCTCGCCGACCGTCTCCGCAGGCTGCACCAGCCCGGAGCTGGTGGGCACCCATGTCAGCGCCACCAGCGCCGGAGCGCGCTCCTCGACCAGCGCACGGATGCTGTCCGGGTCGACGCCGCCCTCCACGCTGTCTTGCGCGCGAACGACCTCCACCCCGCGCCGCTCCGCCAGCGACAGGTACATGAGCTGGTTCGACGCGTAGTCGTTCCGGGTGGTCAGGATCACGTCGCCGGGCTCGAAGTCGTACGCCGAGAGCGCCTGCGCGAACGCCACGGTCGCGTTCTCGACCAGCGCCACGTTGCGGGCTGCGGCGTCCCCGCCCAGCAGGGCGGCGACGTCCTCGTACACGGCGGCGATCCGGTCCCGGACGGCGTCCGCCGCCTCGTAGCCGCCGAGCCGGACCTCCAGCTCCAGATGGTCCCGGATCGCCGCCACCACCGGCTCCGGCATCAACGATGCGCCCGCGTTGTTCAGATGGATCCGCCCCGCCAGCGCAGCCGGCGTATCCGCGCGCCAGCGGTCGATGTCGCCCGTGTCCACTCAGATCCTCCCCCCCAGGCTCCGTCTCCCTCAGAGCCGGAACAGATAGCTCACCTTCAGGAACAGCCCCTCGCTCACCGGCGTGAGCTGTCCGTACCGATACGTCACCGGGCCCTCCATGAGCCGGCTCCAGCCGGCGTAGACGATGGTGCCGGGCGAGGGCTCGTAGGAGACCAGGAAATCATAGCGCAGCTCGCCCACGTCCACTCGCTCGCTGGCCACCCCGTCGATCCGGATCAGGCCACCATCGGGGCCGCGGAGCGCGTCCCGCTCCTGCAGGTTGTACTGGACGATGGACCGGACGAACAGCGCCGGAGTGAGCTGGTACTGGAGCTTCAGCCGCGGGATCCGGGCGAGGCTGAACCGACCGCCGTCGGCCCGCTCGATCCGGGAGTAGGTGAACGACGCGTCGGCCATCAGGCCGAAGGGGAAGCGCAGCTCCGCGGAGGGTGAGATCTCCAGCTCTACGCCCCGACTCCCCTCCGCGTAGATCGGGACCTCGCCCCAGGAGAAGTGTCCGTCCAGCGACAGCCACGGCAGCGGCCGGCTCCGGCCGAACAGGCCCACGCCCAGCAGGTCGTCGAGCGACGCGGGTGTGCCGAGCGGCACGAGGGTCGACCCCGGACCCGCGCTCGGGACCGAGTAGCCGTCGAAATCGATCGCGTCGAACGCGAAGTAGCCGCGCTGGAGCTGAAGGACGAACCCGTTCGCGCCCCGGAGACTGACATCCAGGCCGAGCTCCACCTCGGCCTCGTGGTACCGGTCGCCCGACCAGAAGCGGTCGTGGTCGTAATAGGCGCGAACCTCCAGCTGCGGGCCCCAGTCCTCGAGGAACGCGCCCGGGTCGTTGAGGAACGTGTAGCCGATCCGGCCATCGACCCGCGTGTCACCGATCCGGCGGATGAACCCGCTCCGGGCCCGGAACTCGGGGTCGATGTCCTCGAGGCCCGCCTCCCAGGAGAAGACCCGACCGGAACGCTCCAGCCGGGCCGTGAGCATGGGGCCGAAGAGGTCCCGGCGGGCGCCCTCGTCGTCGAGCTCGCGTGACCACGCGCCGGCGAGCTGCGCGGTCAGCGAGTAGCGGCCGCCCATGACCAGCCGGGTATCCACCGCGCCCACCCGGTTGTACTGCGACCCGTCCACCAGCGTGCGATCCGTGTACAGGAGTCCCAGGTTCGACCCGCTCCCCACATCACGGCGGACACGGACCAGGTTGAAGAGCGCCTCCTCGGTACCGAGGTCGAAGGTGATCGGGCTCTCGTCCACCGCGCCCAGGTAGCCGACGTTGAAGCTGCCCAGCTTGCCCGTCAGCTTCGCGCCGGCCACCGGGTCGACCACCGCACGGGTGTAGACCAGCCGCTGGGGCGTGTTGAAGACCTCCGTCCCCTCCAGGAAGAACGGGCGCTTCTCCGGGAAGAAGAGCGCGAACCGCTCGTTCACCACCACCTGGTCCGCGTCCGCCTCCACCTGCGAGAAGTCGGGGTTGTACGTCGCATCCAGCACCAGGTTCTTCGTGATGCCGTACCGGCCGTTCAGCCCGAAGTCCGGCTCCAGGTCGGTCCGGACGAAGTCGCCCGACGCGTTCAGCGCGCCCGTCCGCTTGCCCGTCAACACCGGGTTCAGCTCCATCAGACGACGGGGCTCCAGCCCCTCCAGCCCCGTGAGCGACCCGTTCAGCTCCAGCTGGTTCGCGGCGTCCGCCGTCACCGGCGCCCACGACGACTGGAAGTCCGTGCGCCGGATCTGACGCGTGATGTTCAGACCCCACGTCTGGAGATCCGCCTGCCGGAACCGGAGGCTCACATACGGGATCCGGAGCTCCGCCACCCAGCCCTCGGCCCCGACCCGGCCCGCCGACGACCACAGGAAGTCCGGGTTGAAGTCGATGGGCGGCCCGTGACCGCCTTCCGCGCCCTCCACCCACAGACCGTCCGCCTGGATGCCCCGCGGGTTCACGTAGAACACGTACGCCTGCGCGTTGTCGTTGAACGTCTCCAGGCTGATCCGGACCCAGTCGTCGTCGGTCACGCCGCCGTCCCGCTGCGTCAGTGAAGCCCGGATCCGCGACGGCGAGGTGTCGTACGCACGCACGCCGAAGTAGATGGCGTCCGGGCCGTAGAACACCCGGACCTCCGTCTCCTGTGTTGCCGGGATCCCCTCCATCGGCTGCGACTGCGTGAAGCCGGTCAGTACCGCCGCCCGCCGCCACTCCGCCTCGTCCAGCCGCCCGTCGATATCTATCGCCGGCGCCTCGACCCGCGGGGGCGG
Source organism: Candidatus Longimicrobiales bacterium M2_2A_002 (assembly GCA_051418035.1). Lineage (GTDB taxonomy): Bacteria > Gemmatimonadota > Gemmatimonadetes > Longimicrobiales > RSA9 > JAWVYT01. Next base: position 23,393 of record JBPRGE010000084.1, read on the forward strand.
GACCTCCAGCTCACCCTCTGAACCTCGATAGACCACCGTGTCGGCAGGCAGCGCCAACCCGATCGCCAGCAGCAGGAAGCTCACTCGATCTCCGTTTCGCTCGTCCGTTCGTGGCGTGTATGTTATTCGACGCACGCTGCGGGGCAAACGCTGCCGGGTCCCCGTGTTGACACCGCCGGACCCGGCCCGTAGGTTGACTGGTATCAATAATCATTATCAATAAGGGAGGCCGAGGATGGATGAGACGGTCAAGGATCTGATCAACGAGCAGATCACGCACGAGTTCTATGCCGCGTACCTGTACCTGGCCATGGCGGCGCACTTCGAGGACCAGAACTACGAGGGGTTCGCCCAGTGGTTCCGGATGCAGGCGAAGGAGGAGGAGGGGCACGCCATGAAGCTGTTCGACTTCCTGGTGGAGCGGGGTGCCCGGCCCGAGCTGAAGCAGATCGACAAGCCGCCGGTGGAGTTCGGCTCGCCGGTGGAGGCGTTCCGTGCGGCGCTGCAGCACGAGCAGAAGGTGACGGGTCTGATCAACGCGATCTACGAGGCCGCGGTCGAGGCCAAGGACTACCCGTCGCAGGTGATGCTGCAGTGGTTCATCGAGGAGCAGGTGGAGGAAGAGGACACGACGGGCACCGCGGTGGACCGGCTGGAGATGGCCGGCGACAATCATGCGGCGCTGATGTTCCTCGACAGCCAGTACGGCGAGCGGTCGGCGGGCGCGCACGAGCACTGACGGCTTGGCCGGATGGAGTCCAGCGAGCACCATATCCGCGTCCCGCGAACGGCCCGGTACCGGGTCCTGGGCGATGCGGAGGGTGCCGGGGAGCTCTGGTTCGTGCTGCACGGCTACCGTCAGCTGGCCGAGCGGTTCATCCGGCGGTTCCACTCACTCCCGGGCGTGGCGTCCGGGGCCCGGGCCGTGGTCGCGCCCGAGGGGCTCTCGCGCTTCTATATCGAGGACGGGGCCGGGGGCGGCGAGCACGGCCCGGACTCCCGGATCGGCGCCACGTGGATGACGCGCGCCGACCGCGAGCACGAGATCCGGGACTACGTGGAGTACCTGGACCGGCTGGCCGTGGCGGTCCTCGATCCGGCGGGTCGTGGCCCCGAGGCGGCGGCAGCGGAGACCATTGACGGGGATGGTCGGCGGCTGGTCGTGCTGGGCTTCTCGCAGGGCGCGGCCACGGCATCCCGATGGGCCACGTACGGCCGGATCCGCCCGGCGGAGCTGGTGCTCTGGGCGGGTGGGCTGGCGGCGGATCTGGACACGGCCCGGGCCGCCGAGGCGCTTGCGGGGACACGTGTGCGGATGGTGGCCGGGCGCGACGACGGCTGGGCCACCGGTCGGGTGGCGGAGAGCCGTCGTCGCCTGGCCGGGGTCGGGGTGGAGACCGACGTGCTCGAGTTCGAGGGCGGGCACGCGATCCCGGCCGGCGTGCTGGCCGAGCACTGGCCCTAGCCGTCGCCCATCCGGACGGTGCGGGGGCGGGATCCGTTAAAGGGTCGATCGCACGGCCGCGCGCAGGGCGGCGTTGTCGGCGGTGAACGCGCCGAGGTGACGCCAGGCGACGCGGCCGTCCCGATCCAGGAGGACCGTCAGCGGCACGCCCACCGCGCCGAACTCGTCGATGGCGCGGCCGTCCGCGTCCCACCAGATGTCGTACGTCATCCCGAACCGGTCGACGAACTGCCGGATCTGGGCCTCGGCGCCCCGGTTGTCGACGGTCACGCCCACTACCCGGAGCCCCCGGTCGCCGTAGCGCTGGTGCAGCGCCTCCAGCTCCGGCGCCTCCTTCCGGCACGGCACGCACCACGTCGCCCACACGTTCACGAGGACCACCTCGCCCCGCAGGTCGGCGAGGGCGACGGAGTCGCCGTCCAGCGTGACCGCCTCCAGCGCCGGCACCCCCTGGTCGGTCGCCCCGCCGCCGTCCTCCTCCTCCCCGGGCGCGTCGCCGCACGCCATCATCGTGAGTGTGGCGACGACGGTCAGCACCGCTGCGATCCATCTCATCGGTCCTCCTCGTCCTGGCCCGTGCCCGCGTCCGGGAGCCGCGCGGTCGCCGTGCGGACGCCGCCGATCTCGCCTGTGGCGGTCCAGGCGAACAGCACCCGGTCGCCCGCGCGGACCATGCGTGGGAACCCGGCCGCCCGGGCGGCCGCGGCCCCCGCCACGGTGAATGCGGGACCGACGCCATCGGGCTCCACGCGACGGACGCGGACCTCCGCGCCCGCGTCGGTCCGCTCCAGCCAGCTGACCAGGGCCCCGCGCCCGTCCACGGCGATCACGTCCACGCGGCCCATGGCGCCGCCGTCATCCACGCGGACGGGCGGGCCGAACGATGCGCCGCCATCCGCGGAGAATGCCGCCAGTGTGCGCCCGTCCTCGCCGGTGTCGCCGGTCTCGGCGGCCGTGAACCACGCCACGGCCACGGTGTCGCCCCGGGTCGCGAGCGACGGCCCGTTGACCGGGCACCCGGGGATGACCCAGCCGTCGCGGTGTACGGGGCGCCCATCGGTCCAGGCGCCGTCGATGTACCGGGCGGCATAGATGTCCCGGACCTCATCGGCCGTCCGGTCGCGGTATGCCGCCACCAGGCCGTCGGTCGTGGGCGCCATGGCCGTCTGACAGCAGTCGCACACGCCGGCGTCCAGCCGGGTCTCGGAGCCGAGCGCGCCGGACGCGTCGACCGTGGTGAACCGCAGCGTCATGGGGTCGCCGGCCACGGTGGCCCGGCCATCGAGCCAGAGCACGGCGAGCCGGTCGCCCAGCGGGACCAGCGAGACGAAGCCGTGCTCCGCCTGCGCGCCGTCCCGGTGCGGCACGATGTCCTCGCTCCAGCTCGTGCCGCCATCGGTGGAGAGCGCCATCCGGACGTCGTAGGTGTAGGTGCCGGGCCCGCTCATCTGGAGCCAGTGGGCGGCGAGGACGGAGTCGTCGAAGACGGCCAGCGACGGGAAGTCGGCCCAGTTGACGAAGAGGTCGGGCCGGTCGACGACGGTCCGGGGCTCGCCCCACCCGTCGCCGTCCCATCGGGCGAACCGGAGGGCGTGGCCGGTTTCGGAGGGCTCGAGCCAGCTCAGATAGGCGACACCGTCGTCGTCCACCACCAGGTTCGGCTCCCCGCTCCCGGCGGCCGCCGGCGACGCGACGGTGTCGAACCCGATGACGGGCGGGCCGGGATCCGGCGCGGGCGCAGGAGCGTCGCACGCGGCGGCGCCGGTAAGGACGACGATGGTCGCTACGGTGGCCAGGAGCGGACCGCCATGCGGCGGGCTTCGATGTCGGGTAGTGGCTCGTCTCATCGGCTCACAGGAGTACGTGCAGGGGTGCCCGAACGTAACAGCCGGAGCGTCCCGTCACCAAGACGGCGCGGCCGCCTGCGCTCATCCGGTCACCCGTGCCCTTCCACTGCCTCAGTCGTCCGCCCCGGCGACGGAGAACTGGCTGCGGACGCGCTCGCTCACGTCGGTCGGCCGGCGCGTCTCGGCGTCCACCGGGACCCAGAGGGTGCGGGCCCGGACCAGCATCTTCCCGTCGCCGCCCCGGACCAGCTCGGTGTGTCGCTCGAACTTGAGTCGCGTGGCCGTCCCGACCCAGGTACGGGCCACGACCTCGGTCTCGAGGAAGGCCGGACGCACGTAGTCGATCTCGTGCCGGGAGACGACCCAGAAGAGCGCCGCCCGGTCCTCCTCCGACGCCCGGGCCCGCCAGTGCGCCGTCGCCGCTTCCTGGACCCAGCGGAGGTAGACGACGTTGTTCACGTGGCCCAGGTCGTCGATGTCCTCGGGCCCTACCTCGATGGGCAGCTCGTACACCTCGACCTGGCTCACGCCGCGTTCTCCGGGCGGAGCTCGATCGGCTCCAGCTTCAGCGTCTCGAACGGCATGTCGATGCCCGCCTCGATCAGCGCACGGTAGGCCCGCTCGCGGAGCTCGGCCTGCAGCGACGCGTGCTCGCGCTCGTCGTGGACCCACGCCTGCAGCTCCATGGTGATGTTGTAGTCGCCCAGAGCGGTGACGGGCACGCCGGGCGCCGGCCGGTCCATGAAGTCTTCGCTCTCGCGAACCAGTCCCAGCAGGACGTCCCGGACCCGATCGATGTCCGAGTCCACGGCCACCTGGATGAGTACGCTGATGCGCAGGTGCGGGAAGTTGGTGTAGGAGGCCACGGTCCGGTTGATGATCTCCGTGTTCGGGATCGCCAGCATCCGCCCGTCCGGGGTGACCACCCGTGTGGAGCGGAGCGTGATCCGGTCGACCCGGCCGTACGAGTCGCCGACCTCCACCAGGTCGCCGATGACGAACGGCCGGTCCCAGAAGATGAGGAGCCCGGAGATCAGGTTCGACAGCGCGTCCCGGGCCGCGAAGCCGAGCGTCAGCCCCGCGATCCCCAGCGACGCGATCAGCGACGCCGTGTTCACGCCCACCGCCGCCATGGCGTTGACCACGCCCAGCGCCAGGACCGCGAACTTGAGGATGGTGAGGACGAAGTCGCGGGTGGTGGCATCGGTGCGGGCCCGTCGCATGATCGGCCGGGCCACGGCGTTCAGGAGCCACCAGAGGACGTAGTACGCCGCGAACGTGGCGACGCCGATGATCAGGTTGGCCAGCAGGTCGGCCGCCGTGGCGCCCAGGATCTCCGGGTCGAAGATCTCCACCAGGCGGCTCGCGATGCTGTTCAGGAAACGGGTCATGGAGCGCTCCGTTCGAGGGTGTCAGGACACCCGCTACGGTAGCAGGTCCGGGCCCGCCGAGTCCACGGCGGGGCGCCGGGGCCGGCGACTGGTACGTCGCCCGCAGGTTCCACATCTTTCAACCAGCCCCGAACGCGAACCTCCCTTCCACCGAGAACGGCGGCCCCCATGGCTTTCTCCTGGGACGATTTCCGGGAACGGAAGCTCGTGCAGTGGGCGCTGGCCTACCTGGCCGGCGCGTGGGTGGTCTACGAGGTCCTGAGCCAGATCGGCGAGAATTTCGGCTGGCCGCCCGTGGTGCTGCGGGTACTGACCATCGTGCTGGGTGTGGGGCTCCCGGTGGTGCTCGTGCTGGCGTGGTACCACGGCGAGCAGGGGCGCCAGAAGGTCGGGTGGGTGGAGACCCTGCTCCTGGTGGCGCTCGTCGCCGTGGGTGCGGCGGCGGTGCGGGCGGTGGTGTCCGGCGTGGACTGGCCTCGCGGTGATGTCGCCGATCCGGTGCTGGCGAACTCCATTGCCGTGCTCCCGCTGGCCAACCGGAGCGGTGACCCCGACCAGGAGTACTTCGCTGATGGGCTCACGGAAGAGCTCATGGGCGCACTGGCCCGGGTGCCGGGGCTCCGGTTGGCGGCCCGGACCTCGTCGTTTGCGTTCAAGGACACCGATGCCGGGCTGGACTCCATATCCCGGGCGCTCCGGGTCCGCCACGTCCTGGACGGGAGCGTGCTGCGACGGGGGGACAGTCTGCGCGTGTCCATCGCGCTCATCGACGCCCGGCAGCGCTACGAGCTGTGGTCCGAGACGTTCCGACGCCCGGCGCGGGACGTCTTCGCCATCGAGGCCGAGATCGCGCGGGCGGTGGTCGACGCGCTTCCCCTGGACCCGATGCTGCTGGAAGCCGAGTGGCGGCTCCCCGAGGACGTGACGAGCCTGGAGGCGTTCGAGCTGTACCTGCTGGGCAAGGAGGCGTGGAACCGGCGGACGGGTCCCGAGCTCCTTCGCGCCATCGACCTGTTCGAGCAGGCGCTGGCCATCGACTCGACCTACGCGCCGGCGTGGGCGGCCCTGGCCCAGAGCTACGTCGTGCTGCCGGGCTACACCGCCGTCTCGGTGCGGACCTCGTTCCGGCGGCTGCGGGAGACCGGGCACCGGGCGCTCGAGCTGGACAGCCTGAACGTGGAGGCCCTCACGGCGCTCGGATACGGCACGGCCTGGGCGGGTCATGACTTCCGGACCGGGATCGAGCGTCTCGGCCGGGCACTGGAGATCGATCCCGATTACGCGGATGCGCTCCACTGGCAGGGGGAGATCCTGGCCCATGTGGGCCGCTTCGATGAATCGTTTCGCCGGTTCGATCTGGCTCTCGAGGTGGACCCGCTGTCCCATGTCACCGTGGCCGACTACGGCCAGGCGCTGCAGCTCGCCGGCCGCCAGGAGGAAGCGATCCGTCTCCTGGAGGATCTGCTCGACCGGGCGCCCGGCTACCTGATCGGCGAGTACTGGCTCTTCTATCCCAGCCTGCTCACCGGCCGGTACGATCGTGCCGAGACGCTCGTGCGGTCCATCGCGCCCCGGGTCGGCCTCGAGCCGGACGGGATGGCGCGCGCCGTCCGTGGTGTGGCCGGCGAGGTGCCCCGGGCGGAGGCCGTGGCCGCTCTGGACGTGCAGCCCCGGACCGTCGCCGGCGTGGGACAGGTCCTGCTGACCGCCATGTACGGCCAGCTCGGCGCCGTGGACGCCGGCTTCGAGCTCCTGGCCGAGCTCGGCGGCGCACCCGCCCAGGTGCTGATCTACCTGGTCACCCACCCGGTGTTCGAGCCGTACCGGTCCGACCCCCGGTACGAGACGCTGACTGCAGGGTCCCAGCTGCGCTGACGCTCGCCCGCCCGGGAACAAACCTGCCGCATCGCCCGGTATCTCAGGTACGACCCTGTGAACCGGGAGCGGGCCATGAGAGCCAGACACGCAAACCGCCTGATCGTTCTGTCAGCCGCAGTCCTGTTGACCGGCTGTGTCGACCTCGTGGGCCTCTTCGATGGGCGGCCCGACTCGTACGTGGAGCGGGACGGGCTCAGCTACCAGGTCATCGTGTCGGAGTCGCAGTATGCGTATGACACGTTCGAGTACCGGCTCCGGATCACGAACACCTCCCGGCGCACGATCGAGCGGGGGCTGCCCGAGGACATGGTGACACCCCGCGTCTACCGGGACGGCCAGTGGAGCCGACCGGTGTGGAGCCCGTGCCGCACCTACTGCGGCGGTTGGGGTCGGGACGTCCGGATCTGGCTCCGGCCCGGCGAGGCGATCGAGGGGTGGTGGGGCGAGGTCGATGCCCAGGCGTTCGCGTCCCACTCCCGGTATGGCGTCTACCACCTGACGCTCATGGTGGATACGGGCCGGGACCGGTTCGAGGTCCTCGGGCTGCCGGAGATCCGGGTGCGCTGACGAGGACGGCCATCCGCCGGGATGCAGGCCGATCCCGGTCAGTTCAGCCGTACGATGGCCGCGTTCAGCACGGACGCGAAGCTCACCCAGAGGAGGTAGGGCACCATGAGCGCGCCGGCCCAGGCCGAGTGGCGGAAGAAGAGGATCGTCGTCACGACGATCGCCACCCAGAGCGCGACGATCTCGACGAGGGCCCAACCGGGGCTCCGGAGCGCGAAGAAGATCCCGGACCACGCCAGGTTCAGCGCGAGCTGGACGAAGAAGAGGGAGAGGGCGGCCGTGGCCCCGTCGAACCCGGCCTGCTTCCAGACGAGCCAGGCCGCCACGGCCATGGCCACGTAGAGGGTGGTCCAGACCGGTCCGAAGAGCCAGGAGGGCGGGTTCCACGTCGGCTTGCGGAGCGTCATATACCACTCGGGCATCCCGAGCGACGTGAGCCATCCGCCGATCGCTGCCACCGCGAAGCAGGCGGCCAGGAACGCCGCCAGCACGAGCCATCTCATCGTCGTCCTCCTACAGCCACCGCTTGCGCTTGAAGTACCAGACCAGGCCGAGGGCGACCACGATCATGAACGCCCAGATCGCCGGATATCCGTAGTACCACCCGAGCTCCGGCATGTTCAGCGGGCTCGCGTCGGGGTCGAAGTTCATCCCGTAGATCCCGGCGATGAACGTGAGCGGGATGAAGATCGTGGCGATGATCGTGAGGACCTTCATCACCTCGTTCATCCGGTGGCTCACGCTGGAGAGGTAGACCTCCAGCAGCGCGCTGGACATCTCCCGGTAGTTCTCGAGGAGGTCGATGACCTGGATCGTGTGGTCGTAGGCGTCCCGGAGGTAGATCCGGGTCTCCTGGTCGATGAGGACGAACTCCTCCCGGTAGAGCTGGCCCATGGCCTCCCGCATCGGCCACATCGACTGCCGGAGCGCCAGCGCATCGCGTCGGGCCGCGTGGATGACGCCGACCAGCTCCTCGCGGGGGTCGTCGATCACGGTCTCCTCCAGCAGCTCCAGCCGGTGGCCGAACTCCTCGAGCAACGGATAGTACCCGTCGACGATCGCGTCCATCAGCGCGTAGAAGAGGTAGCCGGCGCCGGCGCCCCGGATCCGGCCCCTCCCTGCGCGGAGCCGGTCCCGGACGGGCTCCCAGGCGTCGCCCTTTCGCTCCTGGAACGTCAGGACCCAGCCGTCGCCCACGAACAGGCTGAGCTGCTCGGTGTCGACCCGATCTTCGAGGGTGGCACTCCGGGAGACGGCGAAGAGGTGGTCCGGGTACTCCTCGACCTTCGGTCGCTGGTGGACGTTGATCACGTCCTCGAGCGCCAGACGGTGGAGGCCGAAGATGTCGCCGATCTCGGCGATGGACTCGGCGTGGCCGACCCCGACCACGTCCACCCACAGCACCGGCCAGCGACCGCGCAGCTCCGCGATTCCGGCGATGGAGTCCGGCTCCAGCTCCTCCAGCCCGTCCGCCCCGTATCCCATGACGCGCACGGCCGGCGGCCCGGCGTCCGGGTGGGAGATGAGCGTCCCCGGCGCAGCGCCCACGGGTGACCGGCGCCGGAACGAGTGGTGCCGCGGCAGGACCCCGGTCCGGCGCAGTCCCCGCCGGATCTTGCGGAGCCCCCAGAGAGCGGACCAGGCCACGCCGCGCGGGATGGCCGTCGCCGCGCCGAGCGTGGCCTTCGCCGCGTCGCCCGCGGCCTTCAGGGGGTCGTGACCGGAGTATTGGCTCGGCATGTCGGAGTATACGATCATGGGGTGGGGTCCCGAAACTCGGCTTCCGACAGCGTCGTTGCCCACGGGGCAGCTCGCCCTGGCGCGTCGCCATCGCCGGAGGGGGAGATCCCGGCGGAGCCAACCTTTACACCGCTCGCGACGTTACCATAATGCGAGGGTCGGCCGCCCCCTGCGGGTTACGACCGTCGCGCATCCGGGAACGGAGTCGAGCGTGTCGTCAGCGAAAGCCAGCCGCTGCATCTTCTGCCACGGGGTCCTCCCGACCAACGAGTCGGTGGAGCACTTCCGGGTGGGGAAGCGGGTGGCGTTCGATCCGGCTCGGGGCCGCCTCTGGGCGGTCTGCCCGTCGTGCAGGCGGTGGAATCTGGCGCCGTTCGAGGAGCGGTGGGAGGCGCTGGAGGAGCTGGAGAAGGCGGCCCGGGACACGGGCCGGGTTCTGGCCAGCACCGAGAACGTGGCGCTGATCGATGCGCCGGGGGTCGAGCTGGTCCGGGTCGGCGACGCCCGGCTCGCCGAGGAGGCGTGGTGGCGCTACGGCAGCCAGATGCTGCGTCGCCGGACCCGGGCCCAGCTCATGACCTGGGCGGAGCGGGCGGCGATGGTCGGCGTGTCCATCGCCACCGGCAGCTTCTTCTACCTGTTCTCCAACGGCGACTTCGTGAACAACGTCCGCCGCTGGCAGAAGTTCGGCTCGGTCGCGTGGCGGGGCGAGGAGCGGTGCACCCGCTGTGGCTTCAAGCTGACCGAGCTGAGGTTCAACGCGACCGGCCGGCTCCACCTGACGCGGGACGTCGACCAGGACCCGGCGCTCCACATGCGGTGTGGGAGCTGCCAGTACCAGGGCGGGGTCGGCGAGTACCAGTTCGAGGGTGTGGTGGCCCGACACATCCTGCGCCGGGTCATCACACGCCACCATTTCAAGGGCGCGTCCGAGAAACAGGTCCGGTCCGCCACCGACTATATCGACCGGCTCGGCGCGCCCGACGCGGTGACGCGGGAGCTGTCGAAGACGGGGCTCCGGCTGGACGCGCTGCTGGCGAAGGACCGCCGGTCACAGGCGCTGGCCCTCGAGATCGCGCTGAACGAGGAGAACGAGCGCCGGCTGCTGGAGATGGAGCTGGCGGAGCTGGAGGCCCGGTGGCGGCAGGAGGAGGAGATCGCGGCTATCGCCGACGGCCTGCTCACTCCCCGCCCTCGATGATCCCGCCCTTCCCGAGCTCCCGGAGCACCGCCGTCGCGTAGCACCCCGGCGGGAGGGCGAACCGGAGCTCCAGGTACTCGCCCCGATCATCGGCGCCGCACTCCACGCCGACCTCGCGCAGCGCGAACCGGAGGGGTCGGCGACGGCCCGTAAGCGGCCGCATGGCCCGGGACTCCAGTGCAGACGGCCGGAGCCCGGCCGCCTCCAGCACCCGCGCCTCCAGCCTGGCGACGTCGCCCTCCGGCTCCTTCATCCGCTTCCCCACCAGTGGCCCGGTGGGCGAGATCTCGAACGCGTCGGCCCGGGGCTGCTCGGCGGCCGGGTCCCCGACCGGGAAGAGCGCTTCGGTGTCGTGCTTCCAGGCCAGGTCGCCGGGCAGCAGCCGGGCCATGGCGCCCTCCTGGATCCGCTCGGCGAGCACCGCGTTGAACAGCCACGACTGGTACGCCGAGGCGTAGAGTCGGAGCATCCTTTTCCCGACGACGGGGATCGCCCGGGCCGCGTCGCCCTCCGTTCGCTCCATCGCCTCCGCCAGCCGCGCGCACTGGCCGAAGCCCCGGGGCCACGCGCCGGCCGCCTCGGCGTACCGGCCGGCATCGAACAGCTCGCGGGCACGGAGGATGTCGCCGGTGTCGGGGACCACGCCCGCGGCCCGATCCACCCCCGGGTCCCCGGGGCGGAGCGGCCGTCCTGCGATGAGCGCCGCGGCCTCGTCCCACTGCTCCCTGGCCAGCGCACGACCGACCCGCCAGGTATCGCCCCGGGTGCCGAACCGCTGGCGCCCGTAGTAGTTCGGCACGCCGCGGTCCCGGAGCACGGCGAGGACGTCCCGGACGGTCTCGACCCGGCCGTCCGATCCGACGCCATCCGCGACGTTTCCGCCCGCCGGGCGCAGGCGGATCACGAACCGGTTCCCGCGGTGCCACCCGCGTCGCAGCTTCCGGGGGTGTCGGACGGCTCGGAGGACCCGGATCCGGGGGATCTCCAGCGCCAGTGCCCGCCCGGCGTCCACGTGCTCCACGCTCATCCACTGCCGGGCGATGGCGCGGGCGTCCTTCATCCCGGCGTACCCGACGGACGACGGCTTAACGCCCAGCGCGCGGGCCAGGTCGGAGACCGCCCGTGGCGTGGCGAGCCCCCGCTTCTCCACCTCCAGCCAGAGGTGATCGCCGGCCCCGTCCGGCTCGATGGCCGGGATCTCCGTGACCTCGAAGTCCTCCCAGCGGGCCTTGAAGACGGCGGTGAGGCCGGGCCGGTCCGCGGTCAGGTACGGCAGCGATGCGGTGGACATGGCGTCTAGGGTACCGGGTCCGACGGTCGGGGTACACCCCCCGAGGCCTCGTGATTACATTGCGCGACCCCCTGCCCGCGCGCGAGCCGGACCGAGCGGGGTCGGCGTGACGGGAGCCGGACGGAGACTCACAGCAACGGCGGAGAGAGATGGCGGATCGCAGCTGGTACGACGGGATTCTGGAACGGGTGGACGCCGGGGACGCGGAGGGGTTCGTGTCCTACCTGACCGACGATGCCACCTTCAAGTGGGGCGCCCGCGATGCGGTGCACGGGAACGACGCCGTACGGGAGTTCGTGGACGCGTTCCTCGACATGTTCGACGGGACGCAGCACGTCCTGACGGAGACGCTCGAGCACGGCGACACGCGCGTCTGCCGGGGCACGGTGACCTACTTCACCAGGGACGGCCGGGAGATCCCGACGCCATTCTGCAACGTCTTCCACATGGAGGGCGACAAGATCCGGGACTACCTGATCTACATCGACCCGAGCCCGCTGGCCGGGTAACACAGAACAACCACCACAGAACAACCAACAAAAAACAACCACGGTACCGCCCGCGGGGGAACGGGGCGCGGTCTTGGACCATCGACTCGCTCGCCCCACAGGCCGTACCGTAGTTGTTGGTTGTTGGTTGTTGGTTGTTGTTTGTTGTTTGTTGTTTGTTGTTTGTCCTCAGTTGCCCAGCAGATCGAAGCCCGCGTCCCGTAGCGCATCCCTCAGCTCCGGGACCTCGTCGGCGTAGAACGCGTCCACGTCGTCGAGGAGCGACCGGGCGGCGCCCAGCGCCCAGTCGAGGTTGGCGACACGCTGACCGGACGGGGCGTACGGCGTGCCCGTCGCCTCGCCCAGGGCGGACTGCAGCTCGGCCGTGACCGTCGTGTCCGCCACGATCCCCTTGGTGGGACCGGTGCGCAGCCGCGCCAGGAGGCTGTCGACCCGGGCCTTCACCGCGCCCGTCCGGTCGACCAGCGAGCCCCGCAGGCTGTCTCCGGCCGCGTCCCAGTCGTCGAGCCGCGTCTCGTAAAGGTCCAGGATCTCCCGGGTGTCGTCCAGCCGGCGGGCCGCGGCCCGGAGCTCGACCAGCGTCTCCTGCCCCCGCCTCCACTGCTCGAGGTTCGCGGCCAGCACGTCCCGGGTCTTGGCGCCCCGGGGATCCGGCCGCACGGTCACGGTGCCGACGGCGGTGTCCTCGTCGACGACGACCCGGACGTCGTAGGTGCCGGCGAACACCTCGGGGCCGGCCGGCTCGGGGTCATCCTCGTCCGCGTCGGGCGCTGGGATCCCCTTCCGCTCGAGGCCCCAGGCGACCCGATTCACGCCCGCCTCGGCCGGACCCTTCAGCGTTCGGACCAGCGTGTCCGCCTCCAGGATCTCGATGGTGACGGGTCCGCCGGGCCCCGGCCCCGCGCCCCCGAAGAACGTGGCGAAGCCGCCTGCGGGCGCCTCGGGCTCGCTCGGTGCGGCCTCGTCCTCCACCGACGCCGCGAGCTCCGGCGAGATGTAGTAGCTGACCAGTGCGCCGTACGGCCGGTTCGGGCCCTGGTACTTCGTGTCGCCGGGGAAGTAGAACGGGCCGCTCAACGCGCGCGTGTGCTGGATCGCGTCGGGGACCTCGAACAGGTGCAGGTCACTCGTCACCGCGCCCGCGGCCATCTCCCGGAGCGGCCGGATGTCGTCGATGATCCACGCGCCGCGGCCATGGGTGCCGACGGCCAGGTCGCCGTCCCGGGGGTGGACCACCAGCGCCCGGGTGGGCGCGCCGGCGGGGTAGCCGCCGTGGGTCCATTTCCGCCAGCTGTCCCCGCCGTCCAGCGAGAAGTAGAGGCCGAACTCGGACCCGAGGAAGAGCAGGTTCGGCTCCATCGGGTCCTCCTCGATCACGTGGACGTAGCCGTCGATCCGGTCGGGGCTCAGGGCGTCCCAGCTGCGGCCGTAGTCGTCGGTCCGGTAGACGTACGTCCCCCAGTTGCCGCGACGGTGGTCGTCGAACACGACGTAGGCCCGCCCGGCCGCGTGCTTCGACGCCTCGATGTGGGGCACCCAGGTCGTACCCGGCACGTCCGGGATCCGGTCGACCACGTTGGTCCAGCTGGCGCCGCCGTCCCGGGTGACCTGGACGTTCCCGTCGTCCGTGCCGACCCAGATCACGCCCTCCTCGACCGGGCTCGGCGCGATGGTCAGGATCGTGGTGAAGTTCTCGGCGCCCGTGACATCGAGCGTCAGACCGCCGGACTCGACCTGCCGCTGCTTCTCGGGGTCGTCCGTGGTCAGGTCCGGGCTGATGATCTCCCACGTCTCGCCCCGGTCGGGGCTCCGGTGCAGGAACTGGCTGCCGAAGTAGAGGCCCGTCGGGTCATGGGGATCGGTGGCGATCCCCGCGTTCCAGTTGAACCGGAGCTCCGTGTCCTCGTCGGGCGCCGGCGGCCGGATGTTCTCGCTGACCGACGTGGACAGGTCGAAGCGATACAGGTTCCCCTCCTGGCTCATCCCGTACCCCAGGTTCGGGTCCGTCGGGTCGACCAGCGCGGCGAACCCGTCGCCGAAGCCCAGCTCGTGCCAGTGGTGGGCGACGATGTTCGACCCGGCGAAGCCCGGCGTCTCCCAAACCTGGCTGGGACCCCGCCAGGTGCCGTTGTCCTGGAGCCCGCCATAGACATTGAACGGGACCTGATGGTCCACGCTCAGGTGGTAGAACTGGGCCAGGACCAGGTTCTCCACGAACCGCCACGCGCCACCCCGGTCGTGGCTGATGTAGACGCCGCCATCGTTGCCGGTGATGATCGTGTGGCCGTTCGGATGGGTCCAGAAGGCGTGGTGATCGACGTGGACGCTCGACCACGGTGCGATGTTCTCGAACGTCCGGCCGCCGTCCTCGCTCATCGTCAGGTCGCCGCTCACACGGTAGACCCGGTTCTCGTTCGTCGGGTCGACGTAGATGCGGCTGTAGTAGAACGGCCGGTCGTTGACGTTCCGGTCGTCGTTCACCGTCCGCCAGCTCTTACCGCCGTCCTCGCTGCGGAGCAGCGCGCTGTTCTCCGCCTCGACCAGCGCATAGACCACGCCCGGGTCGTTCGTGGCGAACGCGATCCCGATCCGGCCCAGGTCGCCGGCTGGAAGCCCGTCCTCCGCCGTGAGCCGGTCCCACGTCTCGCCGCCGTCCCAGCTCTGCCAGAGCCCGCTGCCCGGACCGCCCGACTCGAAGAACCACGGCCAGCGCCGATGCTCCCACGTGCTCGCGAGCAGGTGGCGGGGGTTCGACGGGTCCATGACCAGCTCGAACGCGCCCGTCCGCTCGTCCACGTACAGCACCTTCCGCCACGTGTCGCCGCCGTCCGTGGTCTTGTAGACGCCCCGCTCGGTGCCGTCGCTCCATGACGGGCCCTGAGCGCTGAGCCATACCGTGCTCGGGTCGTCCGGGTGGACGATCACCGCCTCGATCCGCTCCGTGCGCTCGAGTCCGACGTGCTCCCAGCTGCGGCCGCCGTCCTCCGTCTTCCAGACGCCCCGGCCCACGCCCATGCTGTTCCGCGTGTTCGCCTCGCCCGTGGCCACGTAAACGGTGTGCGGCGAGGACGGCGCGATCCCGATGGCGCCGATGCTGTTCACGGGCTGACCGTCCATGACCGGCGTCCATGTGTGGCCGCCGTCCGTGGACTTCCAGACGCCGCCGGTGGCCGCGCCCACCCAGATCTCCCGCAGGTCCGTGGGGTTCACCGCCAGCGCGGCCACGCGCCCGGACGTTCCCGGAGGCCCGATCGGCCGGCTGTCGAGCCCGTGGAAGACCGTGTCCGTGGCCACGTCGGCCGGCGCCCGGTACTGCTGGGCGGCCAGCCCGGGCGCGGCCCCGGCGCTGGCGCACGCGGTGGTCACGAAGGCCGCGAGGAGAGAAGCCGTCAGGTTCCGGGATCGTCGCATGGATTCGAGCTCCGTATGGCTGGAAGGTGAGAGCGGGATCATAGTGCGCGCCTCGGCACGGGTGCAACCGGCACGGTCCGACCGGCGGGGGTGTCGTGGCGAGCGATCGGCACGGGCTCTATCTTTGGCCCATGAATCCGTTCCCGTCCTCCCGGATGCGGTTCACGGCCGGTCTGGCACTGGCCCTGGTGGCGACCGGCTGCGAGCCCGGCGCCCGGTCCTCCGACGCTGCCGCCCGGGGCGACCGTGCGCCCGCGCAGTCGGAGTCGGCCTACGCCCCCATGCAGATGGACCTCGCCGGGACCCCCGCGGCCATCTCGCTCCTCGGCGAGCCGCTCCACCCGATGGTCCTGGACCCGGCCACCGAGGCGGCGCTGCACGCTCGGATCGACTCGGCGGAGGCGGCGTACGAGGCCGACCCGGACGACCCCGATGCCCTCATCTGGCTGGGCCGACGGCTCGGCTACGCGGGTCACTACCGCGAGGCCATCGATGTCTATGCGGAGGGCATCCGACGGCACCCGGACGACGCCCGCCTCTACCGGCACCGGGGCCACCGGTACATCACGCTCCGGGAGCTCGACGCCGCCATCGACGACCTGGAGCTGGCCGCACGAATGATCAGCGGGACGGCCGATGTCGTCGAGCCCGACGGCATGCCGAACGACGCCGGCGTCCCGCGGAGCACGCTGCAGACGAACATCTGGTACCACCTCGGACTGGCCCGCTACCTCCAGCACGACTTCGAGGGGGCGGTCCATGCGTTCGGTCGCGGCTACGAGCTCTCGCCGAACGACGACATGCGGGTGGCCATGGCCGACTGGCTCTGGCTCTCGCTGAAGCGCCTGGGACGCGACGACGAGGCGGTCGAGCTGCTGGGCGGGGTCTCGCCCGAGATGGAGATCCTCGAGAACGAGGCGTATCACCGCCGACTCCTGGTCTACAAGGGCGAGCTCGACCCGGACTCCCTCGTCGCCGGCGGGCTCTCGCAGGCCGACCCCCTGACCGTCGCGACCCACGGCTACGGACTGGGCGCCTGGTGGCTCATCCGCGGCGACCGGCCCCGGGCCGTGGACGCGTTCCGCCAGGTGCTGGAGACCGGCTACTGGCCGGCGTTCGGCTACATCGCCGCCGAGGCCGAGCTCGCGGCGCTCGGGGAGACCGCACCGCTCGGCCCCGCACCCTCGTCCCGCGCGCTGAAGACACCGGACCCATCGCCCGTAGACTCCATGTGACGGCGGGCCCCTCGCGGTCCGCTGCCACGCCGCTCACTCCGCACGGAGCAACCGAATGAACACCATCGTCCTCACTGTCCTTCTCGTCGTCGGCCTTCTGCTCGTCGTGGTCCTGGTCCCCGTCCTCATCGGGATCGTGATCTACAACAAGCTGGTCGCGCTGAAGATCGAGACCGACAACTCCTGGTCCGACATCGACGTTCAGCTCAAGCGCCGGCACGACCTGATCCCCAACGTGGTGGAGACGGTCAAGGGGTACGCCGGCCACGAGCGGGAGACGCTCGAGGCGGTGATCGCCGCCCGCAACTCGGCCATGGAGGCGAAGGACGCGCCGCCGGAGCAGCGGGCCGGGCCCGAGAACATGCTGACCAACGCACTCGGTCGACTGTTCGCCCTCTCCGAGGACTACCCCGAGCTCCGGGCCGCCGAGCCGTTCCAGGAGCTCCAGAAGACGCTGGGCGAGATCGAGGACGACATCCAGAACGCGCGCCGCTACTACAACGCCACCGTCCGGGAGCTGAACACGAAGGTCGCCCAGTTCCCGTCCAACATCGTGGCCAATATCGCAGGTGTGGGGGCCCGGGCGTTCTTCGAGGTCGAGGCGCCGGACGAGCGGGAGGCGCCCGAGGTGAGCTTCTGATGCGACGACGGATCACGTCCGGGCTCGCGGCGGTCCGCCGCCCGCCTGCGGTCCGCCGCCCGCCTGCCCGGGTCCGGTCGGGACACCGACGGTCACCTGGCCGAGTGGCGCTCCTCCTCGCAGTGGCGCTCGGCGCGCTCGTCGGGGCGGGGGCGCCCCCCGGGGTCGGGCCGGCCGAAGCGGCCGCCCAGGACCGCTCCATCGTCATCCAGGAGTTGAACGCCGTCTACGACGTCCGGGAGGACGGCACGGTGGACGTGGAAGAACGGTACCGGGTCCGGTTCAACGGTTCGTGGAACGGGCTCCGCCGGACTATCGAGCTGCGGCCGCCCGAAGGCTATCCATGGGAGGAGCCCACGGGGCTCACGCTGACCGGGACCACGAACGGTGCCGGCCGGGAGCTGCGGAACGAGGTGAGCCGGCAGGGGCGCTACGGCCGGGAGATCCTGGTGTACGTCCCGAACGCCAGCGACCGGACCGCCGACGTGGTGATACGGTACACGCTCGACGACGCGCTCGGGTTCTACGCAGCGGCGCCGGACCGGGACCCGCCGCAGCCGGCGATGGACGAGTTCTACTGGCAGGTGACCGGTACAGACTGGGAGATCCCGATCCGTGCGGTGACCGCCGAGGTGCGGCTCCCCATGGCGGCGGCGGTGTCCCAGGCGGCGGCGTACCAGGGCGGCGTGATGTCCCGCGACCAGGCGCCCGTGACCATCGACGGGTCGACGATCCGGACGGAGGCCGTGGGCTCCATCGACCCCGGCGATGGCCTGACCATCGGTGTGGGCTGGCCGGCGGGCGCCGTGGACCGGGACCCGTCCCGGGTCATGCAGTGGGGCGAGGCGTCGCTGGGCGAGCGGCTGGCCGGCGACCGGCCCGGGCCGTTGACCTATCTGCCGCTGGGCCTGCCCCTGGTCATCTTCTGGTTCGCGTATCGCGCGTGGGACAGGCGGGGCCGTGACCCGAAGGAGCGGGCGATCATGGTCCGCTGGGAGCCGCCGGCCGACCTGTCGCCCGCCGAGGTGGGCACCCTCGTCGACCACAGCCCCGAGATGCACGATATCATCTCGACGCTGGTGGAGATGGCCGTGAAGGGGTACGTGGTGATCGAGGAGCGGGAGAAGGAGGGGTTCCTCAAGTTCGGGACGGACTACGTCTTCCACCTCGTCCGGCCCGAGAGCGAGTGGGGCGACCTGGTCCGCCACCAGGAGCGGTTCCTCCAGGGACTGTTCGAGCACCGGAGTGCCGGCGTGAGGTCGATCATCAAGGAGGCCATCGGCCTGGAGGAGGACGCGTCCGAGGGCGCGCCGCCGGAGGCCGTCGCGTCGGTGAAGCTGTCCGACCTCGAGAACGAGTTCTACAAGGAGGTCCCCGAGATCAAGGACGCCATCTTCGACGCACTCGTCCGGAAGGGCCACTACCTGCGCCGGCCCGACAAGGCCCGCCAGCCGTGGATCTTCGGGGCCGGTGTCATGGGCTTCGCCGGGTTCGCCGGGTTCATGATGCTCGCCGATGGCGGTCAGAACCCGTTCCTCGGCGTGGTTCTCATCGTCGCGGCCGTCGCGAGCGCCGTGATCCTCATTGTCTTCGGCATGATCATGCCGGCCCGGACGGAGCAGGGCGCCCGGACCCGGGAAGCGGCCCTCGGCTTCAAGCAGTTCCTCGAGAAGGTCGAGGACCCCCGATACGAGCGGATGATCAAGTCGCCCGACCAGTTCGAGGAGTACCTGCCGTACGCCATGGCCTTCGAATGCCAGGAGCAGTGGGCCCGGGCCTTCGAGGACATCCTCACCGAGCCGCCCGACTGGTACTACGGCGGCCACGGCCACTTCCACGCCAGCACGTTCGCCGCTGACATGAGCAGCATGGCCACCACCGCCAGCACTGCCATGGCCTCCTCGCCGAGCAGCTCCGGCTCCGGAGGAGGCGGCAGCGTCGGGGGCGGTGGCGGCGGCGGAGGAGGCGGCGGCTTCTAGCTGAAGGGCGGCGACTTCCAGCTGAAGGGCGGCGACTTCCAGCTGAAGGCCGCGGCTCCCGGCTGAAGGCCGGCGACTTCCAGCTGAAGAGCCGCCTTCTGGCGAAGGATCACAGCTTCCAGCCAGCTTCCAGCCGGGGACCGTGTCTCGAGCCAGGTCCCATTCGGCCATTCCGGTGCCCGCTCCCGTCCCCCAGCGTTCCCGAGAGACGGCGGATCCCGGTGCTTTCGCCGACCGAGGTTGTTCGTACGCGAACGAACTACCGGGACTC
Source organism: Candidatus Longimicrobiales bacterium M2_2A_002 (assembly GCA_051418035.1). Taxonomy (GTDB): domain Bacteria; phylum Gemmatimonadota; class Gemmatimonadetes; order Longimicrobiales; family RSA9; genus JAWVYT01. The sequence continues at coordinate 42,818 of JBPRGE010000084.1, forward strand.
ATAATCACTTAAAACGTTGTTGTATAAGGGTATAGGGGTCTTCGGTCACAGGTATTTCGTTCGAGCTCGAATGAAATGCCATTGAGGAGAGTACTTCCATGGCCCTTCCCAGAGGCAATCGCAGCTCCGGATCATCGCCGGACGCCGAGGCGTCACAGGACTTCGTGGCGTCCGAGGTCCCCGCCGGTCGGAGGTATACGAAGTGGCACTGGGTCGGGGCCGATCCCGATGACGGATCGCCGGACGCTCGGTTCAGGCGGAGGCTTGCGGCGCTGGCCCGCGAGGTACTGCTGGCGCATGGAGCGGACGGCGCTGATCTACCCCCGGTGCAGCCAGTTCGGCCGGGCCGGCCGATCGGATCGACGGGTCCGGGAACGACGTTGGCAGGAGGGGTGCCCGCAGAGGAAGCGTTGCGGCCGAACTCGACCATGGAGGCGCTGGACGCCGGAAGCACGACGCTGGCCGCACTGGAGGAAGCGGCTCGCGTCGCCCGCGACGTGCTCCGCGATGGTGGGCATACGACGGGCTCCGTCACGGCCGACCGGCTGCTTCTCGCCATTGCCCGGTCCCATGATGGCGTAACGACCGGGGCGCTGACACGAGCGTTCGGCGTGCCTCCGTCCACGGTGTCGAGCGCGGTGAATGGCCTGGTCGAGCAGAACCTGGTCGAGCGGCGTCCGAATCCGTCGGATCGTCGGCGTCAGCTTGCCGGGGCGACGGCGGCGGGTCGACTACGGGCCGAACGGGTGGCAGCGCGTTGGCGGTACGTTGACGATCGGCTGCTGGGCGGCCTCAGCCTGTACGAACGGGATGAGCTCGCCCGTCTGCTCCGTCGCGCGGCGGCCGCGCTCGTCGGGTAGCGGAGCGACAGGCCAGCCCACGGGGGCTTGTGCGCCTGAGCCGGCGCCCCCCTATTTTGCGGGACGATGACTTCCGTCGAAACTCCCCAGGATCCGGCCGACATCGACCCGGGGTACGCCCGCTTCCTCGAGCTCTTCAACCGGGGCGAGTTCTGGGATAGCCACGAGGCGCTCGAGGCGCCCTGGCGTGAGCACGGCAGCGAGTTCTATCACGCGCTGATCCTGTACGCCAGCGCGTTCGTGCACGTGAACCGGGGCAACCGCCACGGGATCGTGGCGCAGCTGGGCAAGGCGCAGCCGCTCTTCGAGAGTCGACGGCCGTATTACCTCGGGCTGGACGTGGACGGGATCCTCGAGCACACCGCCATCTGCCGGCACCTGGTGGCCGAGAACCGCGACGCCCCCGAGGAGGCATGGGATGTGCTCATCCCGACGCCGCGTCTGGTCTTCGACCCCGACCGCGTCCGGGGAGACGAACCGGAGTTCGGTCGCGAATAGATCCACCGAGACGAGGTCGACCGTGAGCCCAGGTCCCATCGACAGCCCCCGTACACGCCCCCGGGTCGTCATCCTCGGCGGTGGGTTCGGCGGACTCTACTGCGCCAAGGCGCTGGCCGGCGCCGACGTGGACATCACCGTCGTCGACCGCCACAACTACCATCTCTTCCAGCCGCTCCTCTACCAGGTCGCCACCGGCGCGCTGTCGCCGGGGGACGTGGCCACGCCGATCCGGGGGATCCTGAAGCGGCAGGAGAACGTCGAGGTATGGCTCGCCGAGGCCAGGGACGTGGACCCCGATGCCCGCGTCGTGTACCTGACCGACGGGCGGATCGAGTACGACTATCTGGTCGTGGCGACCGGCGTGACCCACGCCTATTTCGGGAACGACGAGTGGGCGGAGCGGGCGCCCGGGCTCAAGACCGTGGACGACGCGCTGGAGATCCGCCGCCGCTTCCTCCTGGCCTTCGAGGCGGCCGAGCGGGAGGCCGACCCCGAGGCCCGTCGACGGCTCCTGACCTTCGTGATCGTCGGCGCCGGGCCGACCGGCGTGGAGCTGGCCGGGACCATGTCCGAGATCGCCGCCCGGTCGATCCCACGCGACTTCCGCTTCATCAATACCGCTTCCGCCCGGGTGATCCTGCTCGAAGGGCTCGACCGGGTCCTTCCGCCGTATCCGCCCGAGCTCTCCGAGAGCGCCCGCCGCCAGCTCGAGGAGCTCGGCGTCGAGGTCCGGACCGGCGCCATGGTCACCGATATCGATGAGGAGGGCGTCCACGTCGGAGACGAAGTCATCCCCGCCGGCAACATCTTCTGGGCCGCCGGCGTCGCCGCCTCTCCGATCGGCAAGGCGCTGGGCGCCGGGCTCGACGACAGCGGCCGCGTCAAGGTCGCCCGCGACTGCTCCGTCCCCGGCCACCCGGAGGTCTTCGTGGTCGGGGATCTGGCGTATCTCGAGCAGGACGGCGAGCCGCTGCCCGGCGTCGCACAGACGGCGATCCAGATGGGACGCCACACCGCTCGCGCCATCAGGGGCGACCTGCGCGGGAAGGAGCGCGCCGAGTTCCGCTACAAGGACAAGGGCAGGCTCGCCACCATCGGACGCGCAGCCGCGGTCGCCGACTTCGGGACCCTCCGATTCGGCGGCTTCCCGGCATGGTTCCTCTGGGTCTTCGTCCATATCCTCTACCTCATCGGGTTCCGGAACCGGCTGCTCGTCATGATCCAGTGGGGCTGGTCCTGGCTCGTCTACGCCCGGGGGATCCGCCTCATCACCGGCCGCCCGGAGGTCCCGATCCGCCGGGCCCGGGGCTCGGAGCCGGATTAGCCGGAACCGGGCCAGTACCTCCTGCCGTCCTCCTCCTCCTCCTCTTGACAGCGTCCGCATTCCGGTCTAGTGTATTAGCGAACCGATACACCAACACGACGAGGATACCGGTGCTGATCTCCATTGATGCCGCGGACGCCCGGCCGATCTACGTCCAGATCATGGACGAGATCCGGCGGGCCGTGGTACTGGGCACGGTGAAGCCGGATGACCCGCTCCCATCGGTCCGTCAGCTGGCGGGGGAGCTGAAGGTGAATCCGAACACGGTGCAGCAGGCGTACAGGGAGCTGGAGCGGGACGGTCTGGTCTATGTCCGGCGAGGACAGGGCACGTTCGTAGCGGAGGAGGCGGCGGTGCAGACGGACAAGGAGCGGAGGGAGCTTGCGCGGATGGTGGCCGGTCGCGCGCTTCGGGAGGCGTACCGGAACGGCCTGAGCTCCGAGGACCTGGTGGAGGCGATCCACCGGGCGGCCCGGGACGGATCGGCGGGGGAGGCAGCACGATGAGCGAGATGCCGGTGAGGCCAGCGGTGGAGACACGGGGCCTGTCGAAGCGGTTCGGCAGCCGGGTCGCGCTCGACGGTCTGGATCTGTGGGTCCCCCGCGGCTCGGTGTACGTGCTGGTCGGCCCGAACGGCTCGGGCAAGACCACGACGCTCCGGATCCTCCTGGACCTGGTGCGGGCGGACCGTGGCCGTGCGGAGCTCCTGGGTCGCGACACGGTGTCGGAGGGCCGCAGGGTCCGGGCGCTGGCCGGGTACGTCCCGGAGCGGCAGGACGCGGGCTATGGCTGGATGAAGGTGCAGCAGCTGCTGAAGCACCACGCGTCGCATCGGAGCAGCTGGGACCCGGCGTACGCAGCGGCGCTGATGGAGCGTCTGGAGGTCCGGGACCACACGAAGTTCGGCAAGCTCTCGAAGGGAGAGGCCCGGCGGGTCCAGCTGGTGATGGCGCTGGCGCACCGTCCTCCGGTGCTGCTCCTGGACGAGCCGACGGACGGGCTCGACCCGGTGATGCGGGACGAGGCGCTGGCGCTCCTTTCCGACCATGTGGCCGAGAACGACACCACGCTTCTGATCTCGACGCACCTGGTGTACGAGGTGGAGGGTCTGGGCGACCATCTGGGTGTGCTGAAGGAGGGTGCGCTCCAGGCGCAGCTGGATCGGGAGACGCTGCGGCGGAAGCTGCGGCGCTACACCCTGGAGGTCCCGGACGGCTGGGCCGGTGTGGCGGGGCTGGAGGAGCGGGTGATCCGGACGACCGGCACCGGTCGCGAGGTGGCGTGGACGGTCTGGGGCGACGAGTCGGGAACACTGGATCGGCTGAAGGCGGGCGGGGCCACCGTCCGGGATGTCGACCCGTTGACGCTGGAGGAGTCGGCGGTTGCGCTGCTGGCGATGCGAGATCATGCGAGCCTGGCCGGCGAGCTCGTGCCGGGCCCGAGGGAGGGGGGCTGACCCATGGAGACCACAATGACGCGGGAAGACAGGCACAGCGCTATCGGGTTCGGTGGTGCGTACGGCCGACAGCTTCGTTTCCTCTGGATCTCGCGGCGGCCGCTGCTCCTGATGGTCGCGCTGCTGGCGGTCCTGGTCCTGGCCGGCGAGCCGTGGGTCCAGGATCCGAAGATGCGGCTGTTCGTGATGTGGCCCGTGTGGGTGGTGATCGCGCCGATCGCGTGGAGCTTCGCCGTCTTCTTCAACGAGGGTCCGAGCAGCCGGCTGTACTTCTGGTCGCAGCCGGTCGACCGGACGCAGCAGACGCTGGCCCGGATCGCCGCGGGAGTCACGTGGCTGTGGGTCGCCATCGTCCTGCTCATCCTGGTGGGCTGGACCGTCGCGGCGGTGGATGGCAACGCCTGGCAGATGGCCGAGATCGGACCCGCCGGGTGGGTCGGCTTCTTCACGGGCTCGCTGCTGGTGTACCTCGCGGTATCGCTGCTGACGATCCCGAGCGACTACCCGATCCGCTGGTTCTTCGGGCTGCTGTTTCTCTTCCCGCTCTTGGTGAGCCTGTTCAGCGAGTGGCTGGAGTGGGACCCGGTCATGGAGACCGTGCTGGAGCCGCTGGCGAACCAGACCTGGGGGCTGGCGATCACGATCGTGGGCGGGCTCGGCTACGCCGTGAACGGGCTGCAGAACACGATCAACACGATGCGTGACCCGTCGTTCGTGGCGGTGGCCCCGGCCGGGGCGGATGTGGCGGCGTGGTGGTGGGCCACGCCCGCGTGGATCGTGGTGCTCGGGGCGCTCGTGGTCTTTATCGCCTCGCGGCACCCGGACACGCTCCCGAAGCTGCGGTGGTTCAGGCTCCGTCGCTGATCCGGCGGGGGTTGACGGCGCCGGGGGTGATGGGCAGCTTTTCCAGGACTACACAGGGGGCGGGGACCCTGTGCTTTCCGTTGTGGATCATCCGAGAACGAGCACGGACGCGGTCGATGAAGGCCCTGCAGAGAACGGGAGCGATGGTCGGGTTGTGCCTGCTGCTGGCGATGCCGGCGGCGGCCCAGAGTCTTCGGGGCTCCATGAGCTCCGTCATGCGACAGTACCGGATGGCGAAGGGGCACGACTTCACCTTCCTCCGCAGCGCCGAGCAGATCCGGCGCTTCGTCGATGCCGGGTACCTCATCGAGGTGCCGGGCAACCCATACTACGTGATCGCGAACGTCTCGTATCCGTATGCCCGGCCCGAGGTGAAGCTCTTCCTGGAGCGACTGGGTGCGCAGTACATGGCGGCGTGCAACGAGCGGCTGGTGGTCACGAGCCTGGCCCGGCCCAGCACCGACCAGCCGGACAACGCGTCCGGGCGGTCCGTCCACCCCACCGGGATGGCGGTGGACATCCGGCGAAGCAACCAGCGGTCGTGCCGGAACTGGATCGAGAACGTGCTGAAGGGTCTGGAGCAGAAGGGTGTGCTCGAAGCCACCCGGGAGCGGTGGCCGCCGCACTACCACGTGGCGGTCTTCCCCCGTCCGTACACCCGGTACGTCGCCGCGCTCCCGGACCAGTCGCTGCCCGACCCGGCCGATGTGATCCACTACACCGTCCGGCGGGGTGACAGTCTCTGGACGATCGCGCGAGACTACGGGATCGACGTGGACGCGCTGAAGGAAGCGAACAACCTGACCAGGAACCAGATCTACGCCGGTCAGACGCTCCGGATCCCGCCCGTCAACTAGTCCGAGACGCCGACCGTGTCCCCCCCACAATCCGCGACCCCACTCCCGCGGGACCGGCGCGCCCCTGCCGGCGTGATCGGGATGATCCACCTGCCGCCGCTGCCCGGCGCACCCGGGTGGACGGGCGTCATGGGCCCTGTACTCGAGCGGGCGCGGTCCGATGCCCGTGCGCTCGACGAGGCCGGCGTGGACGCGATCCTGGTGGAGAACTACGGCGACGCCCCGTTCCACAAGACCGTCGGTCCCGCGACCGTGGCCGGGCTCACCGCGACCGTCTCGGCCGTCCTGGCGGTGACCGACCGGCCGGTGGGTGTAAACGTCCTCCGCAACGACGCCGGCGCGGCGCTGGCGGTGGCGGCCGCGAGCGGCGCCCGCTTCATCCGGGTGAACGTGCACACGGGCGGGATGTTCACCGACCAGGGGTGGATCGAGGGTCGAGCGGCCGAGACGGTCCGGCTGCGCGAGCGCATCGCGCCGCACGTCGCGATCCTGGCCGACGTGCTCGTGAAGCACGCCACGCCGCCCGAGGGGCTGACGCTGGAGCAGGCCGCGGTCGACGCGGCGGGGCGGGGGCGGGCGGACGCCGTCATCGTGTCGGGCCCGGCGACCGGGGCCGCGACGTCGCTGGAGGAGGTCCGCACGGTGGCCGGGCTCGTGGACGTGCCCGTCCTCGTGGGGAGCGGCGTGACGCCCGGGACCGTTGCGCTGGCGCTCGACGCGGCGTCGGGTGTGATCGTGGGCAGTGCCCTGATGGAGGACGGCCGACCGGGGTCGCCGGTCGACCCGGCCCGGGCGCGTCGACTGGTCGCCGCCGCCCGCGGCTGACGGGCTACCGTCGCTGCTTGTCGCCCGGCTGGTAGGGCAGCTGGTTCAGGTAGTGCTGCGCCTCGATGTCGATCCGGGACGTCCGGAGCTGGTCGGTCTCCACCCGGACCGAGGTCTCCATCCCGTGGCTGTGCGCGCTGATCGTGACCGTCCCATCGCCGCCGTGGAGCTTGACTCTGTGGTCGTCCTGCTCCATGACCTCGAGCGGGATCCGCTCCTGCATGTAGTCGGCGGCCAGCTGCACCGCCTCGGACCCCTCCATCGCCGTCAGTCTCTCGTATGCCGCCATCGGGTGGTCCCCCTCTCTGCCCGTTCTCAGGTTCCCGTCTCGCCTGCCCACGGCCTGTAGGAAAACGACTCGGCCGGTCCCGGGCAAGGGCCGGACCCGGCCGGACCCGGCCAGGCCCGGTCACGGCCCGGTCACGGGCCGGCGGTCAGCGGTTCTCCTCGATCCAGTCGACCAGCTCGTCGGCGGGGAAGAGTCCGGCGGCCACGACCGATTTCAGCTGCAGGGCGGGCACACCCGTGATCTCCGCGCCCGCCACCGCGTGCTGCTCCCGGACGACATCGGGCTCGAACTCGTCGAGCCCGAGTGCGACGTGGAGCGGCTCCCGGTCGAGGCCCGCCGCCGCCCCGAGATCGGCGAGGACATCGATCCGGGCGATGTCCTGGCCGTGGGTCCAGAGCGCCTCGTAGATGCCCCGCAGCACGGGCCGGGTGGAGCCGTGCTTCAGCGTGTACGCGACGGCCTCGTGCGCCTTGCGGGTCCGGGGCACCAGCGGCGGGGGCTGCAGCGGGACGCCCCATTCGTCGGCCAGCGCGCGGGCGGCCTCCAGCTCCTCGGCCAGCGCGACGTCGTCCGGCTCGGGGAGCGGCTCGGGCGCCGGCCGGATCTCGAACGGCACCGGTCGCACGTCCAGCCCCGTCCGCTCGGCGGCCTCGGTCACCGAGTCGAGCGCCAGCCGGCAGTAGGGGCTCGCGAAGTCGTGGAAGAAGAGGAGTCGGCCCATGGTCCCGGGAATCTAGCGACGCGTTCTCGTCATCGCTTGCCCGCGCCTCGGGACGGACACCATCTTTGGGCTCCGATCACGCGAGCAGGGGAAGCGATGAGCACTGATACCGAGCGCCGGTTCAGCGAGAACGTGCAGCAGCTGAGCCCTTCCGCCACCATCGCCGTCTCTTCACTGGCGAAGGAGCTCAAGGCGCAGGGCCGCGACATCATCAATCTGAGCGCCGGCGAGCCGGACTTCCCGACGCCGACGTTCATCGCCCGTGCGGGGATCGCGGCCATCGAGGCGGGTGAGACCCGGTACACCCCGGCGGCGGGGCTCCCGGAGCTCCGTCGGGCGGTGGCCGACGCGCTGGGCGCGGCCCATGGGACCGAGGTCGATCCGGCGGGCGTCGTGATCTCGGCCGGCGCGAAGCAGGCGCTCTTCAACGCCCTCTTCGTGCTCACCGGCCCCGGTGACCGTGTCCTCGTGCCGGTGCCGTACTGGACCAGCTACCCCCAGATCGTGCGGCTGGCCCGGGCCGGGTTCGTGCCGGTGCCGGGCGCCGAGGACCGGGGCTACCGGGTGGGTCCGGACGAGCTGGACGCCGCCTGGGACGAGGGCGTCAGGGCGCTGATCCTGAACTCGCCGTCGAACCCGTCGGGCGCCGTGTACGGGATCGGGGAACTGGAGGCCATCGCGGAGTGGGCCGCCGATCGGGGCGTGACGATCATCAGCGACGAGATCTACGCCCGGCTCTGCTACGTCGCCGACCGGGCGCCGGGCGTGCTGGATCTGCCGCTCTCGCTGCGGGAGCGGGCCGTCGTCATCAATGGCGCCTCCAAGGCGTACGCCATGACCGGCTGGCGCATCGGCTACTCGTACACCGCTCCGCAGGTGGCGTCCCGGATCTCCGCGCTCCAGAGTCATATGACGTCGAACGCGGCCACGCCGAGCCAGCACGCCGCGCTGGCGGCGTTCACCGCCTCGGAGGAGGAGGACCGGGAGCTCCGGTCCATGGCCGCCGAGTTCGGGGCGCGGAGGGAGCTGGTCGTCAAGCACCTCCAGGAGCACCTGCCGGGGACGGACTTCGTCGAGCCCGAGGGCGCGTTCTACCTCTTCTTCCGGGCCGACCAGTGGTACGACGGTTCGCGCCCCGACTCCGTGGCGCTCTGCAAGGCACTCATCGAGGAGGCCGAGGTGGCGCTCGTCCCCGGCTCGGCGTTCGGCGACGACCGCTACGTCCGTCTCTCCTTCGCGGCGTCCCGGGACGAGCTCGAGACGGCGTTCCAGCGCCTCGGCCGGGTGCTGGGCGGATGAGCGGCCCCGACCCGACCGGGCCGCTGGCCCGGTACGTCGAGGAGCTCTTCACCGACGAGGGCGCGGTGCTGGAGGAGCTCCGAGCGGCGATCACCGACCAGGGGCTCCCGGAGATCTACATCTCGGCCGAGGTCGGGAAGCTGCTGCAGCTGCTGCTCTCGATCATCGGCGCCCGCCGGGTGCTCGAGATCGGTACGCTCGGCGGCTACAGCGCGCTGTGGATGGCGCGGGCGCTCCCGGCCGACGGTCGCCTGGTCACGCTCGAGGTCGACCCCGACCGCGCCGCCTTCGCCCGGCGGTTCGTCGCGAAGGCGGGGATGGCCGACGTGGTGGAGGTTCGGGAGGGCGACGCCCGGGAGATTCTCGCCGCGATGGTTGCGGAACGCGCCGCCGGTGCGACCGGCCCCGGTGCCAATGCCAGCGCCGGTGCGAGCGCGGACGCGGCCGGGCGGCCCGGGCCCTTCGACGCCGTGTTCATCGACGCCGACAAGGAGAGCTACGTCGAGTACCTCGAGCGGTCGCTGGAGCTGGTCCGGCCCGGTGGGCTGATCCTGGCGGACAACGCGTTCCGCGATGGCCGCATCCTCGACGACGACCCCGACGAGGCCACCCGGGGCGTGCTGGACTACAACGAGCGGGCGGCGTCCGACCCGCGGCTGGACTCCACCATCATCCCGGTCCGGGACGGGGTCGTCGTGTCGGTGGTCAGGGGCTGACGGCGTCGGACTCCTTCTGTTCGATCAGAGACTGGATGCTGGCCGGCGGCGTGAACTGCGCCGGGTCGATCTCCCGGATCTCGACGCTGTCGACCGCGATGCGCTGCTCCTGTCCCATCATCTGCTGGGTCACCCGGGTGTACTGCAGGACGCCGCCGAACGGCTGATAGTCGCCGATCAGGATCACCACGGGGATCTCCCCCATGGGCGAAGGCTGCACCCTCTCCTGGGCGACCATGAGCCCGGTCTCCACGCTGTAGCAGTCGAAGGACTCCCGCCCGCTGTTCCACACCAGCCTGACCCTGTAGCAGGCCTCGCCGTTCATCTCCGTCTGCTCCACGGTGGTCCGCTCCTGGAACATGGATGCGTCCCGGATCTGCCCCAGGGTGCTGGCCGCTTCCCTGGCCGCGTCCAGCTCGTCGCCCTCGAGGAGTCGGGGTCCGAGGTTCGGATCGACGGCCCAGGCGTACTCACCCGTGTACCCTTCCCGGATCGTGCCCAGGCCCGGTATCTCGATCGTGGTGATGGACCGGTCCGGGTTCCGGGCGGAGTAGGTCTCGAGATCGGCCTCGATCCCTGCCGCCGGCATGCTGAACGTACCGATGGCGTGGCTTCCGGGCTGGGAGAGCACGGCCTCGCGTCCACCCAGGGCTTCCACGTACCGGTCAATGATCTCGGACGCCGGCGGCAGGTCCTGCGCCGGAAGGGCCGCGGGTGCCAGGGCCAGCGTGAACGCCAGGGCCGTGGCCCGGCGAGCGATGGTCTGCATCATTCCTGTCCTCCTCAAGGGTTGGTGCGGCGCGCTCGGCTGCCGCCCTGTGACTCGATCCAGTGAATTGCCGCCTCCAGGACCGGGTCCCGGCCCTCGAGCAGGGCCTCCCGATTCAGCGGCACTTCCACGTCCGGGATGACACCCCGGCCTTCGACCCGGACGCCGTCCGGCGTCAGCAGGTTCGCGAACACGTGCATCAGGACGTCCCCATTGGGCAGTCGGAGCATGAGGGCCGGCAGGGCCTGCCCGCCGGACCGCTCCCCGAACACCCGGGCCCGCCCCGCTTCCTGCATCCCGGCCGCGAAGAGCTCCGTGGTGGACATGCTCTGGCCGTCCACCAGGATGGCCACGGGGCCGTCGTACGGGGTCATGGGTTCCCCGGCGGACGTCACACGCCGGGGCATGGAGACCAGGGTCAGCGTGTTCTGTCGCGTGATGAGCTGCCCCAGGGGCTGTCGCTCGTCGATGAAGTACCCGGACACGCCCATGACCATCCCCGCCACGCCGCCGGGATTGCCCCGCAGGTCGAGGACGAACCCCTGACAGTGCCGGAGCGCCTCGAACGCCTGCTCCAGACCCGGCAGGATCGGCGTCATCCACACATCGAAGGCCACGACGCCGGCACACCCGTCGGCGAGGCCGGCCTCTTCCCAGCGGAGGTCGGCGAACATGGTCGGGAGGTTGCCGAACCGGACGGGCGTACCCGGGACCTGCCCGGAGACCATCCGGACCTCCCGGGGCCCGCCCGGTGTCCCGAAGCCGGCGGCCACGGTATCGCCCACGTTCCCGGCCAGTCGGGCCTCGGCGGACCAGGCCACCCGGGCCTCCGCCAGCCGCCGGTCCTCGGGGATCTCCTCGATGGCGTCGATGAGCCGCCGGGTCGCGAGCTCGCCGATGCCGGTCAGGGTCCAGCCGGGGCGGACGCCGGCGCTGTCGGCCGGGCTGTCGGGCCGGACCCGGAACACGACGAGGGCCCGGCCGGCCACCCGCAGCTCGACACCGACGTCCCCGGGCTCGCCCTCCGCCCCGCTGACGGAGTCCGGATCGAGGGCGTCGGCCACCTCCTCGGGGATGACGGCGAAGTGACTGTCCCCGAGGCGGTCGAGCATCCCGTTGATGACGGCCCGGAGTGAATCGGCGGTCCCGGCGTCCCGTGCCACAGGGAGCAGCTCGTCCCGGACCGCGGTCCAGTCCAGGCCGTTGAACGTGGTGTCGTAGTACGTGTGGTAGACGCGGCTCCATGCCGAGTCGAAGACGGTTTCGGCGAGCTCCGGCGAGACGGGCTCGGGCGCCGAAGCCCCGCTCCCGCCGCGGCCTGCGCAGGCTGCCACCGCGACCGCCGTGAGCAGGAGCGCAACGGCGGCTGTCCGACGGGAGGCGCTTCTGACGGCTGTATATCTCATCAAGTGATTCCGTTTCGGGTCATCGCTCCCCGGCCGCGCGGCGGCGCGACCGCGGCTTCCCGGAGTATGGGACCGAGGGCCCGCCCGTGGAAGGGCTTCAGCCGACGCCGGCCGTGGCCAGCGCGCTCCGGGTTCCCGGTACGTAGCCGGCGCCGAACAGATTCACGTGGACCAGGAGGTAGTACAGCTGGTATGCGGCGCGCCGGGTCGGGGCGTAGCCGGGCTGCAGCGGCCAGGTCTCCCGGTACGCGGCCATGAACCCGGGGCCGAACCCGCCGAAGAGCTCCGCCATCGCCAGGTCGACCTCCCGATGGCCGTGGTAGACCGAGGGGTCGATGATGGCGGCGGTGCCGTCCGTCATGTGGACATTGCCGCTCCAGAGGTCGCCGTGCAGGAGCGATGGCCCGTCCTCGTTCCCGACGGCCAGCAGGTCGTCCAGTCGGTCGAACAGGTCGTCGAACCGGCGCCGGTCGGAGTCGTCCATGAGCCCCCGGTCCGTCGCCAGCCGCAGCTGCGGCTCGAGACGCCGTTCCCGCCAGAACTCCGGCCATCGGTCCAGCCTCCCGTTGGCCTGGGCCAGTGACCCGATGTAGTTGTCGGCGTCGGCGCCGAACCGGTCGGCCCGGTGCCGGTGCAGCGCGGCCAGCTCCGTGCCGAGTCGTGCCCACGCCTCCGGCCCGCCGGAGCCCGGCTCGAGCCACTCCAGGAGGAGCCACGCGGGACCGTCATCGGGTCCGCTGCCGGGTCCACTGTCGGCTCCACCGCCATCGCCCCCCTCGGCGATGACGGCGGGCACCCGGACCTCGTCGGCACGGCCGAGCTGCCGGAGTCCCCGGGCCTCGGCGGCCAGGAGGCCGTCCGGCAGGTCGGGGCTCCCCCACTTCAGGAAGAACGGGCCGATGTCGGTATCCAGCCGGGCGGTGGGACTGATGCAGCCGCCCCCGACGGCCGAAGCGTCTGTGACGGCCACCGGCTCCCCCTGCCGGTCGGCAAGGGCTGCCTCGATGACCGCGCGGACGGCGTCGGGAACGACGCTCATCCGGCTTTCGCCGGACCGCGGCCGGTAGCGGCTGCGCCGATGGGACGGTGCCGGACCGGCACAACCGCCGCGGTCCTCACAGCTCGTGCTCGTTCCGGAGGTGGTCGAGGAGGCCCCGGGCGGAGCGCTCCACGAGGTCGTGGACGTTGTCGAAGCCCCGGGGGCCGCCGAAGTAGGGGTCGGGCACCTCCAGGTCGCCGGCCGCCTCGGGGTCGAACTCGCGCAGCAGGTGGGTGGCGGGCCCGTCGCCGTCGAGGCCGGCCCGTTCCACCAGCGCCTCGACCTGCCGGAGGTTCTCGGCGTCCATGGCCACCAGGTAGTCGAACCCGGCCGCGTCCTGCCGGGTGACCTGCCGGCTGGTGCCCGCCACCTCCACGCCCCGGCGCGCGGCCACCTCGGTGGTCCGGGCGTCGGGCGGCTCGCCGTCGTGGTACCCGGACGTGCCGGCGGAGTCGATCCGGAACCGGCCCTCGAGGCCTTCCTCGGTCACGACCTGGCGGAAGACCGCTTCCGCAAGCGGTGACCGGCAGATATTGCCGAGGCAGACGAAGAGGACGGAGATGGCGTCGTTGCTCACGGGTGTCCGGGGTCGGGTTCGCGTTTGGGGTCCGTGAACCGGCTGCGTCAAGGTGCGTGCCGCGGGTGGGTGGCGCATGCACGAAAGGGCGGACGACCCGCCGGGGCCGCCCGCCCTTCGCCGCACCCGGGCCCCGCTACCGCCGGAGGATCCGGATGCTGCCGTTCACGGTGGAGAGGCGCAGCTCCGGCCCGCCATCGCCGATCCGGCCGCGGAGGCTCCGGCGGCTGACCTTCCCGGTGACCAGGATCGGGAAGTCGCTGTCGATGCTGCCGTTGACGGTGCTCGCCCGGAAGTCGGCATCCAGACCCTCGGGCATCTCGAGCGTGATGCTCCCGTTCACCGTCTCGAACTCGACATCGTGGTCGAGGTCACTGCTCCCGAGGCGACACGTGATGCTCCCGTTCACGGTGCTGGCCTCCGCGAAGCCGGCGGTCCGCACATCCACATCGCCGTTCACGCTGGAGGCCTTCACGTCGGCCTCGATCCCGTCCGCGTCCAGGTCGCCGTTCACGGTGTGGCCGGAGAACCGGACGCCGGTCGGGACCCGGACCACGAAGTCGACCTTCACGTCGTTCTGCCGGACGTTGTTCTGCCCGCCGCCCGGGCGGCACTCGTTCTCGCGGCGCGCGTTCGGCGGCGTGGGGTAAACGGCGCAGATGGTGACGCCGTCGTCGTGCTCGACCACCTCGATCCGGACGCTCATCGGGTCGTCGCGACGGCCGTGACGGTCCGCCTCGACGTGGACCCGGCCGTCATCGCTGGCCATGGCCCGGACATCGCCGTTCACGCCCCGGATCTCGATGGCCTGGCCCCGGTCGAGCGCGCCCTGCCACTCGAAGTCGGTGGACTGGGCGGCCGCGCTCCCGGCGGCCAGCAGTCCCGCGAAGGTCAGCAGTATGGTGTTGCGCATGTCTAATCTTCCTTTCCTGCCTGCCGCCTACCGCGGCCGACGCAGGGTGATCTCACCGTTGAAGGACTCCAGCTCCAGCCGGGCCTGCCCCGACCCGAGCGTGAAGTTGAACTGCCGGTCCCGGGTGGTGCCGGTCAGACGCACCGGGAAGTCCGCCTCGAACTCGCCCTGGAACGTCGATACGGAGACCGTCACGTTCGCGCCCTCCGCCACCGTGACCGCAAGGTCCCCGTTGTGGGTGGAGAAGCCGTAACTGCCGTCGTCGAGGATCGTGCCGGAGTACTCGACATCCCCGTTCACCGTGGTGGCGCGGACCCAGCTCGAGCGGACGTCACGGAGCGTCACGTCGCCGTTCGTGGTCTCGACGTACACCTCGCCCTCCACGTCCTCCAGCACGACGCCCTCGTTCACGGTCACCGCCTCGATCCGGCCCCTGGCGTCCCGAACGGTGACCTCGCCCTGGATGCTCCGGACCGAGATCCGGCCCCGGCCGCCCTCCACCATCACCTCGCCGCCGACGGTCTCCACGTTGATCTCGCCCGCCGTGCCGCGCACCGTCACGTCGACCTGGTTGCCCTCCACCCGGACGTCCATCCAGCGGGGGACCGTGATCCGGAAGTCCGCGTCCCGGGGACCGCCGTTCCGGGTCCGGGGCCGGACGCGCAGGGTGGCGCCCGTCTGGGAGGCGTCCAGCACCTGCCGGCTCGACAGGTCGCTGCGGATCCGGACCTCGCTGCGGTCCCAGGCATCCACCACGACCTCGCCCCGGAAGTTGTCGACCTCCAGACGCGTGTCCCGGTCCACGGCGATCACCGTGTCCGGCGCCTGGGGTGCGGCCAGCGTGAGGGCCGCGATCAATAGAGGTGTGTACATGGCTCGATATCCCTCAAATCTCGGTTTGTGCAATCGTCGTGGCGCGACGCAGCAGGTCCATCTTCTGCCGCATGGCATTGGCCAGGTGCGCGCTCAGGAACCCGCTGGCGGGATCCGATGCGAGCGCGTCCCGCGCCTCCTTTATGGCCTGGTCGATGATCGCCAGGTTCCTCTCCACGACCCGGATCGTCTCCGGGTCCAGCTCGGACCGCTGGCTCCGGTACTCCTGCTCCAGCTGGGTCATCGCCCGATCGGACTCCGTGAACATGACCGTCGTGACCGGTGCGGCCTGCGGGGCGGTGACGACCGGGCTCGCGTCAGGCTCGCCGCCGCCCCCCACTGTCAGCCACATGCCGCCGGCGGAGAAGAGGACCAGCGCGATGGCCGCGGCGACCAGCTGTGGCACGGTCATGACCACCCGGCGGGCCCGGGAGATCGGCACCACGTCGGGCCCGGCCTCGGCCAGCCGGTCGCCCCGGGGCAGGAGCCGGGCCTCGATCCCGGGCCACAGGTCGTGCGCCGGCGGCAGCTCGGGGAGCCGTCCGGCTTCGTGCACCACCGTCCGGAGCTCCTCCAGCGTGTCGGCGCACTCCGGGCAGTCGGCCAGGTGGGCATCCACCTCCGCCCGCGCCGTGGCCGTCAGCTCGCCATCCAGGTAGTCGGACAGTCGCGCCGTCTCGTGTCGGTTCGTCATCATCCTATGCCCTCAGGTGCTCGCGAAGCGCCATCCGCGCTTCGTGGAGCTGGGACTTCGACGTCCCCGTCGAGATCCCCAGCATGTCTCCGATCTCACGGTGCTTGTACCCCTCGATATCGTGGAGCACGAACACCTGCTTCGCCCGCGGCGGCAGCCGGTCGATGGCCCGGTCCAGGTCCATCCGGGCGTCGGGCTGCTGCCTCGGGGCCCGGGCCCGCTCCATCGCCAGCTCGTCGTGCCTGAATCGCTCCCGCCGCTTCCCCGCCTTCGTCCGCCGTCCCAGGCAGACGTTGATGGCCAGGCGGTACAGCCACGTACCGAACGCCGACCGACCGCCGAACAGCTCCAGCTTGTCCCACGCCCGGATGAAGACCTCCTGCACCACGTCCTCCGCCAGCTCGGGGCCGACCATCCGCCTGCACAGCGAGTGGATCCGTAGCACGTGCCGGTGGTACAGCCGCTCGAACGCCCGCGTGTCGCCGGCCAGTGCCAGCGCCACGTCGTCGGTGTCCGTCGTCGGCGGTCCCGGGTCTGCTGTCTTCATCTCCGCGAGTTCGGCCAT
>JBPRGE010000085.1:0-12182 GCA_051418035.1 Candidatus Longimicrobiales bacterium M2_2A_002
TGAACAACCTGTTCATGACGCTGGACTGAGGCCGAGCCCCCCGGTGCTGGAAGCCGTGCCGGGACTGCGTGCCCCCCCGG
The DNA here is from genome assembly GCA_051418035.1 of Candidatus Longimicrobiales bacterium M2_2A_002. Taxonomy (GTDB): domain Bacteria; phylum Gemmatimonadota; class Gemmatimonadetes; order Longimicrobiales; family RSA9; genus JAWVYT01. The sequence goes on from JBPRGE010000085.1 coordinate 81, forward strand.
TCCGGGGGGTGTATCGCTCCACGGCCGTCGGGTTCTGTACGCAGGTACTGTTGGTCCTGACCCGCAGCCCTCGGCCGGCATGGGAACGCACCCGGACGACGGCCCAACCCCGCCCCAGGCCCCGGCCGATGTCCCAGCGAGCTATTCGAAACTCGCCGTAGATGCCCGATGCAAGCCGTTGTACCCAAAGGGGTTAAGACCCCTGGCCTGGAATGCTGTCCCCGACCCGACCAACAGCGTCCGCATACAGAACCCGATGGCGCCACAGCCCGATGAGGCCCCACCGCTCTGGTCCCAACCCGACATGGCGTCCGTGTCCCGATCGAGCATGCCTGGCGTCTTCACCGCCACCGGCCTGCCGGGTCCCCCTCCAGCAGCTCGCCCCCGTACAGCGCCAGGACGCTGCGGATCTCGTCGGTCGGCAGGTGCGCGTTGGCCACGCCGTTCGATCGGAGCACCGCGCGAGCCCGACGGTCGAAGGTGTCGGCATCGAACGCGTACCGTAGATCCGGAGCCAGCCGGTAGCGATCGGCCTCGGTCACCACCCACTCCGGGCGGCCCAGCGCTTTCCGCAGATGATGCAGCGTGACGTGGAAGCTGTTCTTCACGTTGGAGCGGGCCGCTCCGGGCCACAGCGCCTCCCCGATCTGGTCCCTGGTGCCACCCCGCGGGTGGAGCAGCAGGTAGATCAGCAGCTCACGGGGCTTGGCGTATACCCATCGCTCCGGATCCAGCATCGCGCCATCGATGTACGCGACGAGCGGACCGAGCGCGTCCACCCGCAGCTCCACCTCGCCGGCTTCCGCACCTTCGCCACCGCCGGCGATCACCCTCGGCGCCGGGGGAGCCCCCGAAGCGTCGGGGTCGGCGGCTGCGTCGGGGAGCGGCGCGACCCGAATCCCACCACCCGCCGCATCCGCGGGCGGCGCTTCGGCCGTCGTCCCATCAGCCAGCGCCGCGACCAGCTCTTCGACATCCTGGCGTCTCCCTTCGGCCCATGCGGCCTGGAAGCCGGCCTCGCCCAGCGCCTCGCGCAGCCGGTCGATGACGACCTCCTGCCGCCGGGCGTCCAGCGGGAAGGCCACTGCCCCGATCCGGTCACGGATCGCTTCTGCGGCCCCGAGCAGTCGAGCCGCCTGCGGGTGCCGGCCCTGCCCTGCCTCGATCTCGCCCTGGTAGGAGACGCCCGTGGCAATGAAGTAGAGCGACGGGTCCAGCCGGGACGCCGCCATGGCGTCACGGATCAGCTCGGCGGTGGTATCCAGCCAATCCTGGGACAGGTACACGACGGCCAGGTTCTGCAGGGAGACAGCCAGCTCCCGGTTCTGGCCGAAGTGCCGGGCGACGTGCACCCCCTCCCGATTCCACCGCTCCGCCGCCTCCAGATCACCCCTCGCCAGCGCGGCGCTGCCCAGCAGGAGAGCGGCCAGTCGGAGGCCGTACAGGTCGTCGTTCGCGCGGAACCACGCTTGATGGGAGTGACATCGCTCGGGCCATCGTCACCGCACCCGGGCAGGGCGGCGACCAGCACTGCGAGCACGGCCACCCGGGGGGGGTCAAAGCGGCGCGCCTGGATGCGGCAGCGCGGATGGGAACTGCAGTCCTGCGTAGCATGGTATCCTCTCCAGTAATGGCTCCGGCGCCGTGGTGTGCGGCGTCCGTCTGGAGAGGAAGCTGGTACGCCGGGCTTAACCGGCGATTAAAAGACGACGGCGTCGCCGGTCGCTTCCGCCGCTCGGGCGGCTCAGGCGCCCGCGCTGAACTCGCCGGTCGATGGGTCGACCCCCAGCGCCAGGTCCCGGTCCTTCTTCTCCCGGGCCTTCCGCTCCCGGTCGATGGCGTCGGCCAGCGCAGTCAGGAACCGGTCGATCTCGCCCGGATGACTGACCGCCTCGGCCACTCCCTTCTCGATACATTCTGCGCACCCCGTCCGGAGCGCGTTCGAGATATTCGCCAGCTCCTCGACGGAGAGCCGATCCGTGTCCATCCGTACTTTCAGCATGGCCTTCCCCTTTCCCGCAGTGCCCTTCTCCCGATGCGACGCCACCGTGGGTGTCGACCGGCCGCTTCCGACCGGCGCGACCGGTCCTAGCCGGTTACCTGCCAGACCGTGTCCAGCACCGTCCCGTCCACCCACTTGATCACCGCCACCGGCCGGTCGGTGACGCTCGGCGGCGCTGGCGCGCCGCCCATCATCGTCTCCACCTCGGCCTTGATCTCCTCGATCGGCCGGATCGGGAGCCCGCTCCCCTCCGTGGCCCGGAGCAGATCCTCCCGTCGCGGGTTGATGGCGATCCCCCGCTCCGTGACCACCACATCGATCAGCTCGCCCGGCCCCGTGAGCGTGGTGACCCGGTCCACCAGCACCGGGATCCGGTCCCGGAAGCTGGGCACGGCCAGGATCGTGCACCCGCTGGTCAGGCAGTTCTGCCACCCGCCGATCCCGTGGAGCATGAGCCCGTCCGAGTGAGTCACGACATTCGCATTGAAGCCCGTATCCACCTCGGTCGCGCCCAGCACCACCGCATCGACCATGGACGCGAAGTTGCCCTTTCCATGGTAGTTGTACGACGTGAACGGCGAGGTGGCGACGTGCCGCGCGTCCGACGCGATGGACTCCACGCCCGCCAGGTCGAACGTCTGCCCGTCCAGGATGTAGTCCGTCAGCCCCTCGTTCAGCAGCTCCACCAGGTACTTCGTCGAGCCGCCCCGTACGAACCGGGCCTTCACGCCGGCCTCGACCATCCGCTGCTTCAGGAACTGGACGAACGCCAGCGCGATCCCGCCGGCACCGGCCTGGAAGCTGAACCCGTCGCGCATGATCCCGGCGTCCGTCAGGAACCGGGCCACGTACTCGGCGATCAGGAGCCGGTCCGGACTCTTCGTGATCTGGGTGGTCCCGCTGACGATCTTCGACGGGTCGCCCACCGAGTCGACGACCACCACCGCGTCCACGTTGTTCCCCTGGATCTGCCACGGGATGCACGGGAACGGGACCGGGTTGTCGGTCACCACGATCACGTGGTCCGCATAGATCGAGTCGGCCAGCGCGAACCCCAGCGACCCGCACGCGGACGGGCCGTGGCTGCCATCGGCGTTCCCGAACGGGTCGGCCGTGGGCGCCGCGATCACGGCCACGTCCACGTGGACCTCGCCGTCCTGGATCGCCTGCCACCGGCCGCCGTGGCTCCGGAGCACCCCCAGCCCCGGCATCTTCCCGCGACTCGCGAAGTCGCCCAGCTTGCCGTTCATGCTCCCTTCGATGTGGTGAACCACGCCCCGCTCCATGAGCCCGATCACCGGCGCGTGGACCGGGAACGACGCGCTCGGGAACCACCGGAGCCCCTTCACCCCCAGCTCCCCGGCGGCCTCCAGCGCCATGACCGCCACGCGGTCGCCGTTGCGGAAGTGGTGGTGGGTCGAGACCGTCATCCCGTCGGTCAGCCCGACCCGCTCCAGCGCCGTCCTCAGGTCGGGGACCCGCTTGTCGCCGCTGGCCGGGTAGTCCTTCGCGCTCCGGATCGGCGGCGCGTACTTCCGGCCCTCGGGCTCGAAGCCGCCGACACCCCGGTACGCCACCTGCTCCTCGCCATTGACGACGAGCGGCACCCGACGGCCCGCGGCGTTCTCCTCGATCCGGTCGAAGGCCGGGCCCTCCAGCCACGCCGCCTGCTCCGCCTCGCTCATGCCTCGCCCCCCTCCGGCCCGTCGGTCTTCGACGCCCCGCCGGCCGCGGCGTCCTCCCCTTCCTCGATCAGACCCATCCGCCGGGCGTGCTCCACCAGTCGACGGGCCCGGAGCACCACCGGCGGGTCGATCATCTTGCTGCCCAGGCTCACCACACCGAGACCCTTCGCCTCCGCCTCACGGAACGCGACCACGATCCGCTGCGCCTTCTCGAGCTCCTCCGGCCCCGGCGCGAACGCCTCGTGGATGACCCGGATCTGGCGAGGGTGCACGCACCCCATCCCGGTGAACCCCATGGCCCGGGCCCGCCGACCCCACGCCCGCAGACCCTCCTCGTCGGCGACATCCCCGTAGACACTGTCGATGGCCTGCACCTTCGCCGCGTGCGCCGCGTTCACCAGCCGGCGACGGGCCCACAGCGACTCCTCCCCGTCCGCCGTCTTCACCACGCCCAGGTCCGCCGTGTAGTCCTCGAGGCCGATGGTCAGCGCCACCACGCGCTCGTCGGCCGCGGCGATCGCGTACGCGTGCTCCAGCCCCAGTGCCGACTCCAGGATCGGCATCAGCCAGACGGGCCGGTCGCCGGGATCGATCCCGTGCTCCGCCTGGATCCGGCGGATCGCGTCGGACACTTCCGTCACCTGGTCCGGTCGCTCCACCTTCGGGATCAGGACCAGGTTCGGCGACTCGGGGACCACGGCTTCCAGATCGTCCAGCCCCAGCGGCAGCTGATTGATCCGCACCATCCGCTCCGCCGGGCCGAAGTCCACCGACCGGAGCGCACAGGCCACGAGGACCCGGGCCTCCGCCTTCGCGTCGGGATGGACCGAGTCCTCCAGGTCCAGGATCACGCCGTCGGGGGCGTGGAGCCCCGCGTTGAGCATGAACTTCGGCTCGTTGCCCGGCAGGTAGAGGCGGGAGCGACGCAGCCGGTCCCGCGACGTCGCCGCGAACTCGACCGTCCGGGCGACGGCCGGCGTCAGCCGCCTCGTCGCCGGACCGCCCGCTTCACCGGAGCTTCCCCCGTCCACCATCCCCGCCGCCCGGGCCGCAGCCGCCACCCGCGCGGCGATGACCCAGTCCAGCGCGCCCCGGTCGTCGACCGTGACCCGGACATCGCCGATACCGAGGGCGTCGAGGGCACCGGCGACCGTAGACCGGATCGCGTCGCCGTACAGCGCCTCCACCTTCGACGTGACGACAATCTGGCGGCCGGTCGCCGGCTCGAGGACGACGTGGACGTCCGATCGGACGTCGTCGCCCGACCGGCCCGCCTCGCCCCGCTCCGGGCTCATGGCGCTACGCTCCCGCGCCCACCGGCGCGCCCAGTGCGGCGATGATGGCGTCGGTGACCCCGGTCGTGGTCGCCGCGCCTTTCTCCAGCGCGTCCGGCCCGCCGGGGATCCGCATCATGTCGTACGTGCGGACCTCGCCGTCGGCCACCACCTTCGCCACCGCCCTGCGGACCCGCTCCGCCTTCTCCGCCTCGCCCACGTGGTCCAGCAGCATGGCCGCGGACAGGATCATGGCAACGGGGTTCACGATCGGCGGGTCGAGCTGCTCGTACTTCGGCGCGCTGCCGTGGGTCGGCTCGAAGACCGCCACCGCGTCGCCGATGTTGCCGGAGCAGGCGAAGCCGAGCCCGCCGACCAGCCCCGCGAACGCGTCGGAGACGATGTCGCCGAACATGTTCCCGGCTACGATCACGCCGTAGTCCTCCGGGTTCTTCGTCAGCCACATCATCTGGGCGTCGATGTTCGTCGACCACCGCTGGATCTCCGGGAAGTCCGCGTGGACCTTCCTCGCCTCCTCCTCCATCATCCCCGACGTCTCCCGCAGCACGTTCGGCTTCTCGCAGATCGTGACGCTCCCGTAGCCGTGCTCGCGGGCGTACTCGAACGCCGCCCGCACGATCCGGTGGCACGCCCGGCGGGTGAAGATCCGGCTCGAGATCGCCAGGTCACCGCCCGGCGTGTCGGCGAACCGCTGGAACTTCGGGTGCGTCCTCAGCGCGGCCAGCACCTGCTCCGGCGGGTCCGTCCACTCCACACCGCCGTACAGCCCTTCCGTGTTCTGCCGGAACACGACGACGTCGACCTCCGGCTCGTCGATCTCACGGTCCACCGTCTGCCGCACGAAGTTCAACGGGTTGCCCGGGAACGAGCGGCACGGCCGGATGCATACGTCCAGGTCGAACCGCTGACGCAGCCCCACGATCGGGCTGTAGTAGACGTGGCCCCGGTCGCGGAGCGCCGGCTCCAGCTCCGCCGCAGCCTCGTCCTTCGGCTTCGACGTGATCGCGCCGAACAGCCCCAGCTTGTGCTCCGCCAGCAGCTCCACCGTCCGCTCCGGCAGCGCGTTGCCCTCGGCGACCCAGAACTCCCACCCGATGTCGGCGTGGACGTACTCGGCCTCGAACCCCACCGCCTCCAGAACCCGGATCGCCTCCGGAAGCACCACCTTGCCGATCCCGTCGCCGGGCATTGATACGACTCGTCGCATACGCTCCCCGTGTTCGTACTCGTATTCGTATTGGTAGTGGGTGGCGTGGCCGATCCACCGGCGTCACCCCACCCGCCCGCCTGTTCCCGCCCTCTCCTCTACCCTGCCCCCAACCCCGATCCCCGATCCCTGACCCGCGATCCGCGATCCCCGATCCGCGATCCGCGATCCCCGATCCGCTACGCCCCCTCCCTCACCTGCGCCTCCACCCCACCCGCCACCACCAGCGCCTGGGGCACCCGGTCCAGCGGCGGGAACCGGTGGGACTCGCCGCGCCAGATCATCTCGCCGCGCCGGAAGTCGACCGTCAGCTCGTCACCCGGGACGACCGTGGCCAGCCCGGTCGCGACCGGGTCGGCCAGCTCGGCCTCGACGGCACGGACCAGCGACGGGCACTCGATGCAGATGAAGCCGTTGTTGAAGGCGTTCCGCTGGTACGTCTGCGACAGGCTCTCGGCGATCACCATCCGGATCCCCTTCGCCTGCAGCGCCGTGGCCGCCTGCTCGCGACTCGAGCCGGTGCCGAAGTTCCGGGTGCCGACCAGGATGTCGCCGGGCTCCGTCCGCTCCGCGAACGACGGGTCGTAGTTGGCCATCACGACCTCGGCCATCTCCTTCTCATCGAGCTCCCGGTAGGTATAGTCCTTCCCGTAGATCCCGTCGGTGTTCAGGTTCTCCCGGGGCACGAAGACGAGACGGCCGGTGACCTCCTCCGGGAAGCCGTCCATGATCTCCACGGTCCCGGAATCCGGCGCCACCGGCTCCAGCGTCTCGAATGCGTACGCGGGCGACCCGGCGGCCGCCTCGCTGTCGGTGATGCGGCCGGCCAGCGCCGAGCGCGCCACCACGGTCGGGCTCGCCAGGTAGACCTTCGCGTCCCGGGAGCCCATCCGGCCCTTGAAGTTGCGGTTCGTGGCGGAGATCCCCACCTCGCCGGGCTCCAGCAGCCCCGCACCGAGCCCGATGCACGGGCCGCAGCCGGGCGGCAGGGGGGTGGCGCCGGCCTCGAGCAGGTCCGTCCACGCGCCGCTGGCCTCGGCCTTCTCCTGGATCTCCCGGCTGGCCGCAGCGACGTAGAGCTCCACGCCCTCGGCGATCCGCGCGCCCCGGACGACCGCCGCTGCAGTCTCGAGGTCCGCGAGCCGGCCGTTCACGCACGAGAGCAGGTACGCCTTGTCGATGGCGATCTCCTCGGGCTCGGCGTCCACCACGCTCCGGGCGACCTGCACGGTGTCCGGGCCCGCCAGGTAGGCCGTGATCCGCGAGAGGTCCACCGTGATGCGCGCAGCATAGTCCGCGTCGGGGTCCGGCGCCGGCGGGTCGCTCGACCACGCGGCCAGGTCCTCCCGGCTGATCCGCTTGTGGTCGGCCGCCTCGAGCCGCGCCTTCCGCTCCCGGAGGTAGGCGACGGTGATGTCGTCCACGGGGAACCACCCGACCAGCGCGCCCCACTCCGTGGTCATGTTCGCCACGGTCATCCGGGCGGCCATGTCCAGCGAGGCGACGCCGGGGCCCGCGAACTCGACGGCGGCGTTCAGCACCTCGCCCTGGTTGTAGAGCCCGCAGAGCGTGAGGATCAGGTCCTTCCCGCTCACGCCTTCGGGCAGCTCGCCCTCGAGCACCACCTGCACGGTCCGGGGGATCGACCACCAGAACCGGCCGGTGGCCCAGATGGCCGCGGCATCGGTCCGGACCACGGGCGTGCCCAGCGCGCCCATGGCGCCGTACGTGTTGGCGTGGGAGTCGCTGGCCACCACCAGCCAGCCGGGCTGGACGTAGCCCCGCTCCATCATGATCTGGTGACCGATCCCCGTGCCCGCCGGGTGGAAATCGAGACCGTGCTCCCGGCAGAAGTCCCGGATCCGGGTGTACTTCGCCAGGTTCTCCTCGCTCCGGTTCTGGATGTCGTGGTCGAGCACCACCACCGGCTGGCGCGGGTCCGCCACGGCCTCCACGCCGATCGCGTGGAACTTGTCCATCACCGGCGCGGTGTTGTCATGGGTCAGCACATGGCGCGGTCGGAGGACCACCATGTCCCCGGGCCGCAGCGCACGGTCCGGCCCTTCCACCATGTGGGATCGGGCAATCTTCTCGACGACAGTCGCGCCCATGGTCGGTCTCCTTTCCGGCCTAGCGGTCGGCTCGCGTGAGCGCCATCAGCTCCGCCACGGAGTCCAGCTGGTCGAGACGCCACACGGCGTCCACGAGCCGGTCCCGGGACTCGGCCGTCATGATCGGCTCGGCCAGCGCGGTGAACTTCTCCGTGATCTCGTCGTCCGACAGCGGGTTGCGCGGATCGCCCTTCGGGTAGTCCAGCTGCTTCTCCAGCTCCCGGCCATCGGCCGTGACCACGGTGACGTGGACCCGCTGGAGCTCCGGGAACACCGCCTCGATGTCCGGGTCCGCGATGACCTCGACTTTGTTCAGCTGCGACCGGATCGCAGCGTCCATGATCCGGTCCTGCGTGAACTGCTTCGGCGTGACCTGGCGGTCCACGATGGCCGCCGCGATCACGTACGGCAGACTGTGGTCCGCCGTCTCCTTGCTCCGGGGGTCGTACTTGCTCGGGTCCGCCAGGATGTCGGCGGCCCGGGCCAGCGACCGGATCCGGACGGTCTCGATCGCGTCCGGCGCCAGGTCGTGCTCCGTGACCAGGTCCAGCACCGCAGAGATCGGTGCGTGCGTCAGCGCCTCCGTCGGGAACGCCTTCATCCCGCACCGCTCGATCCGCCAGGTGCCCGGCCCGTTTGACGGGTCGTCCGCGAGCCCCTCGGCCACGAGCCCTTCCGTCAGCGCCTCCAGCTTCCACTCCGGACCCATGACGTGAACGAGTCCCTCCTTCCCGTCGATCACGTGCTCGGGGCCCGTGTAGCCCTGCTCCGCAAGCAGCGCCGCCAGCACCCCGGACTGGGTCGCCATCGGGTCGCCCGTGTTCTTCATCATCGTCAGCTTGCCCGCCGTGATGGCGCCCATGGTGGCGTGCCGCGAGCCGCTGATCCCGATGGCGTGCTGGATCTGCTCCCAGCCGAGTCCGAGCATCCGGCCGGCCACCAGCGGCGAGACGAACGAGGTCAGGGTCGCGTGGTGCCAGCCCCGCTCCCGGATCCCGGGGAACGCCGCCTCGCACAGCCGCATCTCCAGCTCGTGGCCGAGGACGATCCCCACGATCAGCTCACGACCGCCCAGCCCCTGCCGCTCGGCACCGGCCATGGCCGCCGGGATCAGGTCCGACGGGTGCGACGGGTCCTGCTGCCAGTAGATGTCGTTGTAGTCCTGGACCCGGACCATCAGCGCGTTCGCCAGCGACGCGGAGACCACGTCCAGCCGGTCGCCGCTGCCGATCACCGTGCCCGGGCCTTCGCCCGCGATCTCGTCGAGGACCGCCAGCGCCAGCTTCACGTCCTCCTGCTGGTAGCCGCCGAGCGCACAGCCGAGAGAGTCCAGGAGGTACCGCTTCGCCTCACGGATCGCCGCGTCGCTCAGATGGTCATACTCCAGCCCGGCGGCCCACCGGGCCAGCAGAGCGGTGATCGTCTCCGTCGGCGCCTGGTCCGTCGCCATTGTGTGTGCCTCCCGGGATTCGTTCGATTGGGACTCATCGCCAACGTACCCAACGAGGTCGCGGGAATCTGTGGGGGAAACCTTGAAACCGCGTGCTCGGAGGCCGCCCTCGATTCCCCTACGGACGCGTAAGGAAGGGGCGAGCCAGCGGGTGGGGATCGGCGCTACGTCGGTTCGAACCGGTCCTCGCGTCGGTCCTCGCGTCGGCCCTCATGCCGCCCCTCGCGCCACGCGGCGACCACGGCCTCCGCGACCTCGCCCTCGAAGACGATGACCGCCTCGCCGGTGAGGTGGAGCCGCCCGTCGTCGTCCCGCTCCACCGTCACCACGCCGCCGGGCATCCGGACCCGGAGCGACCGGGCCTCGGTGCGGCCGGAGCGGTGGGCGGCCGCCGCCACGGCGCACGCGCTGGACCCGCTGGCCAGCGTCTCGCCGGCGCCCCGCTCCCAGATCCGGATGTCCACGGTCCGTTCATCCACGAGCCGGGCGAACTGCACGTTCACGCCCTCCGCGAAGGCGGGTCGGGCCTGGAGCGCTGGCGCGAGTCGACGGAAGACGGCGTCATCCAGCTCATCGAGGAAGACCACACAGTGGGGGTTGCCGACCGAGACCAGGTGGATCCCGAGCGGCGTCCCGGCCACGGCCAGCGACCGCCCCGAGACCTCGGCATCCGGTGCGGCGTCCGTGAACGGGATGTCACCCGCCCGGAACGACGGTGTGCCCATGTCCACACGGAGCGTATGGACCCCGGCCCGGGTCGAGAGCACGCGCATCTCTACGGTCTCGGCCGGGAGTGCCACCCGGAACGGCGCCTCTCCGACCCGACCGGTGTCACGGAGCCAGGCCCCGAGGATCCGCAGCCCGTTCCCGCTCTTCTCCGCCTCGCCGCCGTCGGGGTTGAAGATCCGGAGCGCCACCGGATCACGGACCGGGTCGGCGGCCAGCACGCCGTCGGCGCCGACGCCCCGATGCCGGTCGCACAGGGCACGGACCACCGCGGGCGCCGGCGCGCCCGGCCCGGAGGTGTCCAGCACGATGTAGTCGTTGCCCAGGGCGTGGCCCTTCCAGAAACGCATACTGCCCCTCCTTGGCGCGTCCGAAACTCACGGGGCGCGATCGGCGTACGGCCCCTTGAGCGCGACGCCGGCACCGCGGATGCAACGCATCCACGGCGCTCCGCGTCTAAACCCATGAAGCAGGCGGTGAACGGAAAAGGTCGGCCGCCCGGGCCGCGACCGCAACGTCGCGGCAGGTTCAGACGGTGGCGGCGCGGTCCGTTGGCAAACGACCTCCTTGGCAGGGTGGAATCGGGTAGCCGCCGCGTCGCTCACCGTCGACACTGCGAGTCCGCCCGCAGTTCGGGCGACCGAACCCAGCGGGACCGCGTCAGGCGCCCTTCGTGCCCGGCGGCGTGAAGACGGGCCGATCCACGGCGTCGTCCGCGCCCCCGGTATCCGCCGCCCGCCCGACCTCGGGCCGCACGCTCTCGATGGTGCCCATGACCTGCAGCGCCAGCTCGACCCGGCCGAACGGCGCGCTGACCTGGAGCCCCTGCACCTCGTCGCGGACCGCGTCGAACATCTCCCGGGCGATGGTGATCCCCTCCTGCACGGCGTGCTCTTTCCCGTTCTCCTGCGCCCGCCGCATCCGGTCGATGATCCGATCCGGGACGGTGATCCCCGGCACCTCGTTGGCCAGGAACTCGGCGTTCCGGAGGCTGACCAGCGGCCAGATCCCGGGGATGATGGGGATCCGGATGTCGCGCTCGTCGAGCTCCCTGATGAACGCCACCAGCTGGTCCGGGTCGAAGACCGGCTGCGTGATCGCGTACTCGGCGCCGGCCTCGACCTTCCAGTAGAAGCGGCTCAGCTCGTGGTCCAGGTCGATGGCGCCGGGGTTGACGCCGACACCGATGGTGAATGCCGTGGGCTCGCCAATGGCGTTGCCGCCCGGGTCCACGCCGTGGTTCAGGCGGTTCACCAGATTCGTGAGCCCGATGGAGTCGATGTCGAACACGGCCGTGGCCGACGGGTACGGCCCCATCTTCGGCGGGTCGCCCGTGATGACCAGCAGGTTCCGGAGCCCCATGGCGTGGGCGCCCAGCAGGTCGCTCAGCATCCCGAGCAGGTTCCGGTCCCGGCACGCGTAATGGACGACGGCCTCGATCCCCACGGCCTGCTCCACGAGCATGCTCGTGGCCAGCACCCCCATCCGCATCTGGGCCCGGGGGCCATCCGGCACGTTGACCGCATCGACGCCGGCCCGGTGCAGCTGTCGGACGCCCGCCAGCATCTTCGACGGGTTCACCCCCTTCGGCGGCAGGATCTCGACGCTGGTCACCATCTCGCCGGC
>JBPRGE010000086.1:0-4418 GCA_051418035.1 Candidatus Longimicrobiales bacterium M2_2A_002
GATGAATCCGGTCGCGGTGAAGTCCCGGCCGGTCTCGGAGGCGGCGGCGAAACCGAAGCCGCTCGACCACAGCGCCGCGATCCCGAAAAGCGCGATGCCGCCGATCTTGATCGCGGCCATGACAAGGGAGACGAGCCCGACTGACCGGTTGCCCGCGACGTTCACGAGGAAGGCGAATAGGATTACCGCGACGGAAAGCACCGGCACGAGCGGCCCCCCCGTAATTTCGAAGGGCCGTAGCACATAAGTCGCGAAGGTTCGCGCCACGAGGCTTTCGGCGATCACCATGCTGAGCGCCATCAGCAGCGCCGCGCCAGCGGCGATCGCGCCCGGCCCGTAGCACTTCTGCAGGATCATCGCGATCCCGCCCGAGGATGGCCAGGTATTCGACATGCGGATGTAGCTGTAGGCGCTGAAGCCGGTAACCGCGGCCCCGGCGACGAAGGCGAGCGGAAAGAGTGGACCTGCAAGCTCGGCAATCTGGCCGGTCAGCGCGAAGATGCCGGCCCCGATCATCACACCGGTGCCCATGGCGACAGCGCCGCCCAGAGTTATCGAGTTTTTCCTGTAGACGGCGTCGCCGTTGTCGTGTTGCATCCGAACTCTTTGGCGCGGTCGCGCGAACAACTCGTGTGGCTGCACTACGGCTTTGGGCCCTTGCAGGCCTGTCGTGGGACTCCTGCGCCTCCGCCTACTCCATCAAGGGCGGCGCCTCGCGAAACGGGTGGGCCACTTGCTCACAGTGGCCGGTCGCACGGAGAAGCGCCGGGCGATCTCGGTGGTGGCCGCGCCCTCGGCGGCCGCCAGGATATAGCGGGCCCGCTCCGCGTAGCGCTGCTCCGTGGTGCCGGCCCGGGCCCAAGCCTCCAGGGTGCGCCGCTCCTCCGAGTTGAGATCGATGACGCGCTTTCCCGACGCGATTATCTCTCGGAGCTGAGCGTCCTTGCGAGCATCCTGGAACTTCGGGTCGCTAAAGTCGGCCGGTTTCGGCTGGAACGCCGCCGCCGCGTCTCCGCGTCCGGTCTTACCGTGGCACGCCGCGCATTGCCGCTCGATGAGCTTGGCTGTGGCCACAGTGTCGCATTGCGCCCGGGGCGTCTCGTCCGAGGGTTCCTGGGCCCTTGCGCTCGCCGGCAAGCCAAGCACGAGTACCGCGGTCAGCGCCAGGAAACCTCTTGGACACGCGCGTCCACATCGCCTGAGGTCACCCTCCGCGTCTCACGACGTTGAGCCGGTCAACTGACATGAACCCTTTCCTCCCACCTTCCCAGCGACCGATGTCGGGATCGGCCGACTCGCACGCCCATGACGTGTGGCGCCGCCGACATCCCCGGCATCGGCGCTCGCCGCGGGGTCCCTCAAGGCTTTGAACGCGGCACGATGGCGGCGCGGCCCCGCATTCCCACGCGGCACGGCTCAGCCGGCTGTCGATGTGATGGCACCGTCCGCCTGCGCGTCGATGCCGTGCGCTTCGAGGAGGCGCCGGTGCCGCTCCCGCAGCGACCCTTGCCCGGCGGTTTCAAAGGGCATCTGATCGAGGAAGTCACCGATCGCCCGCTCCAGGGGCCGGGCGGGGCCCCGTCGCTCCTCTTCGGGGGCGCCCTCGATGAGATCGATCAGCCGTCCCACCTGCACCAGCAACGTACGCTCCGGCCTGCCGTGGAAGTAGTGGAGAATCGGGTACTTCTCATGGGCGACGTTCACCTCGGCCAGGCGGCCGCTCATGGAAATGGCCAGCGATCGGACCGTCCGGCGGCCGTCCGAGCCCTCGGCTCCCCAATCCGCCAGCTCGCTGTCTTGGAAGAGGTTGTGGAGGTGGAGGGCGAGAGCGGCGTCCTCGGTGTGGCGCCCGTAGATCGCAAGGATGTAGGTGACCGAGGCGGAGAACAGGGCGAAGCCGAGCGCAGACTGAACCACGGAGGCGATACGCCACACCGCGCCCGCCGGGACCACGTCGCCAACTCCGAGGGTCGTCGTGAGATAGCCGCTGAGGTACAGTGAAGCCGCCCACCCCCGGACCTCGAGTGGGGGATCGGCCGGAAACGTTCCGATCACGGGATGATAGAGCAGGGCGAACCCGACCGTCAGGAGGGTGATCCACGCGACGGGCGTCGCAAGGGCCATCAGGGGCGCTGACGTCGAGAGTACCAGCCGTCGTCCGGGAAGGTGCGCGGCCACGACTCCACCGACGCGCCACAAGACGCGGTTCTGCAGCGACGTGTAGGGACCGGCGCCCGACGACGCGTGGAGCACCGTGACGAAGGCATCGACCGCCAGGACCACCAGGACGAGCCCCCCCAAGAAGGTCTCCCAGCCTATCCCTCCCGGCACGCTCACCGGCCTAAGGGATGGTGGACGGAGCGGTCCCGAGTCGCCGGCGACACGGGAAAGAGGAAGGCGGCGAGCAGGGTCGCAAACGGCCTGGAAGCCGATTCCACCATGGTTGGGGCACCTCGTAAGTGGGTGGACACGACCCGGCAATGTGGGGCGATACCCCGGTCGTCTGATTCTGGACGTTCCAGTGAGCCGGTGCAACTCCCGTGTGGGCGAGGCCGCGATGAGCGCCCCTTCGTGGCCGCCTGCTGGGCATCCTGATCACCGCGACGTTCTTCCTTCACGTGCTTCGGCGCATGCCGGGAGGGATCTGGGCGGACTGGCTGCTTGCCGCCATGTACGCCGCCCGGGTCCTCCCCTGAAGCCCGCGCTGGCCGCCGGCCGCCATGCATCCAGGCAGGGGAAGCCGTCGCAAACGATCAGAGCCAGCGCTGGAGCCTGGCGGCGAGCCACCCCGCGGCACGCCGCCACCGGGAACGCTCGTGCCACCGGGTTACCGTCATCCCTTCCGAGAGCAGCCGGTCCCGGGCGAACACGGCCGCCATGATACGGCCGACCGCGGATCCGTGGCCCCCGTTCACTCCGATGGTTCGAACCCGGGCCGTGCCACGATCTCGCGCCAGATCCCGTCGCACCGGACGTCCCGTATCTCCAGTCCCGCCGCCCGTACGTTCGCCTCCGTCCGCCGGTTGATCTCCGGGCCCATGAGCCGTCGGGTCAGCGGGCTCATCCAGTCGAAGAGCGTGCCGAGGATCGGGTTCCGTGGTCGCACGTGCTCCAGGAGCCGCACCTCGCCGCCGGGCTTCACCACGCGTCGCACCTCCTTCAGACCCTCCACCGGGTTCTCCACCGAGCAGAAGACGCACGTGGCGGTCACGGTATCGAAGCGACCGGTTGGGAAGGGCAGCGATTCGACGTCGGCCAGCCGCAGCTCCGGCTCCCGCTCCAGCCGCGCGGCCCGCTGCCGGGCCTTCTTCAGCATTCGCTCCGAGATGTCGATCGCGGTGACCCGGGCATCATCGGGATAGAGCTCGAGATTCCGGCCGGTGCCCACGCCGATCTCGAGCACATTCCCGTGCGCGGCCGCGACGACGCGCTCCCGTCGCGCCCGGCCGCCCGCCCACTCCATGGGCGCCTCGAAGAGGTCGTAGATGGGCGCGATCCGGTCGTAGACCCGGGCCACATCCGACCTTGACACCGACACTGGCACGCTCAGGGGCTCAGCGAGTAGACGTAGGCCGCCGCTGCGCAGACGTGCTCCTCCGCCAGCTCGGCGCCGCCCATCGGCGGCATGGGGGCCGGATACCGCCGTGGCTGCGGGACCCCCGAGCGGACCAGCCCGACCAGGGTGCCGTACGAGCCATCCCCGTTCAGCCACTCCGCGTCCGACAGGTCCGGCGCCAGCGCAGTCCCTGTGGCATCCCGCCCGTGACACGCCGTGCAGCCGCCGGAGCCGTTGAAGACGGCCCGGCCCCGGTCGACCAGGGCCTGGTCGATGTCCGGGCAGTCCGCGGCACTGGCCCGCCTGGCCGTGGCTTCCGGCGCGTTCCCGGGCTCGCCGCCCATCATGCGACGATGCATCTCCCCCATGCCCCCGCCCCCGGGTCCCATTCCCTCTGCCGGCGAGGCGCCGGAACGGCTCTCTGCGTCCTCCGGCGGCGCCTCGCACGCCCCCACCGCACCCGCGAGGACGAGCACGGCAGCCAGCAACGCCCCCGTCGTCCCGCGCCTTCCTCCGGCCGGGCCCCTCACAGCGACACCCTGCGCAGGAGCTGCGCGTTCGCCGCCACGATCACCGTGCTCAGCGACATCAGGATCGCGCCCACCGCCGGGGCCAGCAGGATCCCCCAGGAGTACAGCACCCCCGCGGCCAGCGGGATCGCCACGATGTTGTAGCCGGCCGCCCACCACAGGTTCTGGATCATCTTCCGGTACGTGGCCTTGCTCAGCGCCACGATCCGGGGCACGTCCCGGGGGTCGCTCCGGACCAGGACCACATCGCCGCTCTCCACGGCCACGTCGGTCCCGGCGCCGATGGCGATCCCCACGTCGGCGGTGACCAGCGCCGGCGCGTCGTTCACGCC
>JBPRGE010000087.1:0-12204 GCA_051418035.1 Candidatus Longimicrobiales bacterium M2_2A_002
CACTCGGGACCTTCCTCCGTTGAGGTGGTGAGATTGTGGCTCGCACCATCAATCTACTCCTCCCGCGGCGAGAAGAACATCCTCGGATGCCCAGCTTTTCCTTTGCTCACAACAGGTTGCGAGTTTCTGGACGGAAACTAGGACTAGCCCTCCAAGGTTGTTGCGAGCAAAGGGGTCAGGCCAAGTTTTTGCCACACTGCCAGTACCCACCGGTTGCGGGGTACTCGGGCGTTTACGCAGGGTCGCCCCCTGAACTGGTGCAGGACCGATGCCGGTCCCGCAGCCGCTCGCCAGACGAAGATGCCCATTCCCTGAACGGGTTGGCAACCTCCTGCCCTGCACCGCTGCGCACCGCGGTTCCAGATGGAGGGGGTGGGTGGAAATGCCGGACGACGCCGGCGGCTGACGTCGGCCGCGCCTGACTTCAGCACCGCCCGATCCCGGGATGCAGCGCGATGTACACGCGCCCGCCGGTCCGCCGCTGAACCAGCGTCTCCGGCAGCAGGAACGTGTCGGCCGCGCCATCGCTGTCGGCGTCGAGGGCGGTGCCCACGCTGTCGGGCGCGGCCGCGGGCCACGCAGCGGACGGGAGGACCCGGGCCCGGGCGGCGGCGACCGAATCCGGCGCCGCGTAGTAGACGCCGGGCGGGAGCGGCTCGCCGTGGAGTTGGAGCGTCACGGCGATCCCGCCGGGCCGGCCACAGGTGTTCCGCCCGGCGCGCGCACGCACGATGGTGACCCGGACGGGTCCGTCGTTGGCGAGCACCCAGTACGTGTGGCCGGGCTCGATGTCCAGGGCCCGGGCGGTGTCGCGGATGAGTGCATGGGCCGAGTCGTCAGAGAGCCACTCCAGGCGACGCTCCCACTCGGTCGGCTCATCGCCCATCTCCAGCATCCGGGCCGCGTCCGCTTCCCGTCGGGTCTCCCCCACGAAGCCCATGACCGAGTCCACGGGCACCGCGCCGCCCATGTTGAGGTCGGGGAGGATGGCCGGGTCGTATGCGACCACCAGGAGCGGCCTGCCGGCGAGCTCCGCGGGCTCGGCGGCGTCCCAGGGCGGCGGCGCCTGCGCACGGGCGGGCCGGGCGATGCCCAGCGCCACGGCCACGGCGAGGCAGCCGAACACAGATGCACGCATGGATTCACCTCCTGGGAGATTCGGGCGATTCAAGGTGTGACCCAGGTGGCCGCCCCGTCAATGCAATCAGCCCGACTACAGCGAGGTCCACGCGATTGATCGTCCCGGTTCCGTGGCCGGGTCGAGGCCATAGGTGGCGGCAACCACCAATCGCTGATCAGCGCCGCGCTGCGGGAGCATGTCGCCCGGGTGCAGGAGCCCCTGGAGGACACGCTGCGCCGGGTCGTGCGGGAAGAGCTGGATCGCGGGTGAAGGGCATCCCGGCGGAAGAGAAATGAAGCCCGTCCGCCGCCGCCTATGGGTACGCTTCCAGGACCGGCCGCAGGTCCGGGTCGGCCGCCGCCAGCGCATCCCGGATGGCCGGGAGCGCACGGCGCACCCATTCCAGGGCGAGATCCCGGTCTTCCGGACCGGCGATCACGGGATCGTACATGGATCCCTTCCGGAGCGCCCGGACTTCCATGGAGTCGGCGACCAGGTCCTCCAGTCCTTCGTATCCGAACGCGGCGGCGCCGGCGAACGCCATCTCGTGGTGGCCCTGCCCGCTGCCCGGGCGAAGGCCGTGTGCCGCCAGCACTGCCAGCGCGGCCAGGTGCCCGGCGTCGTAGGCCGAACGCAGCGCACCATCGATGCTGAGCTCTTCGATCTCGGCGTCCCTGGCGCTCTCCACGGCCTCCTTCCAGATGGCGGCGACCTGATCCGGGTTGGCCGGCTGCTCCCGCAACCGACCGATCTCGATCATCTGCCGGACCCTGGCGGGCCAGCCGGTCTCGTCAGGCGAACCGGTCTCGTCAGGCGAACCGGAACCCGAGCTCATGCAGCCGCCCCGGATACGTGCCGGGCTTCGATCCCGGCGGCCGTGGCGATGGGGGTGATCCCGGCCGCCGTGCCGGCGATCCAGCGCTTCGGGCCGCTCAACACGTCGCGCACGAAGTCGCGCGCCGGGTGCGCCTCGTCGCCGAGGCGCTCGGCGAGGGTTTGGAGCGTGTACTGCACGGGGTTCACCTCGCGGCCGAGCAGGACGGCGGCTTCCGCCAGATTTCGGAACATCGCCTTGCGATCCGCACCCGGGCCTTCCACCACGAAGACGTCGACATCGCTTTCCTCAGCTTCCGAGCCGGTGGCCGCCGACCCGAAGATGAACGCCGCCTCGAGACCGGGCACGTCCGCGAGCGCTTCCTCCAGCAGCGGAGCCGGGTCCCCGGACGTGCTCTCCAGGATCCTGATGGCTTGCCAGACCGGGCTCCCCTCGATGACGCTGTAGTGCGTGCGGCGGCCCTCGCGCTCCTTCCGGAGGGCACCGAGCTCGACCATGCGATCGAGCTCCCGCTTCAACGACGCGCCGCCCAGATCGAGCCGCCGCTGGATCTCGCGCGCATGGGGACGTGCTCCCGGTCGGATCAGGAAGAAGCGGAAGATCCGCGCCGCTGCGCGCGACAGTCCGAGCAGGTCCAGAGTATCTGTGTTGTTCGCCATCGTGCTTCCTGTCTCGGGTAACGTTCCAGAAAATAGAACAATAACTCGTTCCAGTTAATGGAACGATCCCGTGACTGGTACGTGCCCGGGTGGAGGAGCCGCTGGAGGACACGCTGCGGCGGGTCGTGCGGGAGGAGCTGGTTCGGTCGGGCTGAGCGGGAAGCCTCTGTGGGCTCAGCCAACCAGGCCGAGGCGCTCGCGCATCTGGCGGATCACGGCCTGATCGAGGGGCGGGTTCATGTTCCGGCCGTCGCGCTCGATGGACGTGATCAAGGCCTCGACCTTCTCGCGGCCGCTCCGGTCCTGCACCGCCTCGATGGGCGAGCGTCCCCCGAGGGCGGGGATCGGCTTGTGGATCCAGGCCTCGTAGTGGCGCGCCGTGATCTCCCGGAGCCGGGCCCGCACTTCAGGGTCGTCGGCAGGGTCCGGGGCACTGGCGGCCTCCGCGGGGCTGCCGGACTCCCTGGTCCTGGCGAGGGCATCGTCGACGGTCTCCACGTCGGTGCCCGTATGCCTCGCCCCCCTGCACGACGACTCGACGATCTCCGTGAGCCGCGCCGCGCGGCCCGCGCTGTTGACGTCCGCGACCAGCCGGTCGTCGCGGATCTCGAGGTGGCCGAGGATCGTGTTGTCCCAGTGGTCGTGAACGGGGTTCCCGGCAGCCTGCCATGTGAGCGACACGCGGCGGAGTCGGCCGTCGTCGTCGAATTCGGCCGACTCCAGCAGCTCGGCTCGGGCGTCTTCGCCGGTATCGGGGCAGGGCAGGGCGAGGTGCCCGAGGGCGTCGAACGCTTCCCGGGCCGACGGGATCTCGAAGTGGAGCCGGTGGAACTCGAGCGGGTCCCCGTCGGTGTTCTGCAAGCGCGGGGTCGCCGGGTTCATGATGGCGTCCACGCAGGCGAGGTACTCTTCTCGCAGTTCGATGTCCCACTCCGAAAGCGTCTCGCGGGTGAGGGGGATCGGCCCGTCCTCGATGAGGTCCCGAAGGTCGATGACACCCAGCTTCTCGCCTGGCGGGATCACCACGCCCGGACACGCCTCCAGGAGGGTCACGCCGTCGCACGTGACGAGCTGGCCGAAGAAGATGTTGCCCCGGCCGAACGTGCGAGATGCGGAGCGCTCGAGCACGTCGTGCTCCTCGCCCGTGAAGATGTCCCGGGCGCGAAACCCGTGTCCCGGGCGGCTGTGCACCACCTCGTAGAAGCTGAACGGTGACGTGACGCAGGCCTCGAGGTACCGTCGCAGGAGGGGATCCAGCTTCCTGCCCCGTCGCTCGAGCAGCACGCTCGTGGGACTGCGGCCATGGAGCGACGCGTCCGCCACGCGCGTATCCGCCGGGTCGGGCGTCCAACGATGGAAGAACCAGGGCATGAAGACCGGAAAGTGGACCGAATCCGGATCGAACCCGGGGTCCGCGTCCTCCCAGAGAACGAACTCCGTCCACGCCTCGTCGAGCACATCCGGTCCATAGACTTCGCCGACGAACCGCATCATAGTGGTCGGGAACCCGTCCAGGGCCGCCCTCAGTCTGCGCCACACGAGCTCCTCGGGGACCGGAACCTGCCGGCTCGGGGCACCGTGACAGTTCTTGTACTTGCTCCCGCTGCCGCAAGGGCACGGGTCGTTTCGGCTGACGCTCATACTCTACTCTGGGGCAGATGCCCGGCGTTGTCCAGCCAGGTGGAGGTAGCGCCAGGGCGGGCTGCTGTTCCGGAACCCTACGTATTCGCCGCAATCCAGTCCCGGACGGCCGAAACGATCGCACCGAACGCCCCCAGGAACTCGCTCCCCCGGCCTGCTCCCGGCGGGATCGACTCGATGCCCGCCCGGACGAGCTGGCGTTCGTGCGTTTCGTAGAGGTCCCGGGCCCTGCTGCTCGCGACGTAGTCCGTCCACTCCTCCTCCACCGCCTTCCGGCCCCATCGATCCACCGCCGTCAGGAACGGGAAGAGGACCGACCAGTAGTGCCAGGGCGGGATGGACGGCGCGTCGCCCTGGGCCTCGAGTCGGTACGATCGCAGCACCCCGGCCCATGGTTCCGGGTCCACCCAGAACGACGATGGCCGTCCCTGGATCTCGCGGATAAGGCCCGCCAGGACCATTTCCGCCGTCGCCGTCGGGACGGCGGGATCGGAGTAGCCTGTGGCGGCCCTGAGGGTGTTCAGGTCCGCCGCGACGCCGTCGAGTCCGGGGAGCAGCGCCAGGATGTCGGCCTTGGCGTTCACTCCGAACCCCGCCCGCAGGCGGAGGACCAGCGACGGGCCCTCGACCGGGCGCAGGGGGCCAGGCTTCTTCTCCCGCGGTGCTGACCGGCCTGTCTCCGCAGACGTGGCCAGCCGCCTCCAGCTGGTGTCGCCCGCCTCCGCGGCATAGCGGGCGAAATCGCCCACGCGTGCTTCCACGTCGGGTGGGAATAGCGCGCCTATGCTCTTGAACCGCGGCTTGCTGATCAGGAAGCTCCCGGCACCCGCCCACGCCGCCACCAGGTCCCGGAGCCGCGCCTCGCGGGCCCCAAAGGCCAGGGAAACGAGGATGAGCGCCTCGGGGTCGATGATCGTCCACGGGCGCCGATCGCCCGTCGGCGTGGCCAGCGACATCAGCGCCGTCCACTGCGCCCAGGCCGCGTCGATGGCCGCCTCCTCCGCAATGCGGCGGGTCTGGCCAACGATGGGCTCTGACATGCTCGATCATCTCCGTCACCAGCCCGGGCCACGACGAGCCCGCGTCCTGCGTGAGCACCCATTCCCGGGCCGCGTCCAGCTCGTCGTCGTTCGGTTCGAGGGCCTTCAGGTCCTGACACCGAGCAGGTTGAGCGTGGCCCCGCCCGTCACCACGACGGCGAACCGTTCGCCCAGCGCCTCGAGCGCCTCGCGGATCCCCGACGCTCAGCGAATTCCGCGGTCAGGCGAAGGTTCAAGCCGAACGGAAGGCAGGGGTGTTCGCGGAGGAGGGAGAGCCGCTTGGATCAGAGGGCGGCGCCCGGGTCCAGCACGGTCAGGTCCGGGTCCCCGAACCCTCTCGCGTCCCGGGTGACCAGCGCATCGACCGCGAGCTTCTGCGCGCACGCCGCCTGGACGTCGTCCTCGAAGGCGGGGAGGTCCATGAGCAGGGCCCGCCGGAGCTCGTCCTCGCCGACCGCCGCCACGCTCACGACGTCCAGCAGGTCGGCCACGGCCAGCGCCGCCGCCTTCCTGCCCCGGGCACGCGCCACCAGGTAGTGGACGGTGGTCACGGTGTGAGCGGCGACCCACCCGTCGTGGTCCCCCCGCTCGACCGCGGCCAGCAGCCGGGCCGAATCCGCCGCCCACGGCTTGCGCGCCAGGACCACGTCCAGGACCACGTTGATGTCCAGGAGGAGCTTCACGGGCCGTACTTCTCCTCGAGGTGTCGGCGGTAGTCCTCCCGGTCGCCACCCCCTGCGCCGCTTCCGAGGAGCCGGCGCACGGCCGGCGTCAGGTCGGGCATCGAGGCGGTGGGATCGGGCAGTGTGCGGAAGTAGTCGCTGACCAGCCGCGACAGGCTCACGCCATGACGGTCCCCGTACCGACGAGCCCGCTCCAGCGCGTCCCGTTCGACCGTGAGATTGAGGCGGTCCTTGGGCAGCTCCCCTCCTATGCGCATTATTGATGGAAGCTGATGCGCATTATTGATGGAAGCTGATGCGCATTCCGTGCCTAGCCAACCATGGCTTCGCCCCAACCCGTGCATCTACCTGCCATTGACCGCGCCACCTTGAAATCGACTCGAACGTGCCCATGTACCTCGTGGGCGGCGGGACGCGATCCAGCCGGCGTTCGACGCGCTGCCGGGCATGGAGCGGATCGGGGCGCAGGCGGCACGGTGAAGGCCCCGCCCGTGCGGGCAGCAGGGGCGCACCGTATCATTACGGTATGAATCGCACGCCTGCCGAACGTTTGCCTACGCCGGACGAGATCCGGACCGCGCTGGCCGTGGTCGCGGAGCGCCTCCCCGAGCTGGCGGCGGCCTATCTGTACGGTTCGGCGGTCACCGGCGAGGTGGGTCCTGGCAGCGACCTGGACATCGCCCTCGTCGTCGTCCCCGGCGCCGAGCCGGATCCGCTCTTCGCCGAGACCGTGTCCGCGCGGCTCGGGGAGCGGCTGGGGTTCGCGGGGGAGGTGGACGCGCACGTGGTCGATCACCTCCCGCTGGCGGTGCGAGGTCGCGTGGTGACGGAGGGTGTTCCGGTCTTCGAGCGTGACCCGGAGCAGCGGGTGGAGTTCGAGACGCACACGCGGCGGCTGTACTTCGACTTCCTGCCGTTCCTGGAGCGGGACGCCCGGGAGGCGCTGCGTGGTTGACCCCCAGAAGGCCCGTTCGCTCCTCGCCCTCTACCGCCGGTACCGTGGCTACCTGGAGCAGCTGGCGGAGCGAACCGACGACGAGCTGGGAGCCGACTTCGTCGCCATGGGCGGGGTGCAGCACTACCTCCTGCTCCTCATCGAGACGATGCTCGACCTCGGTAGCCACGTCATCAGCTCCGAGGGCTACGCCCCGCCCGGCAACTACGCCGACATCTTCCGGGTCCTCCGCGACGAGGGGATCCTGCCTGCCCGCCTGGCCGACCGGCTCATGGCCATGGCCCGGTTCCGGAACGTGCTGGTGCACCTGTACGCCGACGTGGACGAGGAACGGGTGCTCCGGGTGCTGCGCGAGTCGCTGGACGATCCGGATGCGTTCGTAACGATCGTCCGGCAGCGGTTCGCCGCGGAGCTGGAGGGCTGAGAGCGCCGGGACCTGGAGACAGAACCATTCCCCGATGACCGATCCCGACCCCGACCGCCCCGTCTACTACTACCGCCACGGGTTGGCCGTCCTCCGCCACGTCCGGGAGGCGCCGCCGTGGATGCGGTACGATGACCGGGCGGACGCCTACGTGGCACCAGGCCACCGGCTCCCCGAGCTGCGCGAGTGGGCCGGGGCCCGCGGGATCGCGCCGCCGGCCGGTTCGCCGGGGACCGCTGGTGGCGCGCCGCTCCCGTTCTACGACCCTCGCTCCCCGCGCCCCTACCAGGCGGACGCCGTGGCGCGGTGGGAGACGGCGGACGGCCGGGGGTCGGTGGTGCTGCCGACGGGGTCGGGGAAGACCTTCGTCGCGATCCTGGCGATCCATCGGACGCTGGGCGGGGGCGAGGGCAGGGCGTGCGTGGTGGCGCCGACGCGGGCGCTGGTTCAGCAGTGGTACGCGCAGCTGGCGGACGCGTTCGGGGCGGACCAGGTAGGGGCGTACTACGCCGACGAGAAGGACATCCGGCGGCTGACGGTGACCACGTACCACTCGGCGTTCGACCTGCTGGAGCGGGAGGGCGCGGCCGTGCGGCTGCTGGTGTTGGACGAGACGCACCATCTGGAGGACACGGCGGCGGGCGGGGCGAAGGCGTGGCACGATGCGCTGCGGATCGCGCCGGCGCCGTACCGGCTGGGGCTCACGGCCACGTACCCCGACGGTCGGGACGCGGAGCTGCGGCGTCTGGTGGGCGGCGTGGTGTACCGGCGGGCGGTGGGCGAGATGGCCGACGCGGAGCTGGCGGACTTCGCCCTGGGGCGCCGGTTCGTGGCGCTGACGCCGGTGGAGCGGGAGCGCTACGAGGCGGCCGAGGCGGAGTACGAGGGCTACATCGCGAAGAAAGGCTTCCGGGACCGCTACCCCGACCCCGGCGACGCGTGGCGAGTGTTCATGGCCGAGACCCGGCGCTCGCCCGCGGCCCGGCGGGCGTTCCGTGCGTTCCTGGAGCGGGAGCGGGTGGTGATCCTGGCGGAGAACAAGTTGCGGGAGACGTACCGGATCCTGGCGCTGCACCCCGCCGAGCGGGCGGTGCTGTTCACGGGGAACGTGGTGGCGGCGGCGGCGCTGTCGGAGCGGCTGGCCGTGCCCATGATCACGGCGGACACGCCGGCGTCGGAGCGGAAGCGGCTGCTCGAGGACATGGCCGACGGCCGCGTCCGGGCCGTGGCCAGCGTGCGGGTCCTGGACGAGGGCTGGGACGTGCCGGCCGCCAAGCTGGGGATCATCCTCGGCGACAGCAGCCGGGGCGGCCGCCGGCAGCACGCCCAGCGACTGGGCCGGATCCTGCGCCGGCAGGGCGACCGGGTGGCGTCGCTCTATGAGGTGGTGGCCGCCGACACGTACGAGTTCTTCGCGTCGCAGAAACGGCGGGGCGGGCTGGCCCGGGGGCCGCAGCCGCAGCTGGGCCTGGGGCTATGACTCGCCGCGCGCCCCGCTGAGCACGGGGACCCGCCGTGCTCCGTCGCACCCACGTCGTCCCGTTCACCGCCGAGCGCGGCGGCCGCATCACCGTGGAGTTCCTCACCGACCCCGACGGCCGCGTGACGAAGTTCCTCGACCGGCTCTGCCGGCTCATGACGCGCCTCGAGGGCAGGCCCCGGAGCGTGGTGCTCGAGGCGCTGCGCCGCCAGGAGCGACGGGTCCGGGACGCCCGCCGCCTGGCCGGGCTCTCGAAGACGCTACTCGACGCCGCCCGCTTCGCGCCCGACCCGCTGGCCGACCGGGCCGCCGAGGTCCGCGAGGCCGTGTTCCTCGCCCGGGGCCAGCAGTGGCCGCCCGCCCCCGGCGATGAGGACGTGCCGTACCGCGAGGCCGCCGACGCGCTGGGCACGACGACAGACGAGGCACGGGACGCTCTCTACGCCGACCGCCCCGGCCGGCGTCGGCTGAAGCGCGCGCCGCGCTGGGACGGCGCCCGGCTCCTGCGCCGCTACAACCTCGAGCTGGCCCGGGCGGTGCTCCCGGACGCCGTCGAGATGACCGTAACGGCCGAAGGCGGCTGGGGCGACATATTCCGGGCCGTGAAGCTCGGCCGGCTCATGTACCGCGTCGAGCGCGTGGGCGACGGCGGCGGCTCCGGCGCGACGGGCTCCGGCCGCGGCCGCTTCCGGGTCACCCTCACCGGCCCCGCGGCACCGTTCGTGACCCGGGCCCGTCGCTACGGCATCCGGTTCGCCCGGGTCGTGCCGGCGCTGGCCCGGGCGCCGGGGTGGCGGCTGGACGCCGTCATCGACCGGGACGGGCGTCGCCTGGACTACACCCTCGAGGCCGGCGGCCCGATCCGGACCCGGGCCCGGCGGACGCGCTACGACTCGGCTTGGGAGCGCGGCCTGGCTGCCGAGTTCGAGGAGAAGATCGGCCCGGAGCGCGGCGGCTGGTCGCTGGCCCGGGAGGACACGCCCGTCCCCGTGGGCGACGACCTCTTCCTCCCCGACTTCACCTTCCGCCACGACGACGGTCGGGAGGCGCTGGTGGAGATCGTGGGTTTCTGGACGCCCGAATACATCAACGCCAAGCTCGACAAGGTCCGCCGGGCCGGACTCGACAACCTGGTGTTGGTGGTCTACCGGGGATTGGCCGCCGGAGCCGACGACGCGGGCGGCGATTCGTCCGGGCCGGACGCGTCCGTCGAAGCCACCGGCTACGCGCCCGCGCCCTCCGCTCCCTTCGACGACCTTCCCGGCGCCGTGCTCTGGTTCGCCCGTAAGCCCCGGATCGGGGCGGTGATGGAGGCGGTGCAGCACATCGCCCGGTGAATGGAGATCGGGACCGGCCCCTGCCCTTGCCGCGGGCGGCCGCATTGCGCCACCCTCTCCAACAACCCCCGACCAATGGAGCCCATCCACGCCCCACCGCCCCACCCTCCTCGCCCTCGCCGTCGCCCTGCCCCTCGCCCCCCTGGCCCCCGCCACCTCAGCCGCCTCCCAGTCCGCCGGCTACCCCGACCTGGTCGCGCTCTTCAATGACTGGCGCGCCTTCGAGCGCCCTACCTTCGTCGACGGCGTCCCGGACTACACGCCCGAGGCTATGGCCCGCCGGCAGGCTGAGTTGCGGGAGTGGAAAGACCGCCTCTGGTCCTTCGACATCGACGCCTGGCCGGTAGCCCAGCAGATCGACTGGCACCTGGTCCGGGCCGAGATGAACGGGCTCGACTTCGACCCCAGGATCCGGCGGCCGTGGGCCCGGGGCCCGGCGTTCTACGTCATGATGTACCCGGCGCAGAGCGACGTGCCGGCCCGCGAGAAGGCGGTGACGCACGGGTGGATCGACACGTGGGCGTACGAGAACCCGTTGAGCGACGACGACGCGGCGGGGCTGGCGGCCCGGTTCGGCACGATCCCGGCGGTCCTCGAGCAGGCCCGGGGCAACCTCGCCGGGAGCAATGCCCGGGACCTGTGGCACGCGGCGATCCGGTCGTTCGAGGGGCAGGCCGAGGACCTGCGGGCGTACCGGGAGCGGGTCGCCGGGGACGAGCGCCGAGCTGGACCGTCTGGATCGGGCGCTGGACGACGCCATCGTCGCCTCGGAGGAATTCGCCGAATGGATCGAGGCGGAGCTGCCGGAGCTGGAGCGGATCGCGTCGTCGGAGGAGTACGACCGTCGCCTGGAGGAGTCCGTCGCCCGCTACATGGCGTTCCGGTAGACCGCGACCCCGACGCGTTCCGGCCCCACATGCACCACTGGATCGAGCTGGCGCGCATGCGGGAGGACCCGCACCCGAGCCCCATCCGCCGGGTGCCGGGGCTGTACAACCTCTGGGACCACCGGTCCGAGGGGCTGGCCACGGGCGTGGAGGAGCAGCCGGGAGTTCGACATGGAGGAGGCCGTGGACTACGCCGGCAAGTGGACGCCCCGGGGCTGGCTCCCCGACGACGACCTGGTCCGCTTCGAGCAGCAGCTCTATCTGCGACAGCCCGGCTACGGAACGTCCTACCTGACCGGGAAGGCCCACATCGAGGAGCGGACCGATCAGCTCATCGCGATCACGATAACCCGCCGCGAGCCGGTCTGCAGGACCGGCGGCCCGAAAGCCGAGGTCCCCGCGCTACGTGGCCAGCCCGGCGTCGCCTTCCGCCTTCTCGGGCTTGTGGATCCCGGTCTTGACCAGGATCGTCTCCATCAGGCACCAGCGGGTCAGCGACGACTGGACCAGGTTCACGCCCACGAAGGCGGTGAACAGGAACCATGCGGGGTGGACCCAGTAGCCGAGGGCGAGGCTGATCAGGACGAACGTGCCGGCGATGAGCCGGATCTTGTAGTGTATGGACATATCGGTCTCCGTTTCCGTTTACAGGGGTCTAGAAGAAGTCTTCCACGGGCAGCGTCATGACGTGGATCCGCTCGCCGCCCTCGAGCCGCTCCTGCTCGGCCCGCAGCGACGCCTTCAGCTCCTCGCACCGGGGCGTCTCCACCACGGTGAAGTAGAGCGACGACTCGCCCGGCCACGCCCGGTTCCCTTCCCGGCGGCCGGTGGCGCCGGCGCCGTGGCCGTGGTCCAGCTCGGTCCAGCCGTCGACCCCGTGGGTCTCGAAGAAGCCGGTGATCCGCTCGGGCGCGGGGCCGCTGTACACGATCATCAGGAGTTTCATAGTCGGTACCGTCTCGGGTTCGGGATCAGGATTCGGGGTGGCCCGTCTCGGGCTGGCCCAGCAGCTCCCAGTAGAGGAGCGGGACCACCACCATGGTCAGGAGCGTGGCGGCCAGCGCGCCGCTGATGAGCGCCACGGCCAGCCCCTGGAAGATCGGGTCGAGGACCAGGACGGCCCCGCCCACCATGACGGCGGCG
>JBPRGE010000088.1:0-1121 GCA_051418035.1 Candidatus Longimicrobiales bacterium M2_2A_002
CCACCTGTTCGCCGAGGCGATGGTCCGCTGGCACCGGGACCTGCCGTGGCGGGCGCCCGTCCATTTCGCGGCGCTGGGCGCGAGCCCGGAAGGCCTCCAGTTCATCGAGGGCTTCGGGATGGAGAAGGTCCGGGCGGCCGAGGACACGGCCGACGGGATGCCGCTCTTCATCCGGAAGTTCGCCTCGGAGTCCGAGCTGTTCGAGGTCGTGAAGTCGGCCCGGGCGGCGGCCGACCGGAAGGGTCGGCTGGTAGCGGAGTGACGGTCCGCGGGCTCGGCGTGGCTCGGCACCGCGGGAGCCGCCGAACGGGGCGGCGGCCGTGACACACGGCACGCTGGTCGAGCGCTACCGCGCCGCCCGGGGCGATCCGGGACTCGCCGTCCTCGAGGGGTTCCACGCTCTGAAGCACGCGCTGCGGTTCGGCGCGGACATCGACGACGTCCGCGCCAGCGACCCGACGGGCCTCGGGTCGCTGGCCGGGGAGCTGGCGCCGGACGTGGCCGACCGGATTCTGGCGCTGGCCGAGCCGGTGCCACCCGACACCTTCGACCGGCTGGCCCCTTCGCCCCATCCGACCGGCGTCATCGCTCTCGCCCGGCGGCCCACGGTCACGGCGGTGGCCGTGCTGGAGGCGCAGGGCGAGGCGCCGGTGGTGCTGCTGGAGCGGCCGACGCACCACGGCAATATCGGCGCAGTGGTCCGGGTCGCGGCGGCCGCGGGTGTGGGTGGGGTGCTGGTCACGGGGCCGCACGACCCGTGGCACCCGTCGTCGATCCGGGGCGGCGCGGGGCTCCAGTTCGCGCTCCCGGTGACGTCGCTGGAGCCGGACGGGCCGGGGCCGGTGCTGGAGGCCGACCGACCCGTCGTCGCACTGGACCCGGAGGGCGAGCCGCTGGTGCCCGGGTCGGGCGGTCCGCAGACATCGATCCCGCCCCGGGCGGTGCTGGTCTTCGGCTCGGAGCGAACGGGCGTGACGGATGCGCTCCTCGATCGGGCCGACCGCCGGGTCGCGATCCCGATGCGGCCGGGAGTCTCGAGCCTGAACCTGGCCACCGCCGTGGCCGTGACCCTCTACACCGGCGGGTGGTGGTCCGCGTCCGGGCCGGCGGGCTGAAGGCGG
>JBPRGE010000089.1:0-1976 GCA_051418035.1 Candidatus Longimicrobiales bacterium M2_2A_002
TCCCGCATGAACGCGACGAGGCCCCAGATGTCCTCGTCGGAGTGGGTCGGCCCGAAGGCGGGCATGCCGGTGAACTTGATCCCGTTCTTCGTCGCCCAGAACAGCTCCCCGTCGGTCATCTCGGAAGCCTCTTCGGCCAGGTCGGGGGGACTCGGATTCAGCCCCTGACCATTCACTCCCGGATCGACGCCCGGGGCACCATGGCACTCTACGCACATCGCCCGGTAGCCTTCGAATCCGCCGGCCACGAGAGACGAGTCGAACGGCGGCGCCATCGGCACGTTGTCGCCCCGGGCTTTAATGGATCGTTCCTGCGTCGTGCCCAACACCCACTTCACCAGCGGCGTGTGCTCCGCTGTGGCCGCCACGTTGTATGCGCCCGAATACATGACCGCCAAGGCGCCCAGCCCCCCGACCACGATCGCGATCGCCACCGTGGTTCCCACGATCTTCCAGGTCTTCCTATCCATGTCGTTGTACCCTCTTTCCGCAGTATCGAGGCATCCGTGGTCTTCTCACGAGGCCCGGTGCGTCGGATCAGTACCAGACCCTGAGCCCCGCCACGAACCGGGTGCTGCTTACGGTCTCGCCCGCTGCCCGCGCCAGATCCGCCGTGCCGCCGTACCGCTTCGCCCAGACCACGCCGACGTACGGGGCGAACTCACGCTTGAGCTCGTAGCGCAACCGGCCCGCCAGCGAGAGGTCGTTGAGGCCCGATCCGATCCCGAACTCGGGCACCTCCTGAGCCGCCGCTTTGACGTCCAACTCGGGCTCCAGGATGAGGCGCTGCGTGAACAGGAGCTCATAGCGGGCGTTCAGAGTGAAGGAGACATCGCCGTCCTGGCTCACGAGCACCTGCGGCTGGATCTCGAACCAGTACGGCGCGAGACCCTGCAGGCCGACCACCAGCTGCCCTCGACTCCGCGACGACGTCTCGCCATACGCGGTCTCGATCCCCAAACCGGCCTGCACCTCGAAGAACGGGCTGATCAGCCGGCTGTACAGCGCCTGGGCTTCGAACTCGCCTTCCGTCTCCACCGTCGCGCCCTCGCCCTCGACGTTGACCCACAAGCGGTCGTAGTCACCGCCGAGCCAGAAGGTCGCGTCGAGGGCGGCTGGCCGGCTCTCGGGACCCGGGGCGTACTCCAATTGATCGACGAGCACCATCCAGTAGATGTAGTCGTCCATCACCTGGGCTGCCGCTCGATCGGGAACGGTAAGGCCCCCCACGACCAGCACGAGGGCGGCGGCCGCGAGTCGCCACGCGCTACCCCCTGCGGCCTCCACGATCGGTCGAACTGTGTTTGCCATCATCATTATTCCTCTGCCTCCGGCGCCGCAGGATCGCTGACCTTGACCACGCGGAACATCCCCGCGTCCATATGATAGAGCACGTGGCAGTGGAAGGCCCATGGGCCCGGCGCGTCGCCGTTGAACAGCAACGACACGCGTTCGGCCGGCTTCACGTTGATGGTATGGACCCGCGGCATCTCCAACCCTGCCCCGTTCTCCAGATGCATCCACATGCCGTGGAGGTGCATGGGGTGGTTCATCATGGTGTCGTTGACGAGGACCAGGCGTATCCGCTCGCCGTACGTCACCTCGATCGGCTCCGAGTCCGAGTACTCGACGCCGTCCATCGACCACATGAAGCGCTCCATGTTGCCCGTCAGGTGCATCTCGATCTCCCGGTCCGGCATGCCCAGATCGGGGTACCGCTCCCGGGCCTTCAGCTGGGTGTACGTCAGCACCCGCCAGCCATCCTCGCCCAACCCGTCCCCGGGCTCATCCAGGCGCGGTCCGGTCTCCATGGGCAAGCCGGCCTCCCCCGGACCATGGCCCTCGGGGCCGTGCATGACCGTCGCCGGAAGGGCGCCGGGCGCCTGGTGGCTCATGCCGCCCTCGCCCATGGCCATCGCGTCATGGTCCATGCCCTCGTGATCCATCGCGGCGCCGTCCATGGCGCCATGGTCCAT
>JBPRGE010000090.1:0-8819 GCA_051418035.1 Candidatus Longimicrobiales bacterium M2_2A_002
CGTGCAGCGAGCGAGTCCTGGAGCACCGCGAGGAAGTCGAGGAAGACGTCGGTGGCGTTGACGCTGGTGTTGCCGGTGATGTAGTCGCTCGGGTCCTGCGTCCGGTACAGCTCCATCTCCTGCAGCCCCACGAGGTGGGGGTTCGCCGCTTCGATCTCCGCGGCGAGGGCGCCGGCCCGGGCCGGGAAGTCGTTGGCCTGCATGGTGGCGAAGATCTCGGCCGCGATGACGGGGATGTCCTCGGGGGATGTGGCCTCGGTGAGGCGGAAGATGTCGGCGCCGAGGTAGACGTTGCGGGTCATGACCGTGACCTCGGCCGTGGTGCCGACGTCGGTTCCGTCGTCGCACGCGGTGGACAGCAGCGCGGCTCCGAGGAGCGAGAAGAGCACGACATGGGATGGGAAGCGACGCGTCATCGACACAGGGAACTCTCCAGGCCAGGGGGTCGGTTTGTCGGGCGGACTGACCGGGCTCGGGACCCGGTGTGCTGTAACAGCTATACGGAGTGGGGCGCCGTCAGGCAACCGGGCCACGTCGGGAGCAAGGCCGGCGTTACGGGTCCCGTCCTGCGAGGGCCGCCGCCCGGCGGCCAACCCGCCGCCGGGCGCCGCGGCCATAGACCGGGCCGGCTCACGTCCCGGCCCGGCTCCAGACTACGCCTTCACCATTTCATCGAAATTCCGGTACAGCTCACGGACTCGCCGACGGAGCGCCTTGATCTTCTCGCTGTCCTCCTTCGACGTCCACCTCGGCTCGCTGATGGAGAAGAGCACGTGATTCAACTCGTCGAGGAGCCTGTCGGTGGCCTTGCACCACTCGTCGGTGCAGATCTCCTGGACGTCCCGGGCCTCAGAAAGGCACCGGTCCACCTCGTCCAGTGTCTCCTCGACGCCCTCCAGATACGCGTGCCACGCCCCCGAGTACCGGTCCTGTACGTTGCCGTGGATCTTCTCCGCCGCTGTCGTCATGGTAGCCTCCCTCAATGGTCCATTCGTTAACGGGTGTCATGTATTATGGAGGCGAAGCAAGGACGGTTCCAGCGGGTGGCAGGCGGGTGGTGGCCGGGTTGGGCGTATGGCACGGCTGTTGCCCGCACGGTGGGGTATGTGAGCGGCTGGGGCGGGCGCAGGAGCGACCGTCTCGGTCGCCGCCTCGAGCGGAGGAGGATCATGCGTGCAGCGACCATCATAGGGATCATCCTGATCGTCGTCGGGACCGCCGGCCTCATCTGGGGCGGGTTCGAGTTCCCGAGGACGGAGGAGGTCGCCGAGGTCGGGCCGGTGGAGGTCCAGGCCGAGACCACCGAGAATGTGACGATTCCCGGCTGGCTGGCCGGGGTGATCCTCGGGGGCGGCGTGGTGCTGGTGATTGCGGGAGCCCGGAAGACGTGAGGAGGACGCCATGCTGAGTGCCGGGGAGGCCTCCGACATGACCAGGAGCGCGTTCCGGGGGTCGGGCCGATGATCCGGAGGCGGTGGACGCGGCCACCGGAGGGGAGGCGTGCGGCCGTGCCGTTCGCCCCGCTGGCCGTGGCACTGGCGATATTCCCGGCGCTCCCCGGGCTGCCGGGTCTCGGAGCGGTGGAGGCCCGGGCCCAGACAGCGCGCTTCGACACGGCCTCACTGGGCGTGGGTCCCCGGGCCCGGGCGTGCATGCTCATGGAGCGCACGATCTTCCAGGTCGACGTCCTGACGGTGGATCTCCGATTCGGCCCGGATACGGCCGACGAGATCCGTCGGCTGGTCGAGGAGGGAGCCGGACGCGACTCCATCGCCGCTGCCGCCATCCACAGCCAGAACGCATTCGCCCGGATCCGGTTCGTCCGGGACGTGGGGATGGACCGGTTCATCGAGGGGGTCCGGACCGACCTGGCCCGGGTCGTCGATGCGGGGCTCATTGACCGGGCGACCTTCGAGAGCGTCTCCGCGAACCTCCCCCGCTGGTACAGCTTCCTGGAGGACCGGGGCATCCTGGAAGGCGACGAGCTGCTGTACCGCGTCCGGGGCGACACCCTCCATTCCGGCTACCGCACGCCGTCGGACGAGTGGCTGCTCCGTCAGACCGACGTGGGCCCGGAGCGGCGCCTGGCGGTGCTCGGCAGCTATCTGGTGGAGGGGTCCAGCTTCCGGGAGGGGCTCCTGGATTCGCTGGTCTCCGACAGCGGCTGCTGACGGGCCGGCCGTCCCGAGACGCGACGCCCTCCTCGAGGAGCCATCCGTGAGGGGATCGATCGCCGACGGTCGCCGAACGCCCCGCCGCCGGCCCCCCACCGAGCCCGTGGGGCGTCGCGCCTTCGTGGTCCGATCGCGATAATGTGGAAGTCGGGCGTACGGTCACGGAACGGGAGAGGGACGGATGGAGTGCATTCTGGCGCTGGACCAGGGGACGACGAGCTCGCGGGCGATCCTGTTCGACCGCACGGGTCGCATCCTGTCGATGGCGCAGAAGGAGCTCGAGCAGATCTTCCCGCGGCCGGGGTGGGTGGAGCACGACCCGGGCGAGATCTGGTCGTCGCAGGCCGGAGTGGCGGCGGAGGCGGTGACGCGTGCGGGGGTATCGTCGCCGGAGATCCGTGCGATCGGGATCACGAACCAGCGGGAGACGACGGTGGTGTGGGACCGCGGGACGGGGCAGCCGGTCTACAACGCCATCGTGTGGCAGGACCGACGGACGGCGGGGTTCTGCGACCGGCTGAAGGCGGCCGGTCACGAGCCGTTGATCCGTGAGAAGACGGGGCTGGTGATCGACGCGTACTTCTCGGCGACGAAGATCCGGTGGATCCTGGAGAACGTCGAGGGGGCCCGCGCGCGGGCGGCGGCGGGCGAGCTGGCGTTCGGGACGATCGACACATGGCTGATCTGGAAGATGACGGGGGGCGCGGAGCACGTGACGGATGTGACGAACGCGTCGCGTACGATGCTCTACAATATCCGTGCGGGGGAGTGGGACGACGAGCTGCTCGAGCTCTTCGGCGTCCCGCGCAGCATGCTTCCGGAGGTGCGTCCGTCGAGCGAGGTGTACGGGCACACATCGGACGCGCTGTTCGCGAAGCCGGTCCCGATCGCGGGGATCGCCGGCGATCAGCAGGCGGCGCTGTTCGGCAACATGTGCACCGAGCGGGGGATGGTGAAGAACACGTACGGCACCGGCTGCTTCATGCTGCTGAACACGGGCACGGAGGCGGTCCCGTCGGAGAACCAGCTGGTGACGACGATCGCGTGGGAGCTGGACGGCGTGGTCGAGTACGCGCTGGAGGGGAGCATCTTCATCGCGGGCGCGGTGGTGCAGTGGCTCCGGGACGGGCTGGGGCTGATCCGGACGGCGCCGGAGGTGGAGACGCTGGCGGCGAGTGTGCCGGACAACGGCGGCGTCTACCTGGTCCCGGCGTTCGCCGGGCTGGGCGCGCCCCACTGGGACCAGTACGCCCGGGGCATCCTGGCGGGGATCACGCGGGGGACCACGGCGGGCCATTTGGCGCGGGCGGCGGTCGAAGGGATCGCCTACCAGGTGGCGGACGTGCTCAGCGCGATGGAGGCGGACTCGGGGATCGACGTGAAGGAGCTCCGGGTGGACGGCGCCGCGGCGGCCAACGACCTGCTGATGCAGTTTCAGGCGGACCTGCTCCGGGCGCCGGTTCTGCGGCCGAAGGTGGTCGAGACCACGGCGCTGGGTGCGGCGTATCTGGCGGGTCTGGCGGTCGGCTTCTGGGAGGACGTCGACGAGATCCGGCAGCAGTGGGCCGTGGACCGTCGCTTCGAGCCGACGATGACCCCCGAGCGCGTGAATGAGCTGCAGGCCGGGTGGGTCAAGGCGCTGGCCCGGGCCGGCGGCTGGGCGGACCCCGAGTAGCGGCGCCTCCCGGGACGACGGCGTAACCACGGAGAACCACGAGGAGCGGGGATCATGGAGCGACACACGATGCTCAGCGCGCTCGACGCGGCCACGGAGCCCTGGGACATGATCATTGTCGGCGGCGGCGCGACGGGTCTGGGGGCGGCCATCGAGGCGGCCTCGCGGGGCTACGAGCCGCTGCTGCTGGAGCGAGGCGACTTCGGGAGCGGAACGTCGAGCCGGAGCACGAAGCTGGTCCACGGCGGTGTCCGGTACCTGCAGCAGGGGAATATTTCGTTGGTGCTGGAGGCGCTGAAGGAGCGGGGGCTACTGCTGAAGAACGCGCCGCATCTGGTGCGAAACCTGTCCTTCGTGGTGCCGAACTACGACTGGTGGGAGGGCCCGTTCTACGGGGTGGGGCTGAAGCTCTACGACATGCTGGCGGGCAAGCAGGGCTTGGGCCGGTCGAAGCTGCTGTCGAAGGAGAGGACCCAGGAGCTGATCCCCACCATCGAGTCGGAGGGGCTGAACGGCGGTGTCATCTACCACGATGGCCAGTTCGACGACGCCCGTCTCGCCGTGGCCATGGCCCGGACGGCCGCCGGCCAGGGCGGGGTGCTCCTGAACTACGCCGAGGTGACGGGCCTGGTGAAGGAGGACGGCGAGGTGAAGGGCGTCCGGTTCACGGACCTGGAGTCGGACGAGAGCCATGAAGCGGCGGCCCGGGTGGTGGTCAATGCCACGGGCCCGTATACGGATGCGGTGCGCCGCATGGACGACCCGGACGCGAAGCCGATGATCGTGCCGAGCCAGGGCGTGCACATCGTGCTGGACCCGGAGTTCCTCCCGGGCGACAGCGCGATCATGGTCCCGAAGACCGATGACGGCCGGGTCCTGTTCGCGATTCCGTGGCTGGGGAAGGTCGTGGTCGGGACCACGGACACCCCGATCGACGAGGTGCCGGCGGAGCCGGTCCCCTTCGAGGAGGAGGTCGAGTTCCTCCTGGAGCATGCCGCACGGTACCTGACCAAGAACCCGACCCGTGCGGACATCAGGAGCACGTTCGCCGGGATCCGGCC
This sequence comes from Candidatus Longimicrobiales bacterium M2_2A_002, assembly GCA_051418035.1. Classification (GTDB taxonomy): domain Bacteria; phylum Gemmatimonadota; class Gemmatimonadetes; order Longimicrobiales; family RSA9; genus JAWVYT01. The sequence goes on from JBPRGE010000090.1 coordinate 4,911, forward strand.
GCTGGTCGGCACGCCCGACGAGAGCGAGGGGACGGCCGCCCTCTCCCGCGACCATACGCTGCACATCTCGCCCGACGGCCTGCTGACCATCGCGGGCGGCAAGTGGACCACGTACCGGAGGATGGCGGAGGACACCATCGACCAGGCGGCGCTCCTCGCGGAGCTGGACGAGCGGCCGTGCGTGACGAAGGACCTGCCGATCCAGGGGTTCCACAGGCACGCCGAGGAGTTCGGCGACCTGGCGCCCTACGGCTCCGACGCGCCCCGGATCAGGGAGCTGGCCCGCGAGGATGCGGCACTGGGCGAGCGGATCCACCCCGACCACCCGGTGATCGGCGCGCAGGTCGTGTGGGCGGCCCGGGAAGAGATGGCCCGCACGGTGGAGGACGTCCTCTCCCGCCGGGTCCGGATGCTCCTGCTGGACGCCCGGGCGGCGGTGGAGTCGGCCCCGGAGGTCGCAGAGCTGCTGGCGGCGGAGCTGGGCCGGGACGAGGCGTGGCAGACCGAGCAGGTCGAGGCGTTCGGCGAGTTGGCCCGGGGATACCTGGCCGAAGGAGACGGTGCGGCATGACGGACCACGAAGGCAAAGGCACGAGGGTGCGAAGCCGGTCGGATCGCTTCCTGATCGCGTTCGCGCAGGCGGAGCGGGCGCTGGAAGAGCTGCTGGGCACCGGCAACGGGAACTCGTTCCGCTGGCTGCTGAGGCAGGCGGCGAAGCGGGACCCGCTGGTGCGCTCGGTGGAGGACGACCTGACGGAGCTGTCGGAGCTCCGGAACGCCATCGTGCACGATCGGGGCGGCGGGTACGTGGTGGCGGAGCCGCACGAGGAGACGGTGGAGCGCCTGGAGCACATCGTGGAGCTGATCACCGACCCGCCGCGGATCGACGAGGTCATGTCCCGGCCGGTGGTCAAGTGCAGTCCCGACGAGCTGGTGGCGGAGGCGGCGAAGCGGATGGTGGATGGCGGCTTTTCCCGGCTGCCCGTATACGCGGGCGACATGTTTCGCGGGCTGCTCACCGCCAACGCCATCGCCCGGTGGGTAGCGGCCCGTCTGGCGGGTCCGCCGGGCTCGCTGGACGAGGAGCCGGTGGAGTCGGTGCTGGAGTACGGCGAGGCAGGGCGGCGGTACGAGGTGGTGGACCGGCATCGGCTGGTGACGGACGTGGTGGCGATGTTCGCGGAGGCGCCGCGGGAGGGACGTCGGCTGGAGACCGTCCTGGTGACGCCCACGGGCGATGCCGGGGAGCCGGCCATCGGGATCGTGACGATACAGGACCTGCCGAAGCTCTACGGCCTCATCACGCCGTAGCCGGCCTGGCGCTCCGTCCGGCGGGCGGCAGGAGGCCCTGCACAGAAGGGGCGCGGCTCCGTAGATTGGCGCCATGGTCATTCCCGTCCGTCCCGTCGATGCGAGCGGTCTCCGTGAGCTGGTGCACCTGCTCCGGGGCCGTCGCGTGGTGGTGCTGGCCGGCGCGGGGTGCAGCACGGAGTCGGGGATCCCCGACTACCGGGGTCCGGAGGGCAGTCTGAAGCGGCGGAGCCCGATCCGGTACGGCGAGTTCGTGCGGCGTCCGGACGCCCGCGCCCGCTACTGGGCCCGCAGCACGGTGGGGTGGCCCCGGCTGTCGACGACGCGCCCCAACCCGGCGCACCGTGCACTGGCCGAGCTCGAGGCGGCGGGCGTGGTCCGGGGCGTCATCACCCAGAACGTGGACGGGCTTCACCACGCAGCGGGGAGCCGACGGGTGGTGGAGCTGCACGGCTCCCTGGGCCGGGTGGCGTGCCTGGAGTGCGGCGCCCGTATCCCGCGGTCGGCGTTCCAGGAGGAGCTGCTGGCGCTGAACGCGACGTGGCTCGATGGCGTCGAGCGGGCGCGGGCGGCCGCCGAGACGGCGCCGGACGGCGACGCCGAGCTGCCGGACGGAACGGTCCCGGGCTTCCGGGTGCCGGCGTGCCGGTCGTGCGGCGGCGTGATGAAGCCGGACGTCGTCCTCTTCGGCGAGAATGTCCCGGCGACGCGGGTGGACGACGCGTGGCGCCTGTTCGGGGAGGGCGACGCGCTACTGGTGGTGGGCTCGTCGCTGATGGTGTACTCGGGGCGGCGGTTCATCTACCGGGCCCGGGACGAGAGCGTCCCTGTCGCCGTGATCAACCTGGGCCCGACGCGAGCGGACGAGGTGGCGGCCGCGAAGGTGGAAGACCGCCTCGGGCGGGTCCTGCCGCGCGTCGCCCACGCGCTCATCGGCTGAGGTCGGCATGGCAAGGAACGGCGGCGGACGCGAGGAGATGGAGCGGGACCCGCTGCCCCACGAGCGGGCCCGGGAGCGGAGCTACCCGAAGCTGGGCGACGTGGTGGCCGGCATCAGCGTGGCCGTTCTCCTGGTCCCCCAGGCGCTGGCGTACGCCCGACTGGCCGGGATGCCGCCCCATATCGGTCTCTACGCCGCGGCGCTCCCGCCGCTGGCCGCCGCCTTCTTCGCCTCGTCGCCGTACCTGCAGACGGGGCCGGTAGCGCTCACCTCGCTGCTGACCTTCGGCGCCCTCTCCACCCTCGCGCCGCCCGGATCGCCGGAGTACGTGGCGCTGGGCGGGCTGCTGGCGCTCATCGTGGGGCTGACCCGTGTGGCCATCGGGTTCTTCAAGGCGGGGGACATCGCGTTCCTGATGTCGGAGCCGGTACTTCGGGGCTTCACCATCGGGGCGGGGATCCTGATCGTGGCATCCCAGCTGCCCGGGGCCCTGGGAGTCGAGGAGACGGGCGGCGTGATGGGCTCGGCCATCCACGCGCTGCGCCACACCGAGCTGTGGGACCCGTGGGCCATCGCCCTTTCGGCCCTCACCCTCTTCCTGGTGCTGGGCGGGCGACTCGTTCACTCCAGGGTGCCGGGCGTCCCGCTGGCGGCACTGGCGGGGCTGCTCGCCACCATGGCCTTCGGCTACGAAGGCGCCGTGGTGGGCTCCGTTCCGGAGGGGCTGCCACCCCTGACCTTGGACCTGCCGTGGACCTCGCTGCCGGCAGTGGCGCTGGCCGGTGTGGTCATCGCGCTGGTCGGGTTCGCCGAGGCCGCGACCATCGCCCGGGTCCACGCTACCCGCGAGCGGCAGCATTGGGATCCCGACCGCGACTTCGTGAGTCAGGGGGTGGCGAACATCGCCGCGGCATTCTCCGGCGGGTTCCCCGTCGGTGGCTCCTTCTCCCGCAGCAGTCTGAACCACCTGGCCGGCGCCCGGACCCGCTGGAGCGGCGCGGTGACGGGACTGGCCGTCCTCGGCTTCCTCCCGTTCGCCGAGCTGCTGGCGCCGCTCCCAACGGCGGTCCTGAGCGCGATCGTTCTGGGGGCCGTCGCGAACCTGCTCCACCTGAGGCCGGTGCTGATCCTCTGGCGGATCTCGCGTCCCCAGTTCGCCGTGGCGAGCGTGACGCTGGCCCTGACCGTGCTCCTGTCACCGCGAATCGAGCAGGCCGTGGTGCTGGGCGTGCTCTTCTCCATCGGGATCCACCTCTGGCGGGAGTTCCAGGTCCAGCTGGAGGCCGAGGCCGACGGCGTGACGCTGCACCTGCACCCGCGGGGCGTCCTCTGGTTCGGCTCGGCCGAGGTGCTCAAGGCTGCGGTCTTCGACCTGGTCGCCGACCACCCCGACGCCGTGCACGTGAAGCTCCACATGGAACGGCTCGGCCGCGTGGACCTGACGGCGGCCATGGTCCTGGAAGGGCTGATCGATGACCTGGAGGAAGCCGGGCTGGACGTGGCCGTCGTGGACATCCACCCGAAGACCGCCCGTGCGCTGCGCGGCGTGCTCGCCAGGGCACGACTGGAGTCCATGCGCACGGGGGAGGCGAGGGAGGAGCCGCTCTAGCGGGGAAGCACCGGGCCGGGGCCACCCGCGTGGGCGTCGGGCTCCACAG
>JBPRGE010000091.1:0-3229 GCA_051418035.1 Candidatus Longimicrobiales bacterium M2_2A_002
GAAGAGAAGGCGTGCGAGCCGGGGAAGGCGTGCGCGGATCCACGGGTGCGACGGACGATGCGGATCACACTCTGGACCGCCACCGTCCTCGCCGCCGTCTTCGCCACCTTCCCGTCCTGGCAGGATCTCGTCCTGTGAGGGACGGAGCGGAAAGGGGCCCGAGATGAAGCGGAAGGAGTGGGTGGTCCTGGCCCTCGTCATCGCCGCGGTGGCGGCGCTCGAGGTGTTCGGTACGGGCGACGGTTCGTCGGGGAACCCTTATCCCGAAGGCGCCGTGCAGGAAGCGCCGCGGGCGGCGGAGGCCACCGACCCATCCGAGCCAACGTCCGATCCCATGGCGGCCTACCGCACGGTCCGACTCCACGTGACCGGGATGACGTGAACGGGGTGCGAGACAGCGGCCCGGGTGGTCGTGGAACGGATCGAGGGCGTCCGGGAGGCGGAGTTCTCGTGGCAGGAAGAGCGGGGCGTGGTGACGTATGACACGACCCGGACCTCCATCGACGCCGTCATCGAGGAACTTCACCGGATGACCGACTACCAGGCCCGGGTGGATGATGGCGGGTGACCGGGAGGGACCGGAGTCCTGCGACCTCGTCGTCATCGGGGGTGGGATGGCGGGCCTGCCCATCGCCAACAAGGCGGCCTACAAGGGGCTCCGGACGGTCCTGGTGGAGAAGGAGACCCTGGGCGGGACCTGCCTGAACCGGGGGTGCATCCCGACAAAGACCATGATCCACTCCGCCCGGGTCGCTCACCTCGTGCGGAGGGCCGGCGACTTCGGCGTGCGAACGTCCGCGCCCGACGTGGACCTCGGCGCCGTCGTGGATCGGAAGAACGAGGTCGTCGAAAGGATTCGGAACGGCTCCTACCGACAGGTCCGGAACAACGAGAACCTGGAGCTGATCGAGGGCGAAGCCCGGTTCGAGCCGGACGGCGCGGTACGCGTCGGGGGCCGTGTCACACGCGCCCCGAAGGTCATCGTCAACGTGGGCGCGCGTCCCGCGGTCCCGGACATCGCCGGCCTGGATCGAACGCCGTACCTCACGAGCCGGCAGGTCCTGGACCTTCGGGAGCTCCCGGAGAGTCTGATCGTGATCGGCGGCGGCTTCGTGGGGATCGAACTGGCCCAGATGTTCGCCCGGTTCGGCACCCGGGTCACCGTGCTCCAACGAAACGAGCGGATCCTGCCCCGCGAGGAGCCGGAGATCGGCGATGCCCTGCGCGAGATCCTCGAAGAGGAAGGGCTGAGTATTCGGACGGAAGCGGACGTCCGGGAGGTGGAACCGCTGGATGACGGCGTGCGCGTCCGGTTCCGTACCGCTGACGACGTGAAGGAGATCGACGGCCACCGACTGCTCGTGGCCGCCGGCCGGACTCCGAACACCGACGCCCTCGGCCTGAACGGTCCGGGGGCGGACGTCGACGACCGGGGATTCATCCGGGTCAACTCGCGGTTCCGGACGACGGCCGAAGGAATCTACGCCATCGGGGATGTCACGGGCCGGCCCATGTTCACACATTCGGCCCGGGATGACGCGGACGTCCTGTACCGGATTCTTGTCAAAGACGACACCGATGCTTCCACGGACGGGCGCGTCGTCCCCCACGCCGTGTTCACGGACCCGGAGGTGGCGTCCGTCGGACTGACCGAAGAGGAAGCGCGGCAGCAGGGACACGAGGTCGCCGTGGGACGGCAGGACTTCAGTGGAGTGGCCCGGGCCTGGGCCATGGGGGAGACGCAAGGGTTCATCAAGCTGGTGGCCGAAGCCGACTCCAAGCGACTGTTGGGCGCTCACATTCTCGGGCCCTCCGCCGGGGAGCTCATTCACGAGCTTGCCTTGGGGCTGGTCCTGGACGTCACCGTGGACGATGTGGCACGGACCCTCCACGTCCATCCCACCCTTGCCGAAGGCATCAACGCCGCGGCAGGAGGCGTGCACCGGCCGGCGGGCTGATCCAGCCGGGCGGGTCTGTCCGGCGACAGGACGGGGGCTGCTTCGCCAGCCGATCGATTACTGCCACCAGCACCATCACAGACCCACGATTGCGTCGCGATAACCGCTACGCCGCGACTTCGCCCCCGCTCACACGCCTGGCCCGAGCCAGGCCACCGCGCCGCCCACCACCAATATCAACGCCAGGTACACGAACCCGCGCTTCACGGTCAAACCGCCCACCGGCTCGGCTTCCTGCTCCTCCGCCGCCAGGAACCGGCGGTGGAGCCAGACCAGCCAGGCAGCCAGCACCACCATGACGAGGTTGAGCCAGAAGGTGTAGTCGATCTCGAACCGGGCCACCTCCGACACCACGCGCCGCGACTCGGGCGTGAGACCCAGGAGCCCGAAGCTGCCGTGGAGGACCAGCGCCGTGATCACGATGCTCACATACATCACGCCTGCGATGTACAGCGCGACCTTCAGCCCGTAGTACTTCGCGTTGATCGCCACCAGCGGCGGGACCACCAGGTCGCTGTAGATGAAGCCCATGATCCCGGCGAACAGCACGCCGTTGGCGTTGAGGATCGTGGCCAGCGGGATGTTGCCCATGGAGCCGATGAACGTGGCGGCCGCCACCAGCGGCGCCACCATGGCGTTCTCCAGCACCATGAGCCACTCCGGCAGCTGGTCGGCCCATTCAGTGAGGAAGATGGCCGCCCAGAAGCTGTCGGGGACGAACACGGCCACGAACCCCGCCACCGTGAAGCCGATGACGATCTCCTCCCAGACCATCTTCCAGTCGGAGACGAAGTTGTGACCCACGCGGCGCCAGCCGTGACGGGACGTGATACGGTCCTTCCAGTCGAAGTCCTGGTCCCCGGCCTCCGACTCCTCCTCGACCTTGTCGCGCGCGGCCCCCAGCCACTTCTTCGGGTACGTCAGCCGAATCAGCGTGGCGCTGACGATGATCATGATGATCCCGCCCACGATCTCCGCGGCCACGAACTGCCAGCCCAGGAAGATGAAGATCAGGATCCCCAGCTCGATCACCAGGTTCGTGGACGCGAACATGAACGCCACGGCCGCGACGAAGTGCGCGCCTTTCAGGACCAGCGACCGGGCGGCCGCCAGCGCCGCGAACGAGCAGGACGACGAGGCCGCCCCGAAGATCGTTGCGAGCGAGACGCTCTTCGGGCCCGCGTCGCCCATGTAGCGCGTGAGCCGCGCCTTCGGGACGAAGGCCTGGATGGCGCCGCTGATGAAATAGCCCACCACGAACGCCCAGCCGG
>JBPRGE010000092.1:0-8964 GCA_051418035.1 Candidatus Longimicrobiales bacterium M2_2A_002
AGCGTTCGTCCGTCGCTCGACAGGTCGAATCCCGACCCGAACGGTGGTTCCACCAGCGCCTGGTCCTCCGGGAACTCCAGGGCGGCCCGAAAGACCGGCCGCTCCGGCGGTGCCGGTCGGATCAGGGTGCCGAGGAGGACCCCCGCGGCCAGCAAGGCGCGGACCACACGGACGGCCACCTGCGGGCGGGTCTGCAGTAGGCCGCCGACGCCGGGCTTCACGGTCCGCCGCGAGTCGTGTTCTCTGGGCGTGTGGCGGAACCCCTCGTCGTTCAGCGCGCGGACGAACGCGTCCGCCGAGGCGAACCGGTCCGCCGGTAGCTTCTCCAGCGCCTTGGCCACCGCCGCGTCCACGTGGGACGGGACGGTGCGGCGCAGGTCGGTGATCCGGCGCACGTCGCCGGTGAGGATCTTCGCCAGGACGCTCTGGGCCGTGGGCCCGCCGTAGGGCGGCTCGCCGGTGAGCATCTCGTACAGGATGCATCCGAGGGCGTAGACGTCGCTGCGCTTGTCCAGCGACTGGTCGCCGCTGGCCTGCTCGGGCGACATGTAGTGGGGCGTGCCGAGGCTTAGCCCCGTCTCCGTGATCCGCCCGCCGCCGGCCTCGGAGAGTGCCAGCGCGATGCCGAAGTCGGCCACCAGCGGCTCGTCCCGGCTCATGAGGATATTGGCGGGCTTGATGTCCCGGTGCACCACGTCCTGCTCGTGGGCGTACTCGAGGGCGCTGGCGATCTTCTCCGTCAGCGCTACGGCCTCGTCCACTCCGAGCTGCTTCTCCCGGTCCAGCTTCTCCCGCAGCGACTCGCCCTCCACGTACGGCATGACGTAGAACAGGAAGCTGTCGGCCTCCCCGGAGTCGAAGAGCGGCAGGATGTGCGGGTGCTGCAGATTCGCCGTGGTCTTGATCTCCGCCAGGAACCGCTCCGCCCCGACGACGGCCGCCAGCTCCGGCTTCAGGACCTTCAGCGCCACCTTCCGGTCGTGCCGCAGATCCTCCGCCAGGAAGACGGTAGCCATCCCCCCCTCGCCCAGCTCCCGCTCGATCCGGTACCGCCCCTCCAGCGCCCCGTTCAACCGCTCCACCATCGAATCCGTCACCTCAGCCCCACCTCATTCCCGCCAGCGCCCAGATCTCTGAGCTCTGAACTCCGGTCTCTGGTCTCTGGACTCTTGCATCGTGCACTCTTGCACTCTTGCACTCTTGCACTCTTCACCCCCTCACCGTCCGCCCGATCACGATGCTGATGTTGTCCGTCCCACCCCCGTCCAGCGCGTCCTGGAGGAGCTGCTCCGCGACCTGACGCGCGCCGGTCATGGTCGCCATCCGGTGCTCGATCTGCGCGTCCGACACGTGCTTGGTCAGCCCATCGCTGCACAGGAGCACGACCGTGCCCCAGTCGCGCACGACCCGGGTCACCACCGGCGCGGCGTCCGCACCGCCGATGGCGCTGGAGAGGACATTGGCCCACCGGCTCTTCTCCGCCGCCGTCCGGGTCAGCGTCCCGTTGGCCACCAGCTCCTCGGCCAGCGTCTGGTCCTGGCTGATCTGGGTGAGCGCGCCATCCTGGTAGATGTAGCACCGGGAGTCGCCGACCTGGAGCAGGTACGCGTGGGGCCAGAGCCCCAGGAACAGCGTCAGCGTGGTGGCGAACTTCCGGCCGCCGCCCTCCTCCTCCGACCTGTGCAGCAGCGACTCGTGGCACGAGAGCGCCGCGTCGTTGAGCAGCCGGACGAAGACCTCCGGGTCGTCGTTCTCGGTGACGTCGGCCTCCCAGAACGAGGCCGACACCGCGTTCAGCAGCTCCCGGACGGCGATCCGGGCCGCCTCGCCGCCGCCCTCCGTGCTGCCGACCCCGTCGGCGACCATCCCCAGCGATGCCAGCCGCTCCGGGAGCAGCACCTGCCGGTCCGACCGGGTCACGCTCGTGGCCCCCACGGTGATCCCGCACGCCAGCGCCCCCACGAAGAAGTGGTCCTGGTTCTCGGTCCGGACCTTCCCGCGGTGCGTGAGTCCCCACGCATCGATCTCGTCGAATTGCGGGCGTTCGAAGTGAGTCATCGGCTACCTGCCTCGGGGGTGCTCGGGCGAGTGCATCAGGGGCGTCCCTCCGTCAGAGACCGAAGCTGGTCGAAGAACCCGGTCACCACGACCACCCTGCGCGGCGCCCGCTCCCGGGCGCGCTTGACCATCAGGAACCGCTCGCCGTCCGCGGTCACGTCGTAGTTGCGCGTGAAATTGATCGCAGGGTCCAGGTAGGCCCCCTCGAACAGCCGCTCCGGACGACCCAGCTCACCGGTCTCCGGATCGACGGACACGGCCAGGATACTCCCGCCATCCTGGTAGACGACTTCCCTCCCGCCGCGTGACCAGCGCGGTGACGACCCGCCGTCCACCGAGACCTGCCGGCGGAGCTCCGAGGGGTCCGGGTAGGAGGCCAGGTAGATCTGGAGCCGACCGGATTCCGGCGACGCGTAGACCAGCCAGCGGCCGTTCGGCGACACGGCGGGCTGATACGCGCCGGCCTCCGGGGCGTGGACCCGCTCGGGCTCACTGCCTCCATCGACGGCGACCCGCCAGATCTCCTCGCCCGGCTCCGCCGCCACCGAGTAGATGAGGTGCCCGCCATCCGGAGTGAAGCCGCCCACGTACTTGTCGTAGTCACTGGCGACCAGCGGGGAGGCCGGAGCGCTGCCCCGGGCCCGGCGCAGATAGAGGTCGAAGACCGGCTGCTCCGACGTGAAGATCACGCTCTCGCCGTCCGGGGTCCAGATCGGGCCGAAATCGGAGCCGCCGCCCGAGGTCACCCTCGTACGCGTGCCCCGGATCAGGTCCACCGTCCAGATGTCCTCGGCCTCCCCGGGTTCGAACGCGGTCAGGGCCACGGCCCGGCCGTCGGGAGACAGCGCGGGCGTCATGACGAGCCCCGAGTCCGTGAGGATCGGGGTCTCCCGACCCGACCGGTCGACCCAGACCAGCTCGGAGGGGGCGTTGAGCTCGGAGGCGCGGATGTAGACCAGCGTACCGTTCCCGGCCACGTCGTAGGCGCCCATCCCCGACGAGTGGTCCATGGCGACGTCGGCCACCACCGGCACGCCCTCGCCCTCGATGGACAGCCCCTCGAGGTTGAACGGCACGGCGTAGAGCGCCCCGGCGCGGACATAGAGGATGTGGCCCGTGGGGACGTACTTCGCGTGTACGCCGCCCTCGAACAGCTCCGTCCGCTCCCCGGTCTCCAGCGAAAGGACCGAGATCCGCGACGCCGAGATCGGGGTCCGGAACGCGGTGAAGAGCACGTGCTCGCCATCGGGCAGCACCTGGGGCCACCAGTGCCCCAGCTCATCGTCTTCGGGCTGCGTGAGACGCTCCGGCTCACCGCCGCCGTTCGTGAGGCGCCACAGTCCGCTCCGGTAGCTCCGGGAGTAGATGACCGTGCCGTCCTCCGTCCAGTCGCCGCCGGCCCACGCACCGTCCGGGTCCATGGTGATGACGGGGCCTCCGGCGACGGGGACGCGTCGCATCCCGCCCGCGGCCCGGAAGGCCAGCGTCCCGCCGTCCGGCGACAGGAACTGCTGGTCGGCCATGTAGGTGCCGGGCACCGGGAAGAACTCGAGCGCGTCCGTGGGCCGCGCCATGAGGACGGGCCGACCGTCGTGGAGCGCCCGCACGGCGACCACGGTCCCATCGTCGGAGATGGCGATCCGGGTCCCGTCCAGGTGGCTTCTCTCGGGCAGCTCCAGGATGGCCCTGAGACCCGGCATCCCCGGATCGTCCCGATCCCCGGTCGCACGGCCGAGGCCGGCCACGGCCGCGAGGACCGCGAAGAGGCCGGCCACGACCCATGGCGCCCGGGCGGCCAGTCGCGATCGGGCGCCCGCCGGCGCCCCGGCGGCTCCGGGCGCCCCGGCAGCCGTCGGGGGATACGCGACGGCCCCGCCCTCGTCCAGCGCGCGGGCCAGATCGGCCGCGCTGCCGAACCGGTCGGCGGGCACCTTCGCCAGCGACCGGAGCACCGCCGCCTCGACGTGAGCGGGGATCGTGCTCCGCAGCTGGCGCGGCGCCACGGCGTCGGCCGTCAGGATCTTGCCCAGCACCGACTGGGCGGTGTTCCCGGTGAAGGGCGGCTCGCCGGTGAGCATCTCGTAGAGCACGCACCCCAGCGAGTAGACGTCGCTCCGTGCGTCGGGGTCCCGGTCGGCCGTGGCCTGTTCGGGGCTCATGTAGTACGGCGTCCCCAGCGACAGGCCCGTCTCGGTGAGCCGCCCGCCGCCCGCCTCCTGGATGGCCAGCGCGATCCCGAAGTCGGCGATGACCGGCTCGCCGTCCTGGAGCAGGATGTTGGCCGGCTTGATGTCCCGGTGCACCACGCCCTGGCGGTGGGCGTAGTCGAGCCCGGCCGCGACGGCCCTCGCGATCCGCACCGCGTCGTCGATCGGCAGCTGCCGCTCCCGGTCCAGCTTCTCCCGCAGGCTCTCGTCCTCCACGTACGGCATGACGTAGAAGAGGAAGCTGTCCGCTTCGCCCGAGTCGTAGAGCGGCAGGATATGCGGGTGCTGGAGGTTGGCCGTCGTCTCGATCTCCGCCAGGAACCGTTCGGCGCCGACCACGGCGGCCAGCTCGGGCTTGAGCACCTTGAGCGCCACTTGGCGCCGGTGCCGGAGGTCCTCGGCCAGGTAGACGGTGGCCATCCCGCCCTCGCCGAGCTTACGGTCGATCCGGTAGCGGCCCTCGAGGGCGGCGTTCAGCCGGGCGACCGTGCCATCTCCGCTCACAGTCCCTTCTCCCAGTTCTGGACCCAGACCAGCTCCGCCTCGGCGCCACCCAGCGAGATGACCAGGAACCGGTCGTCGTCCGGGTGCACGGCGTACGCCTTGTGGTTGATGCCCATGAGCATGCCGGTGGTGTTGAAGAGCGGCGTGATGCCGGTCACCACGAACGCGCCGCCGGACACGGTGTAGCGGGCGGCGATCATGTCGTTGGACGCCCCCACGTAGAAGAGCTCGGAGCTGTCGTGGCTCCACGCGGCCGAGTGCCCGCCCCCGGTCGACACCTGCCACTTGCCGTCCGCGACGTTCGGGAACGGCGTGACGAAGATCTCGTCCTGCCCGGCCTCGTCCGAGACGTACGCGAGCCAGCGGCCGTCGGGGGAGAGCACCGGCGAGCGCTCGTTCCGGGCCGTGGCGGCCATGGGGGCCCCGGCGGTGTCGATGCCCGGCCGGATCGCGTAGATGTCACGGTTGGACGCCGTGCCGCCGAGCCGGTAGACGACCCACTCGCCGTCCGGCGACTCGAAGCCCTCCTCCACCTCGCGCCTGTCCACCACCACGGGCTCGGGGGCGCCGGCCCCGCCGGCCGGCTTCTTCCACAGCTGCGTCGGGACGCCCTGGCCCCCGAGGTTGCTGACGAAGGTGAGGGCGCGTCCGTCGCCGGCCCAGCGGGGTCGGACATTGAACGTGCCGCCGAAGGTGATGCGATTCGGCGGCGCGCCCGGCGGGTCGAGGGGCTGGACCCAGACGTGGGAGGTCAGCCCGTCGGCGATGGTCAGGGCGACCCGGGTCCCGTCCGGCGACAGGTCCAGGGAGTCCCAGAGGCCGATGGTCAGCCCGACCTCCAGGTCGGATGCCGGCGTCCGGACCCCGTCCCGGTCGACCCACATCAGGCCGCCGACGGCGCCGGCCGATGCGCCGGTCCGGTAGACCAGTGACCCGTTCTCCGACACGCTGTAGTGCATGATCGCGGTGGCGTCCAGCAGGATCCCCTCGGCCACCGTCTCGGCCGGGCCCGTGAGCTCCAGCGCCTCCGCGTCGAACGGGGCGCGCATGAGCGTGCCCTCCCGGGTGCCCCACAGCAGGTAGCCGCTGCTCAGGTAGCGCGGGTCGGAGCCCTGGCCCAGGTCCCTGACCTCACCGGTGGTGAAGTTCACCGCCGCCAGCACGGCGCCGCCCGGCCCGGCGTTCCCCTCGGGGAACCGGGTGATCACCATGGTCTCGCCGCCGGGCAGCACCTGGCCGGGACCCCAGAGCGGGGTCGGCGACGGGTCGCCGGAGACCACCGGCACGGGCTCGGCCTCGCCGCCGCCCGCGGGGATCCGCCAGATGCTGCCCAGCGTCACGCCGTGGACGTAGTAGATGTTCCCGTCCACCGCCCAGTCGACCACGATGACCGTGCTGTCCGCCAGCGTCCGGGTCGAGCCGCGGGTGATGTCCACCACCTTCAGCTCGCCCTCCGGGCTGTTGTAGGCGATCTGCTCGCCGTCGGGCGAGAACGCGGGCGAGTAGCTCGCCTCCGTGCCCGGGATCGGCGTCGCCTCGAGATCGTCGGCGGGACGCACCCACAGCTGCCACGGCGAGCCCGACGCCCGGCTGGCGTAGACCAGCCGCGAGCCGTCGGGCGAGAGGACGAAGGAAGCGCCCAGCTGCGGCGTCAGCAGCCCCTGGGACTGGGGCAGCGAGACGGCCGCTTTGAAGACCGGCGCTTCCGGACCGGGCGGGGCCGGGCGCAGGACCACGCCGGCCAGGACCGCGGCGATGAGAGCGAAGACGATGGCCGCGGCTCTCCACGCAGGAGAGCTTCCGCCGCCGGCCGCCGGCGCGGATCCCGACCTCGATGGTGCGGTCCCGTGTCGGAAGGACGGGTCGTCCAGCGCGTCCACGAACGCGCGCGGCGACGCCATCCGGTCCGCCGGCAGCTTCTCGAGCGCTTGCGCCAGCGCGGCATCCACGTGCTCGGGGACCGCTCGTCGCACTTCCCGCGCCCTCCGCGGATCCTCCGTGAGGATCTTGGCCAGCACCGCCTGGGCCGTGGGTCCGGCATGCGGCGGCTCGCCGGTCAGCATCTCGTACAGCACGCACCCCAGGGCGTAGACGTCGCTGCGCGGGTCCAGGCTGCGCTCACCGGACGCCTGCTCGGGGCTCATGTAGTGGGGCGTGCCCATGCTGAGCCCCGTCTCCGTGAGCCGTCCGCTGCCGGCCTCCGACAGCGCCAGCGCGATCCCGAAATCCGCCACCAGCGGCTCGCCACGGCGGAGCAGGATGTTCGCCGGCTTCACGTCCCGATGCACCACGCCCTGGTCATGGGCGAACTGCAGCGCAGCGGCCACCTTCCGGGCGATCTCGAGCGCCTCGTCCACCGGCAGCTGGTGCTCCCGGTCCAGCCGGTCCCGCAGCGAGTCGCCCTCCACGTACGGCATGACGTAGAAGAGGAACCCGTCCACCTCGCCGGAATCGTACAGCGGCAGGATATGCGGGTCCTCGAGGTTCGCCGTGGTCCGGATCTCGGCCAGGAACCGGTCCGCGCCGACCACCGCCGCCAGCTCCGGCTTCAGGACCTTGAGCGCGACCTGCCGGTCGTGCTTGATGTCGTGGGCCAGGAACACGGTGGCCATCCCGCCCTCGCCGAGCTCCCGCTCGATCCGGTAGCGACCCTCGAGGGCGACGTTCAGCCGGTCGATCACGGCCCCGCTCCCGGACCCGCTCATCGGGCCAGCTTCTCCGCGAGCTCGGTGGACAGGTTGTCCACCACCACGAGATGGTTGCCGCCGCCCGTCTCGACGGGCAGGAGGACGAACACACTGTCGCCCGGCAGCACGTCGTAGCCCCGGTGGTTGTAGTCCACGGAGTACAGGGAGAACAGCGTCTCCCGCTCACCCACGGCGAACGTGGGATCGGTCCGCACCCGGGCCGCGATCAGCTGGCCGTCGGCGCGACGGTAGAAGATCTCGTCCCCGCCCCTGGACCAGAGCGGCTCGTTGGCGCCGTCCACCGACACCTGCCAGCGGGCGGTCGCCACGTCCGGGAACGGCCGGACGTAGATCTCGTCCCGGCCGGACTCGTCGGACACGTACGCCAGCCATCGGCCGTCGGGCGAGAAGGTGGGCGACCGCTCGGCGGCCGGGCTCGTGAGCAGCGGCGTGTCTTCGTCGTCCAGGCCACCATCCGGCCCGAAGCGGCGGGCGAGGATATCGGCCCCCGGGGCCTGGAGCGCGTTCGTCCGGTACAGGAGCCACTCGCCGTCGGGCGAGACCTCCGCGGCCACGACGTCACGGGGCAGGTCGAGGAGGAGCTGCGCGGGGGCGCTGCCATCGGCCCGGACCTGCCACAGGTCGAAGCCGCCGCCCCGGTTGGAGTAGAAGATGATCGTGCGGCCGTCCGGGGTCCATTCCGGACGCTGGTTGTTGCTCCCGCTCTCGAACGTCCGCTTGGCCGCCGGTCCGCCGGCCAGCTCCTTGACCCAGATGTGCTCGCCCTCGGCGCTCACGAAGCTCGCCGCCACGCGGTCGCCCGAGGGCGAGGCCGCCAGCGAGCTGAACGCCGCCTCCCAGCCGGGGTCCACGGGCGTCTGGGTGCCGTCCCTGGAAACCCGGACCAGCGACTGGCTGCCGGCCGCGTCCACCGCGCCCTCCCGGTAGATGAGCGTGCCCTCCTCCGAGACGGCGAAGTCCACGCCGTTCGTGGAGAACCCGACGCCCTCGGCCAGCGCGACCGGGTCGCCGGTGACGTCCAGGCCGTCCAGGTCGAACGGCGCGGCCAGGAGCCGCCCGCCCTGTGTCACGGCCACCAGGTGCCCCGAGGGGACGTAACCGCCGATGATCCCCCGCATCCGGTCCCGCACCTCGCCCGTCTCCAGGTCCACGACATTGAGCGTAGCGGCGTCCGGGTCCGTCCCGATCGACGTCAGCGACGTGTAGAGCAGCCCCCGACCGCCGGGCAGCACCCTGGGGTAGACGTGCAGGAACTCACCGCCGGCGGTATCGACCTGCGTGACCGGCTCCGGCTCCCCGCCGGTGGAGGGGATCCGGACGATGCCGGCATCGCCGGCGTAGTAGAGCTTGTCATCCGGGCCCCAGTCCAGCCCGAAGGTCTGGTTGTTCGGGGCCGGGAACGAGAGCGGCGGCTCGCCACCGAGCGTGGCCACGCCCAGGTCGCTGTTGCCGGTGCCGTACGCCACCCGCTGGCCGTCCGGGGAGAA
>JBPRGE010000093.1:0-3526 GCA_051418035.1 Candidatus Longimicrobiales bacterium M2_2A_002
CGGAACCGGGAGGCCAGAGCCCCGGGCGCTGCCGGCGGACGGCTCCGTCGACGGGTCCGCGGCCGCAGTCGCGGGTCTTCCGGACCAGCCAGCCCCGGACGTACTGGAGCGCGTCCGCAACCGCGTCGGCGGCCAGGGTCCAGGTGAAGGCGCGGGTCGGGCCGGGGGCCACGTCATAGGCGAGGACGAGCCCCGTCGCCACCGACGTCCCGAGCCGCGCTGCGCCCGGTATCGTTTAATCGCCCCTTAACCGGTGCCCGCCACCCTGGGTCCAGAACGGCGGCCACCCCCTGCGCCGTCCCGTACCACGAACACGGAGGATCGCATGTCGAAGAAAATCCAGATCCGGACCGAGGACGGGCTCGCGAAGGCCGTCGCCGCGGGCACAGCCATCGTCCGGGCCACCATCGGGTCGACGACGGTGGAGGGGACGGTCACGGTGCTCCCGGCCGTCAGCATCGAGCTCTCGGAGCTGCGCTGGATCACCGATGCCCAGGGCGAACAGGCGTTGAGCGTACGGATCCGGAACACGGGCGGCCGGGGTCATTACCGGCTCGAGTACTGGAAGATCGACCCGACGGGGAGCCACGAGCGGCTGCTCACCGATGGGTCCGACATCGACGCGCCGGTCGGTCTGAACGTCGTGCACCGCACGTTCCTGCTGGACGAGCCGGCCGACTGGGTGGTGGCCTGGTCCCGGGAGCCACAGTCGCTCGAGGCGGTGCGCACCGGCTGCGCACGGCTGGATGGTGGCGATGTCTGTCCCAGCGACCTGCCGGAGCAGCCGGAGCCCGTGGACTCGCTGCTGGTGACGCCGGCCGCGGGGGTCATGGCGATCGGCGACGTGGTCCAGTACACCGCCCGGGTGTTCGTGAACGACATCGAGGTCACCGACCGGCCGGTCACGTGGAGCACGCCCAGCCCGACCGTCATCTCCATCAGCGAGACCGGGCTCGTCCAGGCGCTGGCCGCCGGCTACGGCGAGGTGAAGGCCGAGGTCGAGGGCGTCTCCGCGTCCGTGGGCCTCACGGTCACGACACCGGCGCCCGAGCCGATCGTCGGCTCCGTCTCCGTCTACTCCGCCGGCGGCCTGCCGGCCCGGCTGTGGGCGGGCCAGACGTGGACGTTCCAGGCCCGGGTGCGGGACCAGAGCGGGACCATCCTCGACGCCTGGCCCGTGACCTGGTCGGTGCTCGACACGACAGTAGCCACCGTGGACGCGTACGGTCGCGCCACCGCCGTCGGCCCCGGGCGGACGTACGTGCAGGCCACGGCCGGGGGGAAGACCGGGAGCGCGGAGGTCCGGAGCTGGGTCCATCCCCATGCCGCGGACGGCGCGGAGCTCGTCTTCCGCGGCACCCGGTCGGATACGACGGCGTCCCAGATCCCGCCGAGCGTCGACACGACCTGGACCGACAGCCTCGGCGTCGTGCACCCGGCGTTCATCACCTTCCACGCCGGCCACCTGAGCCTGGACTGGAGCGCCGCGGCGCCGTCGTACGAGCAGCGGCTGACCATGCGGACATACACCTACGAGCCGACGCTCCGGCTGGTCGAGGAGAAGGAGTACGTGGACACCGGCTCACTGACGGTCTTTTACGACCTGTACACCGGCTGGCACGTCTACGAGATGCGTTCCGCCGCGTCGCCCGGGTCGGTGTACCTGGGCCGTTACTCGCTGCCCGGAGAGCTCGCGGTGCTGCAGCCGGTGGGCGCCGTCCCGCCCATGAAGTTCTACTTCGAGCTTCAGTAGACGGCGTCTCCCTCGGCCGATCCCGAGAGCCGCTCCGCCACCCGGTGGGGCGGCTCTTCTACACGGTCGGTTCCGGCGCTATTTTCAGCGGACGACAATGCCTACCCCGCGATCGGCCCCGATCGACGTGCCCATGGGGGCACAGCCCGATGACTTCACGTGCGGGCCGACGAGCCTGCAGGCCGTTTACGCCCACTTCGGCGAGCGTCGCGAGCTGGACGAGATCCTGCCGGACATCCCGTTCCTGGCGGAGGGCGGCACGCTGGCGGTCCACCTCGGCGTGGACGCGCTCCGACGCGGCTACCACGCGCGGCTGCATTCGTACAACCTCCAGGTATTCGACCCCACGTGGCTGGGGTGGCCGATGGACGCCCTGGACCGGGCGCTGGAGGGCCGGGCCGCGAGCCGGTCCGACCCGCGGCTCCGGGAGAGCATCGCGGCGTACCGGGAGTTCATCGCCGCGGGCGGCGTCGTGGACCTGGCGGACATCACCCCGAAGCTGCTCCGCCGCTATTTCGATCGCGGCCTGCCGGTCCTGGCGGGGCTGAGCGCCACCTTCCTGTACGGCGGCGCCCGGGAACGGGTCGATGGGCGGAGGATGGTCGACGACGACATCGCCGGCGACCCCCAGGGCCATTTCGTCGTGCTCTGCGGCCTCGAAGGCGACCACGTGATCGTGGCCGACCCGTTCGGGGAGAACCCGGCCGGCGAGCACTACTACCCGGTGGAGATCAGCCGGCTGATCCAGGCCATCCTGCTGGGCGTGCTCACGTACGACGGGAACCTCCTGGTGGTGAGCCGGGAGCCGCTGTCGTGAAGAAGATCGTCATCGCCAGCGGCCCCGGGCTCCCGTTCGCGCTGCCCGACGTGCCGGTCATCACGGCCCGGGAGTACCTGACGTCGCCCGAATGGTTCGACGCCGACCGGGTCCACGCCGTGAACCTGAGCCATGACTACCGCTACGGCTCCCGCGGCTACTACGTCTCGCTGCTGGCCGAGGCCCGGGGCCACCGCGTGCTCCCGAGCGTTAAGACGATCCAGGACCTGAAGGCGTCGTCGCTCACGCAGGTCATCTCCGACGAGGTCGCGTCGCTCATCGACCGGAGCCTGCGGCGGCTGAAGGCCGACGAGTTCGTCCTGTCCGTCTACTTCGGTCGCAACCTGGCCAAGCAGTACGACCGGCTCGCCCGCGAGCTGTTCCGCCTCTTCCAGGCCCCGCTGCTCCGGGCCCGGTTCATCCGCTCCCGGACGGGGACGTGGGAGCTCCGGTCGGTCCGGACCGTGACCATGAGCGACGTGCCATCCGAGCACCTGGCGTTCCTGGAGCAGGCGGCCCGGGAGTACTTCTCACGGCGCAGCTACCGCCGCACCGGCCCCGGCCCGTTCAAGCACGACCTGGCCATCCTCCACAACCCCGACGAGGCGAACCCGCCGTCGGACGCCCGGGCGCTGGCGAAGTTCGTGGCCGCGGGGGAGCGGGCCGGCTTCAGCGTCGACATGGTCACCCGCGACGACTTCGCCCGGATGGGCGAGTTCGACGCACTGCTGATCCGGGAGACCACGGGCGTGAACCACCACACCTACCGGTTCGCGCGGCGCGCCGAGTCCCAGCGCCTCGCCGTGATCGACGATCCCGACGCCATCCTCCGGTGCACGAACAAGGTCTACCTGGCGGAGCTGCTCTCCGCCCACGACATCCCGATGCCCCCCACGGTGGTGGTGCACAGGGACAACGCGGACAGCGTGGTGGACACACTGGGGCTGCCGCTGGTG
>JBPRGE010000094.1:0-20569 GCA_051418035.1 Candidatus Longimicrobiales bacterium M2_2A_002
TTGACGTCGATGACCAAGGTGTTCAGGACGGACGAGTCGGCGAGCTCGAGGAGGCGGGCGAGGTGGCCCGCATTCCCCGCGGCCTGCGCGTTGACGTAGATGCCCTGCACCACCGCCGGACGGGCCACGGGCTCGACGCGATCGCTCGATCCCGGACCCGGATCGGTGGGAAGGTCGGAGCAGGCCGCGAGGATCAGCGCGAAGAAGGCGATCCGCAGAGCCGCGGATCGCACCGGAGCCACCCGGCTGAGGATGCGGTTCGACATGGACATCAGCGCCCTGTGTGTTGGGGGGCTTTCGGCGTGTCGCTAGAGTGCGTCGAGGGAGGCGGCGGGTCAAGGAGGGTCGCGAAGTGCCGGTGGGTGGGCTTCGGAGACGGGGTTCCCTCTTGCCCCATCCCCCCATCTGATGCCATCGTAGACTTTCGGTAAATCTTCGGTACCCGCGAAACGGCCGCATCCTTACCGGGGGGCGGCCGTCGCGCCCCGGGAGGGCCCGGGGTGAATCGAACCGGGAGGTCGGGTGGTGGATTACGTGGAGCTCAGAGCCCACAGCGCGTTCTCGTTCGGCGATGGCGCGTGCACGCCGGAGACGCTGGTGGAGGTGGCGGCGCGGCGGGGGTACGGCGCGCTGGGTCTGACGGACCGGTCGGACCTGGGCGGCGCCATCCGGTTCGCGCTGGCCGCCCGTCGGGCGAGCATGCGACCGGTGGTCGGCGCCGAGCTCGTGGTGGATGGCCACCCCCTCGCCCTCCTATCCCGCAGCGCGGAGGGGCCAGCGGGTCCAGGGCGAGGCCGCGATGGCAGGCGCGCAGCGACTCCTCGGCCCGCCCGAAAACGGTGAGCGGCTCGAATCGCCGCATGTGGGCCGCTTCGCTCTCGCGCGACCAGTCTTGACCCGGCGACACCAGCCCGCCCATACTCCCGCACGCAGCCGAAACGGCGTCTGGAATGCCTTCTGCCGAGCTCGCACGCGTGGTGGTTCGAGCAGGTGTCCGGGCGCCGGCGGGAATTCCTCGCCTCGTTCGGCCAGGAGTTCTGATCGGAAGCGGGCCCATGGCGATGAAACTGCAGGATACCTCCGGTACCAAGGCCGCCGTGAAGCCGCCGAACATCTGGCTGCTCGGCATGCGGCCGCGGACGGTGACCATGGCCGCCGTGCCGGTCACGGTCGGCGCGGTGCTCGGATGGGGCCGGGGCGCGAGGCCCGATTGGGTCACTTTCTTCGCGACCCTCGCCTGCGCGGTGCTGATACAGATCGGGACCAACCTGTTCAACGATGCCAAGGACGGCGAGCGTGGTGGGGACGGCCCTGATCGCATCGGGCCGGTGCGTATAACGGGCGCCGGCCTGGCAGAGCCGAAGCAGGTGCGGCGCGCCGCGCTCGCCTGCTTTGCAGCGGCACTGATCGCCGGGGTTTACCTGGTCGTCATCGGCGGACTCCCGATACTCATGATCGGGCTGGCCTCACTGGTGGCCGGCTATGCGTATTCCTCGGGTCCGCGGCCGTTGTCTCACGGCCCGTTCAGCGAGATCTACGTGATCGTATTCTTCGGGCTGATCGCCGTGGCGGGCAGCTACTACCTGCAAATCGACGAACTGCCGGGCGCCGCCGTCGCGCTGACCGGCATCGCCATCGGCAGTTACGCCGCTGCCGTACTGCTGGTGAACAACCTCCGTGACACGGCGGCGGATCTCCGGGCCGGCCGCAAAACACTGGCCGCCCGGCTCGGGACGCGAGGGTCCAGGTGGTTGTACGGGTTCCTGCTGCTCGCGCCCTTCCCGCTGCTCGCGGCCGCGTGGGGCATGCAGGCGCTCGGCGTCGTCTGGCTCGCTCTGCCCGTCTGTCTGTGGGCGACGGCCTTGTTTGCGCGCATGCCGGTCGGGCCGGGCATGAACTCGCAGCTCGGCCGAACGGCCATGATCCAGGTGCTCGTCGGGGTCTTGCTCATGGTGGAGCAGCTGTTGTGACCCCGGTGCTCTCGACGCTGCTACCGGCGGGCCTCGCTTTCATCATGTTCGCCCTCGGTCTCAAGCTGAGCGTGTCGGACTTCCGCCGCGTACTCACTTATCCTGTGGCCGTGAGCCTGGGACTGGCCGCACAGACGCTGTTGCTGCCGCTCAGCGCGTTCGGAATCGCGCTGCTGTTCGACCTGCCGCCCGAGGTGGCGGTCGGGCTCATGATCCTGGCGGCCTGCCCGGGCGGCGTCACGGCGGCCATGATCACGGACCTGTCCCGAGGTGACACCGCCCTGTCCGTCACGCTCACTG
Source organism: Candidatus Longimicrobiales bacterium M2_2A_002 (assembly GCA_051418035.1). Classification (GTDB taxonomy): domain Bacteria; phylum Gemmatimonadota; class Gemmatimonadetes; order Longimicrobiales; family RSA9; genus JAWVYT01. Next base: position 2,271 of record JBPRGE010000094.1, read on the forward strand.
CGTTCACGAGTCTGCTGTCTTTCCTGACGGTGCCGATCATCGTCGGCTACTCGCTGGCGCATTTCCTCGGCCAGGCGGCTGCCGTCGATTACCCGGTGGGCCAGGCGATCGGCGGTCTGTTCCTGGTCACGCTTCTGCCCGTAGCCGTGGGCCTCGCCGTCAACCGGGCCGGCTGGCTCACGCCCGCCGCCGCGAAAGGGATCGGTCAGCTCGCTACGGGCGTGTTCCTGGCGATCGTCTTCGTCACTTTCTATACCCAGTGGCCCAGCATCACCGCCAACTTCGCGACCGTGGGCCCGGCGATCCTCCTGCTCAACATGACGACCATGGCCACGGGCGCCCTGCTCGGTGTCGTCGGGCGCCTGCCGGCCGCGGGAAAGATCGCGCTAGCCGTGGAATGCGGTATCCAGAACAGCGCGCTCGGCATCACGGTGGCAGTGAGTCTGCTAAGCGTGCCCGGACTGGCTGTGCCCAGCGTGATCTATGCGTTCCTGATGAACATCACCGCGCTGGGGCTGATCGTCGCCAGGCAGTGGCAGGTGGGGCGAGCTGCGGGGTCGGAGGCGTACCAGCAGCTCGGGTAGCAAGGCGCGGTGGCGTGAGGCGAGGAAGCCTGTCAGGCCGACCAAGGGATAGGAAATCCGGCGGATGTCGCCCTGCGAACGCGGGTCCTCGATGAGCGACTCCGTGGCCCAGCTCAGTATGTCGATGAAGCCCGGTACACGGTGCCGCCCCGAATGTCTACCCGCCGCATACAGGCGCGGCTGGCCGACCGGGACCGGCCGTCCTACCTTTTCTCCTCACTCCGCCCCCCCGGGAGCGTCATGGAATCCACGCACCAGATGATGGAGCAGCTGGCGGCGAGGCTGGCCGGCGGGATCGACCAGCCGATGGCCCACCGCATCGTGGAGCACGTCTGGCTCTCGGTAGTCGACGGCACCCTGGAGACGGGCGAGCGACTGCCCACCGCCCGACAGCTGGCGGTGGCGCTGAACGTGAGCCCGCGCACGGTGGAGCGGGCGTACCGGCAGCTGGAGGACCGCGGGGTGATCGCCACGCGCCGGGGCGAGGGCACGTTCGTCGCACTCGAGCTGCCGTCGGAAGAGGAGCGGGCCCGGCACCGCGAGTTCGCCGCGCTGTGCCGTGAGGCCGTGGACCGCGCCGAGGCCCTGGGCTTCGATATCGGGGACCTGGTGGAGGCCATCGCCGATTACCGTACCATCGACCGCACCCCTGATCAGGAGTAGCTGCCATGTCATCCCGTCCGTCCGGTCTCCTTCGCTCCGGCTCCTCGCCTGTCCAGAGCTCGCCCGACGACACCCGCTATCCCGTGCCGGCTCTGGCTGCCGGGGCGCTCGCCGGGGGCGCGACCATCGGCGGGCTGCTCCTGGCGGGCCTGGCTTTGCCCGTGGCCGGCGCGGTGGCCGCGGGCGTGGCGCTGGTCCTGGGTTCGTCCATCAAGTACTCCGACCAGTGGGAGCGGGCCGTGGTACTGCGGTTCGGCCGATACCAGGGCCTGCGGGGACCGGGGCTGTTCGCCGTGATCCCCGTCATCGACCGGATCGGCTACCACATCGACCAGCGGATCCGGACCACCGCGTTCGCCGCTGAGTCGTGCCTGACCCGCGACACGGTCCCCGTGGACGTGGACGCCATCGCGTTCTGGGTGGTCTACGACGCCGAGCGGGCCGCTCTCGAGGTCCAGGACTACAACGAGGCCGTGATCCTCGCGGCCCAGACCGCGCTCCGCGACGCCATCGGAAAGCACGACCTGGCGGAGCTCATCCAGTCGCGGAAGGAGCTGGGGCGTGGGCTCCAGGAGGCCCTCGACCGGAAGATGCACGACTGGGGGATCCAGGTGCAGTCGGTGGAGATCCGCGACGTCATGATCCCGCAGGCGCTGGAAGAGGCCATGAGCCGCCAGGCCCAGGCCGAGCGGGAGCGGCAGGCCCGGATCATCCTGGGCACCGCCGAGACCGAGATCGCGTCCAAGTTCGTCGAGGCCGCCGACACCTACGCCGAGAAGCCCGTGGCCCTCAACCTCCGGGCCATGAACATGCTCTACGAGAGCATCGTGAAGCGCGGGTCGCTCATGGTGGTCCCGTCCAACCTGGCCGACTCGCTCAACCTGCCGGGGCTCATGGGCATGGCCGGCGCCGCGGGCCTGAAGCCCGAGGGTGAAGGGACCGGCGAGCCCGATATCCGCCCCAGGGGCGCCGACGAGGAGTAGCCCGCGCGCCCCCCGCGTCAGCTGGGGTCGCCGATCACGCCGATGGACAGGATGGTTCCGCTGAGCCGGTCCCGGATCGCGAAGAGGAGCGGTCGGTCGAACGCGGCGTAGACCACGCCCATTCCGCCACGTCCGATCTCTTCGCGGACGTCGTAATCGGAGGCAAGGGCAGACTGCGCGCGCTCGAAAAGCGTCATTGTGGATTTCGAGCTCACCGACGCGACAAGAGCGCCAGGTGTGAGCCAATGAGTCGGGCGCGATGACCTTCACGGCCACGTCGTGCTCGAACGCGCCGTCGACTCGTCGGGCCCGGTACACGTCCGCCATCCCGCCGGACGCGATCCGCTCCGTGACCTCGTACGGATCCACGCACTCCGCGCTCCGGTCGGCAGCCCCGGCGGCCGGCAGGCGTGTCACCTCGTCCGGGTCGGCATCGGGACGCACGACGGAACGGCGCTCCCGGGGCCGGTCCCGTGAAGCGAGAAGCGTTGCAGCCGTGGCGCCGCTGGCGGGGGCGGGTCACCCGCAGGGAGGGATGCGGGGCCGTGCCCCCGGTGGTGCTCAGCTCCCGCTCCCCGGTCGCCAGGCCGGGTTGCCGTCGAACGCGCCGTGGCTGGTGACCGTGTACAAGTCGGTGCCGGTGGCGTCCACGATCACGATCGCCCCCTCGCCACCGAATGCGATGAACGCGCCGTCCGGGGACCATGAGGGGGCCAGGTCGGTGGTTGCCGAGCTGTGAGTCAGGTTCGTGATGCCGCTTCCATCGAGGTCCATGGTGTAGATCTCGAAGTCGCCCGTGCGATCCGACTGGAACGCGATCTTGTTCACGGCGCCGGGGGCCCAGGCGGGCGCGAGCTCGTTGGCCGTGTCATCGGTGGTGACCCGGATCTTGTTCGTGCCGTCGGCATTCATGACGTAGATCTCGGAGTTCCCGGACCGGCCGCTCGCGAAGGCGAGCTTGGCCCTGTCGGGCGACCAGGCGGGGTTCCTGGCCTCTACCGGGTCGTCGGTGAGCTGCGTCAGATCGGTCCCATCGGCGTTGATCAGGAAGATGTTGAACGTCCCCGTCCGACCGCTCACGAAGGCAACCTGGCCCGAGGGCGTCGTGGGCTCCGGGGTCGCGGGCCCGACCGTCAGGGTACGCCGGATCCGGTTGTCGGCGATGTCCTGATCGTCCTCGCCCGAGGCCGCGAAGATGGTCGCGTCCAGCGACAGCTCCTGCTCCAGCGTGGGCGTGATGCCCAGCGTCACCGATCCGGTGTCGCCCGCCGCCATGTCGAAGACCGGGCAGTGGACGTTGATCTGGAACCCCGCATCGCCGCCGGACGACCACCAGCAGCCGTCGGGCGCGGTGGTCAGCTGCATCTGGTTGTCCCGCAGCCCTTCGCTCTCGACGATCGTCTGGACCTCCGCGGTGGAGACGGCCGCCGGCCCGTCGTTGCGGACCTTCATGGTCAGCAGAACCTCGTCGCCCGCCGGTACCGGGTCGGGGTCCGCCGTGACCGAGACCATGACGAGGTCTGCCACGGGGCTGACCTCGGTGCTCACGAGGTATCGGTTGTTGGCCAGGTCGGGATCCTCCGCACCTGTGAACGAGGTGATCTCGGCTTCGCTGCGGATCCGCTGGCCCGGCGTCTGGGGGATCACCACGAGGACGAGGGTGACGCTCGAGTCGGCGCCGAGGTCGCCCACCGGGCATTCCTTGAGGCCGGCCGGCGACTCGTCGAGGGCGTCGCGACAGCCCTCCTGGCCGCTCGCGTCGACGGTGAGATCGCCGTCGAGGACCAGGTCCAGCGTCACGTCCGTAGCGGGGTCCGGCCCGAGGTTGCTGACCGTGATCTCGTGCCGGAGATCACTGCCGGTCGAGACCGGGTCGGGCGTCACGATCATGTACACCGCCAGGTCTGCCTCGCCGATCGCCGGCGCGGCGATGTCCACCGATCGGGTGGCCGTGTTGTTCGTTTCGTCCGGGTCCTTGGCGCCCTCGTACGCGGTGAGGGCCACCGTGCTGCCCAGCGTCTGGCCGCCGCTTTCCGGGACGACCGTCAGGGTGAGCGCTGCGTCGGCGCCGGCGGCAAGGTCGCCCAGCGGGCAGTCGGCGAAGACATGCCCCGGCGGATCGGACGACGACTGGAGCGTGCACTCCGAGCCGGAGCCCTCCGGGATCGACACGTCGCCTTCGACGCGGAGCTCGATCTCGACGGCCGTGACCGCCTCGGGGCCGTTGTTCGTGACCGTGATCTGGTGGTCCACGTCGGCGCCGACCTCCACGGGGTCGGATGGTACCGACATCGCCACCGCCACGTCGGCCTCGGGCGCCGGCCCGACATCGACCTGCAGCGTCCCGCTGTTGTTGTCGGGGTGCGGGTCCGTCGGGCCGTCCCAGGCCTGGAGCTCGGCGGTCGCCTCGAGGGTCTGGGGAGCGGAGCCCGGAGCGACGTCAATGTCCAGCGTCGCCCGTGTGTCCGGATCGATCACGGCGATGTCGCAGTCCGCCCGCACGCCGGTCCCCGTGTCGAGCGCGACACACTCGTCCGGCAGCGTCGCCGCCATCAGCACCACCTCGCCGGTCACGTCCAGTGTGAGCCCGACGTCGGTGACCGGTTCGGGGCCGGGGTTCGTCACATGGACGGAATGTGTCGCGTGGCCACCCATCTGGACCGTGCCGGTCGAGACGTCCATCGTGAGCTCCAGATCATCGTCCTCGAGCGTGCCGGAATACAGGCTGAACCCACCGAGGTCCCCGCTTATCGTGTGGGCCGCGGTGTCGACGTCTCCACCCGGGACCACCTCGTACGTGCTCCCGTGCAGCTTCGCCAGCCGCAGCGTGGCGGGGTCGACGCCGGCCGGGACCGCGTCCGGATCGTACGCGATGGTCAGCCGCACCGGCTCCGAGAACGTCATCCCGTCCGGGCCGAGGTCATACGTCGTTCCGTCGATCCTCTGCGTCAGCTCGGACTCGGCCGGGATGATGCTGATCTCCGTCTCGGCGTCGACCGCACCGGGCGGGAACACGAGTGTCACGTCCTCGGCAGTGACGGTGCCGCCATCGGGGCCGACCACGAGCGGCTCGGGATCCGGGCTGTCGTCGATCGGGCTCGTAGAATCGCTGCACGCGCCGACGAAGAGCGCGGCGAGGGCCGCCAGGGTGAGGAACATGGCCGGGAGGAAACGCATTGTCGTGTTCCGGGTTAGGGGATTCGGAGGGTCCTCTACCCCCTACAGCGGAATCTCGACCCGGGAGCCGCCACATCCCGAACGACCTGCCGGCCCCCGGATGCCCGGTGACGCCGGTCGTAACCGGAGAGCGCGTCGGTGAACATGGCCGCCGACGACTTCGACCAGACGCCGGCGTTCGACTCCGCCCAGCCCGCCACACCCTCGCCCCATGGATCCGCCTCGGCGGCCCGGGCCACTTTCCTGACGGGCTCGCTGATCCCTCTTGCCCCATCACCCCGTCTGATGCCATCCTGAATCTTCGGTTTATATTCGGTATACGGGAGGTCGGGTGGCGGTGGACTACGTGGAGCTCAGGGCCCACAGCGCGTTCTCCTTCGGTGATGGCGCGTGCACGCCGGAGACGCTGGTGGAGGAGGCGGCGGGGCAGGGGTACGGCGCGCTGGGACTGACGGACCGGTCGGACCTGGGCGGCGCCATCCGGTTCGCGCTGGCGGCTCGCCGGGCCGGGATCAAGCCGGTGATCGGCGCCGAGCTGGTGGTGGACGGCCACCCGCTGGCGCTGCTGGCCCGCAGTGCCGAGGGGTTCCGGAACCTGGGGGCGCTGGTGACCCGGTCGCGGATGGGGGATTGGGGGGAGTGGCTGGACGAGAAGGTGGCGCTGGAGGCGAAGTATGGCTCGGGGCTCGAGCCTCGGGGCTCGGGGGACTCGGGGGACTCGGGGGCGGCTTCCGGCTCCCCGGCGCCCGCCGGCTCCGGGATGTCCTCCAGCCTTCGCGTCGACCGTGACGGGCGAGTCCGCACCCGTGCCACCGCCGTCACGCCCCGTCGGAAGATCGAGTCCGTCCCCCCGCTCCCTCCTTCGTACTCCGGGACCGGGGCAGGCGACCGGATCGCAGCGGATCGCCGGCCAGGCGGCTTGGCCGCGGACACCCCCTCGGGTGGTGGGTTCAGGTGGGGTGGCCGCTCGGGGGGCGATGCGGAGGGGAGTGGCCTCTCGGGTGACGAGGTGGAGCGGGGTGGCCCCTCGGGGCGCGAGGCAGGGGGTGGCGCCCCCTCGGGCGGCCTCCCGCCTCGTGGTCAGCCATCCCTCACCCTCGCCGACCTGGAGGGGAGGACGGATGGTCTGCAGCTCCTGACCGGCCCGCCGAGTGGCGAGCTGGCCTCCCTGATCCGCGCAGGCCGGCCGGAAGAAGCCCTCTTCCTCCTGTCCCGACTCCGTGAGCTGTTCCCGGGCCGGCTGGCGGTGGAGGTGCAGCTGCACCACGTGTCGGGCGATGAGGCGGCGCTGGCGGCGTCGCTGATCGAGCTGGCCGGCAGGCAGGGGATCCCCTGGGTCGTCTCGAACGATCCCCGGTACGTGGACGGCGGCAGTCGCCTGGTGCACGACCTGCTGACGGCGCACCGGGCGGACATGGACGTGGACACGGCGGCGAGCTGGGGGGTGCTGCACCCGAACGGGGAGTGGCGGCTGAAATCGCCGGCGGAGATGGCCCAGCTGTGGGAGGGCAGGGAGGCGGGGCTGGAGGAATCGGCCCGGATCGCCGAGGCGTGCGCGTTCGACCTGAAGTGGGTACGGCCGCCGCTGCCGAAGTACCCGGTGCCCCGGGGCCACGACGACGACTCGTGGCTGCGGGAGCTGACGTTCCGGGGCGCCGGGAGGCGGTGGGGCACGGTGGACGCGCGGCAGCGGGCGCAGCTCGAGCACGAGCTGGGCGTGATCGGACGACTGGACTTCTCGGGCTTCTTCCTGGTCATGTGGGACGCGGTGCGGGAGGCCCGGGAGCGGGGGATCCTCTGCCAGGGCCGGGGCAGCGCGGCGAACTCGGCGGTGGCGTTCTGCCTGGGGATCACGGCGGTGGACCCCGTCCGGCACGGGCTGCTGTTCGAGCGGTTCCTGAGCGAGGCCCGGACCGACGGGCTCACGGAGGCGCCGGACATCGACGTGGACTTCGAGATGCACCGTCGCGAGGAGATGCTCGACTACATGTACCGCCGCTACGGCCGGGCCCACGCGGCCATCACGGCGGTGACCCAGGTCTTCCACGCGCCCACGGCCGTCCAGGACTGCATGCGGGCGCTGGGCTGGCCGGCGGAGACGGCGTTCACGCTGAGCAAGCGGCTCCGGGGCCGGGAGCCGAGCGAGGCGGCGGCGGCGCTGGAGGAGGGCCTGGCTGCCGAGTGGGGCGTCGACATCGGGTCGCCGAAGGGGCGGGCGCTCCTCTCCGCGCTGCGGGTCCTCGACGACGTCCCGCGGCTGCGCTCCACGCACCCCGGCGGGTTCGTCCTCAGCAGCCGGCCGCTGGGCGAGTACCTGCCCATCGAGGAGACGACGATGGGCCGGACCATCCTCCAGCTCGACAAGGATGACCTCGACGCCGCCGGTGTGCCGAAGTTCGACTTTCTGGGGCTCGGCGGGCTGACGGTGGTCCACAAGGCGTTCGACGCCATCGAGGCCCGCACCGGCCGGAAGCTCGAGCTGTACAACCTGCCGGTCGACGATCCGAAGACGTACGACATGATCGGCCGGGGCGAGACGCTGGGCACGTTCCAGATCGAGTCCCGGGCCCAGATCCAGTCGATCCTCCAGACCCGGCCGGAGCGGCTGTACGACATCGTGGTGCAGGTCGCGCTGATCCGGCCGGGCCCGATCCAGGCCCGGTTCGTGAGGCCGTACACCCGTCGTCGGCTCGGACTGGAGGAGGTCGAGTACCTCGACCCGCGGCTGGAGCCCATCACGAAGCGGACCTACGGGATCCCCATCTTCCAGGAGCAGGCCATGGCCATTTCCATGGCGCTGGGCGGCTTCAGCGCCGCCGAGGCCGACGAGCTGCGCCGGGCCATGGGCCACCGGAAGAAGCTGCCGAAGCTCCACGCCGCCATCCAGCGGCTGAAGGCGAGGATGGGGCAGAACGGCGTCGCGCCGGACGTCGCCGAGCAGATCACCGACGACCTGTACTCGTTCTCGAACTACGGCTTCCCCGAGAGTCACGCCTGGAGCTTCGCGCTGATCGCGTACGCGACGGCGTACCTCAAGGCCCACTACCCCGCCGAGTTCCTCATGGCGATCCTCAACGCCTGGCCCATGGGGTTCTACCCCCCGGCCACGCTCGTCCACGAGGCCCGCAGGAACGGCGTGACCGTGCGCCCGCCGTGCCTCCGGGACGGCGAGTGGGAGTGCACGCTCGAGCCTGGCCCTGATGGGCGCCCGGCCGTCCGGATCGGCTGGAAGCACATCAAGGGGCTGGGTGAGGAGGCCCGGAACCGCCTCCAGGCGGCGGCCGGGAGCGGCCCGTTCACCGGCGTGGAGGACGTGGTCCGGCGGGCGGGGCTCGGCCGGAAGGACGCCCTCCACCTGGCCCGTGCGGGTGCGTTCGAGGCGTTCGAGCCCGGCCGGCGGCGGGCGGCGTGGGCGGCGCTCCGTGCCGCGGGAGACGTGCTTCCGCTGGCCCCGGCCCGTCACCTCCCGTTCGACGTGGAGGAGATGGATGAGGAGGAGCTGATCTTCCTCGATTACCTGGCCACCGGGATCACCGTGAGCGGGCACCCCATGGAGCACATCCGCGACCGGCTGGACGAATACGGCGTGGCGTCATCGAAGGACCTGGAGGAGGTCCCCGACCGGTCGCCGATCCTGGTCTCGGGGCTCGTGGTCGCCCGCCAGCACCCGGCGACCGCCAACGGCACCGTCTTCATCCTCCTCGAGGACGAGCACGGCTTCATCAACCTCATCGTACCACCGCCGGTCTACGCCGCCCACCGGGAGGTCATCCACCACGCGCCCTTCCTCCTGGTGCAGGGCCGGTTCGAGCGCGACGACCGCGTCATGAACGTCGTCGCCAGCCGGTTCCGGAAGCTAAAGCGCGACCGGAGATAGGAGGGCAGGAATGCAAGAGTGCAAGAGTGCAAGAGTGCACGATCCACGATCCACGATCCACGATCCACGATCCACGATCCTACCTGCAGGGCAGGAACCGCACGGTCGTCTCGAGCTCGCGCAGCACCTGCTCGAGCGCGTCGAGAGTGGCGCTGATGTCGTCGTCGGTGGTGTGCGTGGAGAGGGAGAAGCGGACGGCGCAGTGGGCCTCCTCGTCGCTGCGGCCCATGGCCAGGAGGACGTGGGTCGGGTCGGGCGAGCCGGCCTTGCACGCGCTCCCCGACGAGAGGGCGATCCCGTGCTGATCCAGAGCCAGGACCAGCGATTCGCCCCGGAGCCCGGGGAGCGTGAGGTTGAGCGTGTTCGGGAGCCGTCCGTCGACGGACCCGTTGAGCCGCGCCTCGGGGATGAGCGCCCGGACCCCGTCCTCGAGCCGGTCCCTCAGCCGGGCGACCCGGTCGGCCTCCTGCACCGCACCCCGTGCCAGCTCGGCGGCCTTCCCGAGCCCCACGATCCCGGGCACGTTCTCGGTCCCCGCCCGGAGCGACCGCTCCTGCTTCCCGCCGTGGATCACCGGCTCCAGCTCCACGCCCTTCCGGACGTAGAGCGCGCCCACGCCCTTCGGCCCGTGGATCTTGTGGCCGGAGAGCGACAGCAGGTCCACGCCGAGCGCCTCGACGTCCACCGGGATCTTCCCCACGGCCTGGACGGCGTCGGTGTGGAAGAGCGCGCCGTAGTCATGGGCCCGCGCCGCCAGCTCCGCGACCGGCTGGATCGTGCCGACCTCGTTGTTCGCCATCATGACCGAGACGACGATCGGTCCCGGACCGCCGTTCTCTCCGGCCGCCTTCACCGCGTCCGCGAGCGCCACCTCGAGGTCGGCGGGGTCGACCCGACCGTCGGCATCCGCCTCCAGGTACGTGACCGGCCACCCGAGCCGCTCCAGGAACTCGGCCGTCCGCAGGACCGCGGGGTGCTCGATGGCGCTCGTGATGATGCGGCCGCCCTCGTTCCCCGGTCGCATGGCCACGCCCTTAAGCGCCAGGTTGTCCGCCTCGCTACCTCCGCCCGTGAACACGATGCGACGGGGCATGGCCCCGATCAGCGCCGCGACGCTCCGCCGCGCGTCCTCCACCGCCGCCTTCGCGTCCCGCCCCCGCCCGTGCAGGCTCGACGGGTTCCCGTGCGCCGCGTCCAGGTACGGGGCCATCGCGTCCCGTACCCCGTCCGCCACCCGCGTGGTGGCATTGTTGTCGAGGTAAGCGGCGGGGCTGGCAGTGGGGGAGCCATCCGGGCTCGAGCCACGAGCCGGTTGAGCCGCGGTGTCGGAGCCGCCGGCGTCCCTCCCTCCCCTCGAGCCCTGCCCGCCACCTCGCTCGGAGACCGATGCCTCGGCCGTGGCAGAAGCGTCCGCTCCAGCCTGTCGACCGTCCTTGTGGAAGACGGACCCGGTGAGCCCTGCAGAGGCCTCCCCTCCAGTCCTGCGCCGATCCTGTCCGGAGACCCGGGCCTCCGCCCGACCCGAAGCCTCCGCCCCGGCGGGGTGGTCGGGTGGAAGCGGGGCCACTTCACAGAGGAGCGCCTTGTACACGGGGAACCCGCTGATCTCGTCCCGGTTCGACAGGTCGGTCAGCTCGTTGACGTTCCACTCCTGCCACGCCGGCGGGCCGACGGGGCCGCCGCCGCCCATGCTGCACTCGATGGCGCCGGCCACGATGTCGTCGGTCACGAGGGCCCGGAAGGGGACGGCGCCTCTGGGCGTGCGGACCTCGACCAGGTCGCCATCGGCGATCCTGCGGTCGGCGGCATCGGCGGTATTGATCTCGACGGTGGGCTCCGGCCTGTCCTTCACCAGCCCCGGCACGCCGTGGTGCTGCGACCGGAAGTCGGTCTGGGGGCGGGCGCCGGAGTTGAACACCAGCGGGTAGTCGCGGGCCAGGTCGGGGCTGCCCAGCGGCCCCTCGACGGGCTCGGTGTACTTCGGGAGCGGCTCGTAGCCGTACTCCTCGAGGATCGTCGACCGGATCTCGAACTTCCCGGTGGGCGTATCGAAGCCGGGCTCGCCATCGGGCCGGAGCCCGCCCTTCTCCCACTTCCGGTACTCCATCATCGGCGCGTCGATCCGGACGTGGCCGCCGGCCTCCCGGACGTCCTCGAGGGTGTAGCCGGAGCCGTCGAGCGCCTGCCGGATCATCGCCTCCTCGGTCTGCGGGAACCGCTCGCCGTAGCCGAGCCGGTCGGCCAGCTCCGCCATGATCCGGTAGTCGTTCCTCGCCTCGCCCACCGGCTCGATCATCCGCTCCCGGAGCCGGAAGATGGGGCCGTAGGTCATATACGACTGGATCTCGAACATGGTCGTCGCCGGGAGCACGATATCGGCGTACGCCGCGTCCGCGGTGAGCTGCCGGTCGATGGTGACCAGGAAGTCGAGCTCCGAGAGCGTCTCGCACCAGACCGGCGTCTCCGGCCAGCTGGTCAGGATCGACGCGCCGTGGATGATGAGTCCCCGGATCGGGTACGGGTCGCCGTGGAGCACCGCGTCCACGAGCCCCGTCGCGTGCCCCTCGCCCCGGTACCTGGTGTAGAGCGGGAGCCGGTCCCGGGCGACGGCCCGGTCGGGGTCCGGGTTCGGGATGTTGCTTTCGCGGTTGATGGGGAAGTGGCTGCCGCGCGTGGCGAGCCCGATCCCGCCGGGGACGTCCAGCTGGCCGGCCAGTGCGAACAGCGTCTGGACGGCCCGGATCGCCTGGATCCCGCTGTTCGAGTACTCGAGCCCGGTGTACATGATCGGGCACGCGCCGGCGGCGCCAGCGATGCGACGGGCCAGCGTCCGGGTCGTCGCCGCGGGTACGCCCGTGATCTCCTCGACCACCTCCGGTCGGAAGTGCTGGACGTAGCGGGCGAGGTCGTCGAAGCCGTGGGTCCAGCGGTCGGCGAAGTCCTCGTCGTGGAGCTCCTCCGCGAGCATCACCTGGATCATCCCGAGGGCCAGGGCGCCATCGGTGCCCGGCCGGATCGGGACCCACTCCGCGCCGGTGCGGCGGACGGTCTCCGTGCGGCGCGGGTCGATGACGACGATGTCCGCGCCCCGCTTCGCGGCGGCCTCCAGCCGGTGCATGTCCAGCGGCGGCGAGTCGGTGGCCGGGTTCGCGCCCCAGACCACGAGGGTGTCGGCGTGCTCGATGTCGACGAACATGTCGACGAGCATCCGGCCCATGGTCACGTGCGGCGCGATCATGGCGAAGCTGACGTAGCAGAGCGCGCCCACACCCATGGTGTTCGGCGAGCCGAACGGGAAGAGCACGTTGGATGCGCTGGAGACCGCCACGCCCTCGGGCTGGAAGAAATCACAGAGGCTGAGCTCGAACGCGCCCCGGCCGGTGTAGATGGCCACGGCCTCGGGGCCGCTCTCCGCCCTGATGGTCTCGAGGCGGTCGACGATCGCGTCGTACGCCTCGTCCCACGTGATCCGCTCGAAGGAGTCGTGGTCGCCCCTGGGGCCGGCCCGGCGCATCGGGTGACGGAGCCGGTCTTCGCCGTAGACGATCTCCGGCGCGTGGATGCCCCGCCGGCAGATCATGCCCAGCGGGTGGCCGTCTTCTGCCCGGATATCGACCATCCGGTCGTCGTCGTCGAGCCCGACCTCGACCCAGCAGCCGGCCGGGCAGATCCCGCACAAGCCCCGCCGCCAGCGAACGCCGGTGTCGGCGTCGGCGCGGTTGTCGGGCTCGGTCGAGGGACGGGAGGCCATCTTCGTCATGCCATCAGCTCCGGCTGCCGGGGTACCCGTCTGGAGATAGTAACGCGTCCGTCGTCGCGCCAGCCGCGGGGGCGGCCGTGACGGGCCCGGGGGCACCGCCGGAGCTGCCGCCCTCGGAGCGGGCGGTGAAGGGGAGAGGGGCCACGGACAACCCGGCGAATCGGTTCGAGCGGCTCCATGTGATCGCGGAGGGTGCGGCGGCCGGCGACGACGGGGGAGCGCTGTCGCCCGAAACCCTCTTCTACCGGGATGCGAGCCGTACGATCCTGTCCCGCAACGACAGCCCGGACGTGGGCTTCGACGTGAGCATCAACCCGTACCGCGGGTGCGAGCACGGCTGCATCTACTGCTACGCCCGCCCCACGCACGAGTACCTGGGCTTCTCCGCGGGGCTCGACTTCGAGTCCCGGATCATGGTGAAGGAGGACGCGGCCGCGCTGCTGCGGGAGCGTCTGATGTCGCCCCGCTGGACGCCGCAGCCCATCGCCATGAGCGGCGTGACCGATCCGTACCAGCCGGTGGAGCGTGAGCTGGGGATCACCCGGTCGTGCCTCGAGGTGCTGGCGGAGTTCCGGAACCCGGTGACCATCATCACCAAGAACCACCTGGTGACCCGGGACGCGGACCTGCTCGGCGAGCTGGCGGTCCACGACGCCGCGGCGGTCGCGGTGTCGGTCACGACGCTGCGGCCCGAGCTGCAGCGGGTCATGGAGCCCCGGACGGCGATCCCGGCCCGGCGGCTGGACGCCATCCGGACACTGGCGGCGGCAGGCGTGCCGGTCCGGGTCATGGTCGCCCCGGTCATCCCGGGGCTCACGGACGAGGAGATCCCGTCGATCCTGGAGGCCGCGGCGGAAGCCGGGGCGTCCCGGGCGAGCTACATCATGCTGCGGCTGCCCCACGGCGTGAAGGCGCTGTTCGCCGACTGGCTCGAAGCTCGGTTCCCGGACCGGAAGGCCCGGGTTCTGAACCGGGTGCGTGACGTCCGGGACGGGCGAATGAACGATGCCCGGTACGGGTCGCGGATGCGGGGGGAGGGGGTCTATGCCGACCAGATCCGCCAGCTCTTCGAGACGGCCCGTCGCCGCGTCGGGCTGGACGGGCCGTCCGTCGAGCTGTCGACGGCCGCCTTCCGGCGGCCGCGATCAGACGGTCAGCTGGAGCTGTTCGGGTGAGCCTCTGCGGCGGCCGTCTACGGCTCGGTGTGGTCCGTCGGGCTCTGCATCGGGCCGCCCCGGATGTCGGGCTGCCGGCCACCGCCGGCGGGCGGGTCGAGGCGTACCACGTTGTTTGCCTTCGGGCCCTTCGGGTCCTCCAGGACATCGAACTCCACCTTCTCGCCCTCGGTCAGGCTCTTGAAGCCGCTGCCCTCGATGGCCGAGTGGTGGACGAAGACGTCATCGCCGCCCTCCCGCTCAATGAATCCGTAGCCCTTGGCATCGGAGAACCACTTGACCGTGCCGGTGATCTTCGCCATACCGTCCTCTCTCGTTGTGGGACTCTGTCTGGAGCGTGATGCAACGACCCTGCCGACGTCAACCGAATATGGGTCGGCCGATGGCCATGATTCCGCCCACGATCAGGACCAGTGCCAGCCCGGATCCGATTACGGCGACCCAGTGGCTCTGCCGCTCCGGTGCCCGCCGCTTGTTCATCGCGAGCGCCACGTGCCCGGCCACGGCTGCCAGGATCATCATGGTCAGGTGGCCCCAGAGGGCGGGGTAGAAGGCCCGTACGAAGACCAGGATCAGACCCAGCAGCACCTGCAGGTCCATGACACCCACGAAGATGCTGAGGAAGATCCGGCCGGGGCGGTTCCACTCGCTGCCCCGCAGCGCGGCGGTCAGCGAGAACCCCAGTGAAAGCAGCCCGGCCAGGATCACGACGTATCGGAGGCCGGAATGGGCGTGGAACAGGATGTTGGACAACGTTTCCATGACTCTGTCGTTTGAGGTTCGTCTTCAGTGGTCAGGACCAGAGGCCCTCCTGCCGGTCGCGGTCCGTCCGCCCGGTCAGCGTCCGCCGATGGGGCTGCCGGGCGGCGGCCCCAGCGACCGCGGGTCCTCGGCGGGCTGCGCCGGTCGATCCAGGAACCGCTGGATCTCCGTGGCGAGACGCGTGCCGTGGGCTCGGGCCGGGACGTCCTCGTCGCGGGCGGCCAGGGTGGCCCGGAGCGCCCGGAGCCGGTCCTCGGTCAGTGCCCGGACCTGGGGCATCAGCGCCGTGGAGGCGAGCCGCATCAGCTCGTTTACGACCACGTCCTCCACCAGTCGCTTCACCGCCGCCGCGTACCCGTCGTCCGGAGCAGGACCGAAGGCAGCCGTCTCGAGCCGGTCCAGCACGTCCACGAAGGTGGGCAGTCCCGGCGCGAGCGCCGCCTGCTCGACCAGCCGGGCCGCGCGCTCCGGGTCCAGGATCATCCGCACGGTCATCCGGGCGGCCACGCCGGCCGGCGCGATGGGGTCGAACGTGATCCCGGTGTACCGCTCGAACAGCTCCCGGTGGGGCGGGTAGCCGAACGGTCGGGGCGGGATCAGGTCGATGAGCGACCGGGGCAGCATCAGCGACTCCGGCGTCAGTGTCTCGAGCAGCGCGTCGAGCGCCGCGTTCTGCTCCCCGGCCGGGACGCGCCGGAGCGGGACCTGCCCGTCGCCCCGGATGGCGTAGCTGTAGTATTTCCCGCCCAGCGCCGGCGCGGCCGCCTCGATCTGGTAGCGGTGGTGGAGGTACAGCGGGACGAGCGCCTCCTCCAGTGTGGCGAGCGGCATGTCCATCCGGATCGCGGACTCCCCGAACCGCTCCAGAGCGACCCGCCGGACCTCCATCATCCGCCTCAGCTCCGCGGCCGCGTCCCGGCCGTTGTCCCACAGGTGCGAGTGCGGATGGGCGCTTCCCGCCGGCCGGGCGTCCTGATCGCTCAGGAAGACCAGCCCCCGCTCGCGGGCCTGGCCGATGATCCGCTCGAGCGCCGCCGCCTCGTCGGTGGCCTCCGGGAAGTCTGCGTAGCCGTACGTGATGGCTACCTCGTCCCACTCGCCGATCCCGGTGTCGTACGCAGCCGACAGATCGATGGCGCCGTCGTCGGCCAGCCGCACCAGCGGGTGCGGGTAGTCCATGACCGAGGCCCGATCCTCGGTGCTGGCGATGTAGTTGTGAGCGAGCCCAATGGTGTGGCCGACCTCGTGGGCGGACAGCTGACGGATCCGGGCCAGCGCCATCTCCCGCATGGCCGGCGAGACGTCCTCGCCTTGCTCGTACGGCGAGAGCAGCCCTTCCGCGAGCAGGTAGTCCTGCCGGACCCTGAGCGAGCCCAGGAGCACATGGCCCTTGATGATCTCGCCGGTCCGCGGATCGGTCACCGAGCTGCCGTAGCTCCAGCCCCGGGTCGACCGGTGGACCCAGTTGATGATGTTGTACCGCACGTCCAGCGGATCGGCCGTGTCCGGCAGGATCTCCACCCGGAACGCGTTCCGGTACCCCGCCGCCTCGAACGCCTGGTTCCACCACCGCGCGCCCTCCAGCAGCGCGGAGCGGACGGGCTCGGGAACGCCCGGGTCCAGGTAGTACACGATGGGCTCCACCGGGTCGCTCATCGCGGCCGCGGGGTCCTGCTTCTCCAGCCGGTGTCGGGCGATCCATCGCCGGGCCATGGGCTCACCCAGCGGCGCGGCGTAGTCCATCCACGTCACGCCGAAGAAGCCGGCCCGCGGGTCCAGCGCCCGGGGCTCGTAGCCCGGGGGCGGCGAAGCGACGAAGGAGTGTCGCTGCCGGACGGTCACCGCCTCCGCGGTGGGCGCCACCGACCGGATATACTCGCCCGACGGGTCCCCGGCGAAGGTCAGGACGACCTCGACCTCCGAGTTCTGCGGGAAGGCGCGGGTGTTCTCCATGTGGACCGCGCTCCGGCTCTCGTCCAGCTTGTAGCTGCCCTGGCCGGCTTCCTGGAGCCGGTCCGCCACCCCGTGCACGTCACGGATCACGAAATCGGTGGCGTCGACCAGCAGCCGTCCATCGGTTTCCGCCGTGATGGTGAAGCCCCACAGGATCGACCGGGCGAACGCGTCCTCCACGGCCCGCACCTCGGCCGGGTTGTCGCTCACGGCCCGGTACGTCTGGTTCGGCTCGACCAGGAACAGCTTCCGGCCCGCCCGCTCGAACCGGACCACCCGGGTCCGGCCGAGCTGGTTCCGGTCGAGGCCGATGTCGTTGGATCCGACCCCGGAGGCCAGGGAATGGACGTAGAGGAGCTCCACGTCCGTCTCGGGCACCTCGAGCCAGAGCTTCCCCTCGGCCTCGTCCCAGTACAGCGGCAGGAACCCATCAATGGCCTGGAGCTCCGCTGTCTTCTCCTCGATCGAGGGCAGCCCGTCCGCAGCTTTCCGGGGCGTCGGCGAACCGGGGCCGCCCGACGGGGCGCAGGCGGCGACCGCGAACGGGAGGGCGAGAAGCGCGAAGCTCAGACGACGTCGCATGGATTCGGTCTCCGATAGCATAGGATGTACGCCCGCAGAACCGCGGGCGGGCTAGAAGTGGTAGCCGAGGGCCAGCTCCGCGGAGATGGCCGGGTACGGCGGTGCCCCCATGCCCTCGTCGAAGCCGTCCCGGGCGCCCGTCAGCCTGAGTGAGACGGACCCCAGCCGCGCCTCCACCCCGGCCTCGACGCCGAGCGCCAGCGCGCTCTCGCTGACATCGAGCCCCAGAATGGTCCCCGTGGTCCACCCTGCGAGCCCGCGGACGGAGAGCCAGGGACGGAACACGCCC
This sequence comes from Candidatus Longimicrobiales bacterium M2_2A_002, assembly GCA_051418035.1. Lineage (GTDB taxonomy): Bacteria > Gemmatimonadota > Gemmatimonadetes > Longimicrobiales > RSA9 > JAWVYT01. The sequence goes on from JBPRGE010000094.1 coordinate 20,076, forward strand.
GCGCCCGAGCCGGCGGGGACGAGGGTGAGCCCCAGCCCGCCGGCCAGGACGGTGGCCGCGTCATCAGCCACCGAGAACCGGCTGGCCCCGGCGAGGACGCCACCGCAGATGGCGATCCCCTCCAGCGCCACGATCGGGATACGGGCCTCGGCGCGCCCGAGGACGGGGTCCGGGGCATCGCCGTCTAGCCGGACGGTCCGGCCGCTCAGTCGCAGTCCGACCGGGCCGGCATCGACGTCGAGGTCGGCGCCGAGCTGCGGCCCGGAGGTCCCGTCGGCGATCCGGAAGTCGGCGTACCCGCCGACCGGGGCGATGGTCGTGCCGACCCCGCAGGTCTGGGCGGCAGCGCCCGGCGCCAGGAGCGCGGTGGCCAGGATCGGGGCCAGGATCGAGTACAGGTGCTTCATCCGGGGCGCCATCACTGCACCCGCAGGAACGAGCCGCGGAGCGTGGTCGGCGGCTCGCCATCGCCGGCTTCCACGTGGAGGACGCCC
>JBPRGE010000095.1:0-8474 GCA_051418035.1 Candidatus Longimicrobiales bacterium M2_2A_002
TACATCACCCGGACCCGGCGTTTCGACCTGCAGCCGCTCCGGGCCGAGTTCCGACGCCAGCTCGGCGACGGGCCGGGCCGCATCATCCTGCGCGTGCCCCGGGGGCAGGGGAGCGCCGACTCCGTCTCGGTGGACTACATCGTCGACTGACCCGGCCGACCGGAGCTTCCCGCGGCAGCCCGGATTCGCGATCTTGGTGCAGGTTCAACCCAACAGGAGCCATCGCTCATGCGCACACTCATCGCCCTCGCCGTGCTCGGGACCGTCGCCGGGTCCATGTGGGTGACCTTCGACCTCCTGGCCCGCGCGGCCGAGCAGCGCCCGGTCTCGCCGTGGATGGAGTAGCAGCGGGCCCTCACTGAACCGGGGCCTGCCCGGCCCCTCCGCCCGGCTCGTCTCAACGCCGGTGGCGCTGCCGACGGGATGTGGGCGTCCACGCCCACCACGCCCCGATCCTTGACCCCCGGAACATACTCTTGACACCGGGAGTGCCACGGCGTATGGTTCGACCAGGTGGTCTAACTATGCAGTCTAACCGGCGGCGAGGAGCCCATGGCGCGCGCGCGTTTTCAGAATCTGGAGCCGGAGCGACAGGAGGCGATCCTGTCGGCCGCCGCCGACGAGTTCGCGGCCCACGGGTATTCCGGGGCGTCGCTGAACCGGATCATCGAGGCCGCGGACATCAGCAAGGGGTCGCTCTACTACTACTTCGATGACAAGGCGGACCTGTTCGCGTCGGTGGTGGAGGCAGCGATGGAGCGGCTCTTCCGGGTGGTGGAGGGCTTCTCGCTGGACGAGCTGAGCCGGTCGGATTTCTGGGAGACGGTCCGGCAGGTGGGTCTGCGATCGGTGGATCTGATGAAGGAGGACACCTGGGATGTGCGTCTCGCGCTGGCGTTCCCGCGGCTGCGGGAGGAGCCGGAGGCGGGGGAGGGCGTGCGTCCGATGCTGGAGTGGGGTCGCGATTTCACCGAGGACCTGCTCCGGCGAGGCCGCGAGCTGCAGGTGGTCCGGCGCGACCTGCCGCTGGACCTGCTGGTGGAGGTAACAATGGCCCTGGACGAGGCCGGGGACCGCTGGATGGTCGAGCACCTGGACGAGTACCGGGACGAGGAGGCGTTCCGGGAGCTGGTGGAGGCCCGGATCGACCTGATGCGTGACATGCTGGACGCCGAAAACGAGGGGTGGGAATGAGATATCGTAGCGCAGTGATGACGGCCGTGGCGGCGGGGGCGCTGGCCCTCGGCGCTGCCGGGGCGGGCGCGCAGGAGCTGCCATCGATGGACGATGTGATCGACCATCTCGACGAGCTGTACCGGTCGGAGTCGTCGCACGCCATCATGACGATGACGGTGGTCCGGGAGCGGGGGACCCGGGAGCTGACGCTGGAGAGCTGGACGAAGGGCGAGGAGAAGGCTCTCATCGTGATCCGGGAGCCGGCCCGGGAGGCCGGCACGGCCACGTTGATGACGGAGGACGGACTCTGGAACTACGCGCCCCGGGCCGACCGGCTGATCCGCATCCCCACGGGGCTGCTGTCCGAGAGCTGGATGGGCAGCCACTTCACGAACGACGACCTGATGCGGGAGACCAGCTACGACGAGGACTACGACACGGAGCTGTCGTGGACGGAGCGGGACGGGGAGCGGTACCTGGGGGTGACGCTGACGCCGAAGCCGGACGCGCCCGTCGTCTACACCCGGATCGAGTTCCTGCTGACGCCCGGGGACTGGATCCCCGTGCGCGAGGAGTTCTACGACAAGGGCGAGCTGATCCGGTACATGACGTTCGACCGGGTGGAGACGGTCGGGGGCCGGCCGATCCCGCTGCGGATGACGCTCCAGCCCGTCGACAAGCCGGACGAGCAGACCGTGGTCGAGTACGAGGAGCTGCAGTTCGACGTCTCGGTGGATGACGACCTGTTCACGCGGCGGGGCCTCCGCCGGGTCGCCGGATGATCGCGTTCAAGCTGGGGCTGCGGAACCTGCTCCGGAACCGGTGGCGAAGCGGCCTGACGCTGGCGGCCGTGGCCGTGGCCGTGGGGGTGATGGTCTGGTCCATCGGCTTCTACGACGGCTGGATCCAGCAGATGGTGCAGGGGACCACCGGCGTGAAGACGCTCCAGGCCCAGATCCACACGGCCGGCTACGTGGAGTCGCCCCGGGTCTACCGGGCCTTCCACATCGACGACGCGCGCCTGCGCGAGATCCTGAGCACGCCGGGCGTGGAGGCCATCAGCCCGCGCGTCGAGCTGGCCGGTCTGATCGGGAACGAGCAGCGCTCCCAGGTCGCCCGGTTCCTCGGCGTCCGCCCCGGGAAGGAGGCGGCTGCCACGCCCATCACTGACGCGGTGATCGAGGGACGGTGGCTGAGCGACGACCCGCCCCCGTACCCGGCCCCCCGGGAGACCGTGCTGGGGGAGGGCCTCGCCCAGCAGCTGCGCGTCGGGGTCGGCGCGGAGCTCGTCGTCTTCCTCGAGGCCGCCGACGGATCCCTGGGCAACGAGCTCCTCGAGGTGGTCGGGATCGTGCGGACGCAGAATACGGAGATCGACCGGACCACGGCCTACATGCACATCGAGGACGCCCAGTACCTGGCCGCGCTGGGCGACAGTATCCACGAGGTGGCGATCAAGGCGGTCGACCCGAGCCGGGCCGCGGCGGTTACCGACAGCGTGGCGGCGGCCCTCGGGATCCTGTCCGGCGCGCCCGAGGAGGGCGCCGTGGAGTCCGGCGAGGTGGACGGCGATGCCCTGGTCGTCCAGCCGTGGCAGGAGATCAACCCGTCCATGGCCCAGATGGTGGTCCTGTGGCGGGAGTCCTACTCGGCGCTGTACGTGCTGATCTACCTGATCGCGGCGGTGGGGATCCTCAACACCCAGCGGATGAGCGCGGCCGAGCGGAAGCGTGAGTTCGGCGTCATGATGGCCATCGGGATGCGACCGAGGCGGATGTTCCGGACCCTCGTGGTGGAGACGATGGTGCTCGGGCTCATCGGCGCGATCCTCGGCGCGATCGGGGGCGGCCTCCTGACCTGGTACCACGCCACGGCGGGGTTCGACATGAGCGTCCTCACCGACGCCGACGCCAACTTTTCCTTCATGGGGGTGGCGTTCTCCGAGCGGATCTACGCGGTCATGTCCACGAAGATGGTGGTCGAGCCGGTGCTGGTGATGCTGTTCGTGGCGGCGCTCAGCGGGCTGTGGCCGGCCATCAAGTCGGCACGGATCGATCCGGCGCCCACCATCGCCGGGAGGACGTGATGCTGCTGAAGCTCGCATGGCGCAACCTGTGGCGCCACAGGACCCGGACGCTGATCATGGGCTCGGCCGTGGCCTTCGCCTACGGGCTCATGCTCGCCGGTTTCGGGATCGCCGATGACGGCCACCGCCGGATGCTCCGCGAAGGCGTCGAGGCCGCGGGCGGGGACGTCCTCGTCCACGGGGATGGCTACTGGGCCAGCCGGGCCAGCGACATCATCATCGACGACGGCGACCGCGTCCTGGCCACGGTTCGCGGCGTGCCCGGTGTGCAGGCGGCCTTCCCCCGGGTCCTCATCAACGGCCTGGTCAGCACGTCGGCGGACAGTCGGCCGGTCATGCTGCAGGGGATCGATCCCGGGCTGGAAGCCGAGCTCCACGACTACCCCGAGGATCTCGTCGCCGGCTCCTACTTCGGAGACGACCGCGAAGACCCGCTTGTCCTCGGCTCGCGGCTGGTCGAGAACCTCGAGCTGGAGATCGGCGACCGCGTGGTCCTGACCGCCAGCGGGCCCGACGGGGAGATGACCCGGGCCCTCTTCCACCTCACCGGCGTGGTCGAGTCCGGCCTGCGGGAGATGGACGAGGTTCTGGGGCTGACCACAATCGCCGCCGCCCGGGACGCGCTGGGCGACCCCGACATGCTGACCCAGATCGGGGTCCTGACCGGCGACGACGTCGACCACCGCGAGGTGGCCGAGCGGATCCGCACCGACGTGAGCGCGGACGGCAATGGGCTGGAGGTGCTGACCTGGGAGGAGGCCATCCCGGAGATGGTCGGGCTCATCGAGATCGATGACGCGTTCGGGTACATCTACTACGTCGTCATCTTCGCCGTGGTCCTGTTCTCCATCACGAACACGTTCCTGATGGCCGTGATGGAGCGGGTCCGGGAGTTCGGGCTCCTCAACGCCCTCGGGCTCAGGAACGAGCGGATCGGTCGACTCCTCCTGACCGAGACCGCCCTGTTGACGGCGCTGGCCATGGGCGTCGGCTTCCTCCTCGGGTACTCCGGCCACCTGGCCGCCGACCACTGGGGGATCCCCATCAGCATGTACGGCGTCGAGGAAATGGAGATGTCGGGCGTGGACATGTCCGACCTGGTCATGCACAGCACCATCAATCCGATGAAATGGGCGCTGGCCTCCGCGCTGGTCGCCATTGCCACCGTCGGGGCGGCGATCTACCCCGCGTGGCGGGCCTCGAAGCTGGCGCCGGCCGAAGCCATGCGCTTCTACGAATAAGAGGACGACCACCATGAACGATCAGACCGAGACCCGCGCGTCGGCCCCCGGCGTGATCGAGAACGGCGCCCTCATCCGGGCGCGCGACCTGGAGAAGAGCTACTACCAGGGTGACCTGGAGGTCCCGGCGCTCCGGGGCGTGGACCTGGACGTACAGGAGGGCGAGTTCACCGCGCTCGCGGGGCCGTCGGGCTCCGGCAAGACCACGCTCCTGAACATCGCCGGCGCCCTCGACAGCCCGACGAGCGGGACCATCGAGGTGGCCGGTCGCGACGTCTCCGAGCTCGGCAAGGGCGACGCAGCCGATTTCCGCCTGGGCACCGTGGGCTTCATCTTCCAGGCGTACAATCTCGTGCCCGTGCTCACGGCCTACGAGAACGCCGAGTTCACCCTCCTCCTGCGCGGTGTGCCCGCCGACGAGCGGCGGGAGCGGGTCGAGGCGCTCCTCGAGCGGGTCGGTCTCGGCGACATGATGGACCGCAAGCCGCACGAGCTCAGCGGCGGGCAGCAGCAGCGCGTGGCCGTGGTCCGGGCGCTCGCCACCCAGCCGCGTCTGGTCCTCGCCGATGAGCCGACAGCCAACCTGGACAGCGAGACGTCCGGCGGGCTCCTCGACCTGATGCTGGAGCTCAACGACGAGCTGGAGACCACCTTCGTCTTCTCCACCCACGACCAGACCGTCATCGACCGCGCGCGCCGCGTGGTCCGGCTCCTCGACGGCCGCGTCCATACGGTGGACCGCGCCGGGGAGTAGGCGCCGTGCGCACGCTCCGGCTCGTCCTCGCGCTGACGGCCCTCGGCGCGCTGCCCACCCACGCGGCCGCCCAGTTCACACTCCTCGACGACGACGACGCCCGACTCACCCTCGGCGGCTACGTCCGCGCCATTACCGGTATCCACGACCTGGGGTACTCTACGGGCCCGCTGGACGCCGGAGCCGAGCGGAGCGGGTTCCACGGCGAGGTGATCCGGCTGAAGTGGCAGATGGAGGGTGGATCGGGCGCCGCCGGGGCAGGGAGCCGGTGGCGCCTCGACGTGCACAGCCGGCTCCAGGCGCGCGTCAGCAGCACGGAGACCGGCGACCGCGCGGTCGGCTTCGGCGTGAGCGCCGTGCCCGACCGGCTCGTGGACCTCGAGACCGAGCTGATCGACGACCCCGGGCTCCGCGTCTGGCACGACATCGATCGGCTGAGCCTCAGCGTCTACACCGACGTCGCCGACATCACGGTCGGCCGACAGGCCATCACCTGGGGGACCTCCGCGATCTTCCCCGTGGCCGACCTCTGGGCCCGGTTCAGCCCGTTCGAGCTCGACACCGAGGAGAAGCCCGGCATCGATGCCGTCCGTGTGCTGTCCTACCCGCTCCCGGGACTCGAGCTGGATGTGGTCGTTGCCGACCGGGGGGCCGCCGAGGACCTGTCGGCGGGAGCGCGCGGGACCTACGGCCTGGCCGACGCCGATGTATGGCTCGGGTTCGGCAAGCTCTGGCGCGAGCTCATGGCCATGGGCGGCGTGACCGTTCTCCTCGATGAGACCAGGCTCCGGGCCGAGGCCGTGCTGCCGTGGGACCTCGACACCGACCAGCTCACCGAGCCCCGGATCACCCTCGGCGTGGACTGGATCCGCGGGGCGCTCACCCTGACGGGCGAGTACCACTACAACGGGATCGGCGCCGCAGCCGACGGCTACCTCGCGGCGCTGCAGGACCCCCGGGTGCAGCGGGGCGAGACCTACTACCTCGGCACCCGGTACGCGGGCGCGGCGGTCACCTGGAGCCCGGACGCCGAGAACCGGCTGAATCTGTCGCTGAGCGCCCTCGCGAACCTGGACGACCCGAGCCTGGCCCTGACCCCGACCCTCGGCTACGACCTCGGACAGGCGACCCGCCTCGCCGTCGGCGGGCTCATCTCCGTCGGCGACACGCCGTCGCTGTCGTCCACGCCACCGACGTTCCCCACCGAGTTCGGCGCCTACGGGACACTGGGCTACACCCAGCTGTCGGTCTACTTCTAGCCCCGGAGCGGAGGGCTCAGGGCAGGGAGCGGGCGATCAGGATCGCGGTGAACACTACGTAGCCGCCCACCAGCACGCTGCCGGAGATCCGGCCCAGCAGCCGGCCGTGCCACGCCAGCGGGACCAGCAGCACCGCGAAGAGGATCATCGCCGGCACCTCGAACTCCATCAGCCCCGGCGCCACGCTGATCGGCCGGATCATCGCGGACACGCCGAGGATCGACAGCAGATTGAAGATGTTGGAGCCCACGGCGTTCCCCAGGGCGATGTCCGACTCATCGCGCAGCGCCGCCACCACGCACGTGGCCAGTTCGGGCAGCGACGTACCGATGGCCACCACCGTCAGCCCGATGACCACCTCCGTCACGCCGACCAGCCGCGCGAAGAACACCGCCGACATCACCAGCAGCTGCGCCCCCACGATCAGGCCGGCCAGCCCCAGAAGGATCAGGAGGAGGTCCCGGCCCATCCCGCCGTCCGACGGGCCCCGCTCCTCGGTCTCGAACTGCACGTACTCCGCGGCGATCTCCTCGGGCTCGGACTCCGCGGCCCGGAGCACGAACGCGAGGAACGCCAGGAACCCGGCCAGAAGGATCAGCGCATCCACACGCCCCACCACACCATCGAGCATCATCGCCGCCACCAGCAGCGACGCCACGACCATCAGCGGACCCTCCCGCGACAGCAGCCGCATCCCCACCCGCAGCGGCCGGGCGATGGCCGCCATGCCCAGGATCAGCGCGATATTGAGGATGTTGGAGCCCAGCACGTTGCCCATCACCACGTCGCTCTGGTTCTGGGCGGACGCCACCACGCCTACCAGCAGCTCCGGCGCCGAGCTGCCGAAGGCCACGACCGTCAGCCCGATCACCAGCGGGCGCGTCCCCAGCCGCCGCGCGACCCGGGCCGCACCCCCTACGAGCCATTCGGCCCCCAGGTAGAGACCCAGCAGGCCGATTACGAAATACAGTGCGTTGAGATACACGCCCTGCATTAGACGCTCACCCCGGTCGGCTGTCAACTGCCCCGAAGCCGTTTCGCGACCCCACGCCGACCCACGCTCGACGCCGCTCGACGGTCGCGCACCGCAACGGCCGACCTCCAAATCCCGCGCGCACAGGCCCCATCGGGTGCCGAAAATGGGCGCGAATAACGGGGGTTGACGATGCCCGACCGGCCGTGTATCCTTAGTGGCTCGCAGGCAAATGCTTGGAGCGGGCGAGCGCCTCGGCGCACTACCGCAGTCGCGCCCTGCCAGGGCCCGCATCTGCGCCCGTAGCTCAGCTGGATAGAGCGTCGGACTTCTAATCCGAGGGTCGCAGGTTCGAATCCTGCCGGGCGCGCTCGCTGCCGCACTCGGTGCGCCCGCACGTCGGGTCGCCGCGCGGCCCGGGAACGATTGATGGTGGGCGTAGCTCAGTCGGTTAGAGCGCCAGGTTGTGGCCCTGGAGGTCGCCGGTTCAAATCCGGTCGCTCACCCTGGATCCGCTCGTCGTGGCGGCGGGCGGATCTGCTGTTGTTGGAGCCTCGCTAGCTTAATTGGCAGAGCAGGGGACTCTTAATCCCAAGGTTCCAGGTTCGAGTCCTGGGCGGGGCACTGCCGCCGGGCCGTGAGATCGGCCCGGCAAAGGGTTGACCGAGACACCGATACGGTGTAACTTGGAACCCCTTGCGCCCGATCCATAATGGATCGGGCGTACTGGACTGAATGCTGATTGAAAAACGAGGTAGAGGGATAGTTCGTGTGGGCCCTATGAGCCCCGGGGCACTGTGTCCTTGGGGTGAGGGTTCAAAGGTACACAGCAATTCGGGCTGTTCTGCCCTTACGGGGGTGGTATGGCCGAGCCGATAGGCTTTTCGAGTTTTTTAGGAAACTATGGAGAGTTTGATCCTGGCTCAGAACGAACGCTGGCGGCGTGCCTAACACATGCAAGTCGCGGGAGGACCAGGGACTTCTT
>JBPRGE010000096.1:0-14553 GCA_051418035.1 Candidatus Longimicrobiales bacterium M2_2A_002
AGCCCCCCGAATCCGCTGCCGACTACCACCGCCTTCATCTAGCCCTCCTCCGGCGGCCCGGCCGCCTCCAGCACCTGTCGCAATGAGTCCAGATCCTCCACCGCCGTCACACCGGGCTGCGCCACCGACGCCGACCGACGACCACCGACCACCAGGAGCACGCCGTCCGGGAGCGCCGCCCGCAGACGCTCCAGCTCCCGACCCGCCCGGTCCCGGTCCCCGGCCTCGCCGTCCACCACGCTCACCGCCACCACCGTCGCGCCCGACTGCTCCGCCGCCGCCGCGAGCTCCTCCGCCGGGAGCGACGGCCCCAGGTACAGCACCCGCCACCCGGCATCCGCCGCAACCACCGCCGCCAGCATGGCGCCGAACTCGTGGAGCTCGCCCTCCGGCGTGCCCACCACCATCAGCGGCGCATCCGCCGACGCCTCGTACCGGCCCAGCAGCCAGTCCAGGACCTGACGCACGGCCGTCGATACCACGTGCTCCTGCGCGGGCCGCATCGCCCCCTCCTCCCAGAGCTCGCCCACCCGCGCCAGCAGAGGACCCACCACCCGGGTCACGAAGACCGGCGCGCTCAGACTCACCACCGCACGCATCAGCTCCTCGCGCAGCGCCTGCGCGTCCAGTCGCTCCGCCGCCTCCAGACTCGCCTCCAGGAACTCGCTCCGATCCTGCGCCGTACCCCCGCCGTTCGACGCCCCGGCATCCTCGCCAATCAGCGACGCCAGCTCCTCCGTGGTGAGCTCCGCCACGTTCGAGATGCTCCGACCCCCCTCCGTGGCCCGCTTCAACAGCCGGAGCCGCAGCACCTGCGCGTCCGTGTACAGCCGCTGACCGCCCTCCGTACGAGCAGGCTCCACCACGCCGTAACGCCGCTCCCACGCACGGATCGCGTGGGACGTCAGCCCCGTCCGCTCCACGACCACCCCCATCGGGTGCCGCGGCCTCTCCGCCGTCCTGTCGTCCGCCATCGCTCCCACCCTTCCACTCCCCGCCGGCGCCGTTGTGGCATCGATCATCGGCGCAAAGGTACGGTCGGGCGCCCCTTTTGTCAACGTTCTGTCTATATAAACCTTGACACAACCTAGACAGAGCGCTATACGTTCAGGCCACGAGACGATCGGGAGACGACTGGAATGAGCGAGAACGACAGGACAGGCGGGTGGCGGCGGGCACTGCTGGACCGGGGTCCGGTGGCGGTGCTGGTACTGTTCAGCGTAGTGGCCGTGGTGGGGTACGGGGTATTCGGGCACGATCCATCGCGGCTGGGCGGGCTGTCGGAGGCGGCGGGGCGGTTCTACGCGATCTCCTTCGGGTTCTTCTCCCAGACGCAGGTGCTGCTGGCGGCGCTGGTTCTGGCGTTGTGGCTGACGCGGCGGGCGGGGCTGCGCTGGCTGCCAGCGTTCGCGGTGGTGTACGCGCTGAGTCTGGGCAGCGAGCTGATGGGGACGGCGTTCGGTGTTCCGTTCGGTCCGTACTCGTACACGGACCTGCTGGGCGCGAAGTGGCTGGACCTGGTACCGCTGTTGATCCCGCTGAGCTGGTTCTTCATGGCGGTCCCGGCCTACGGTCTTGCGGCGCGGGCGCTGGACGGGTCGTCGCGGTCGGCGGCTCCGGGTCGGGCGTCGTCGGAGGCCGCGAGCCCCCGGGGCGCGCTCGGCCGGATCGTGCTGGGGTCGCTGCTGCTGCTGGCGTGGGATCTGTCACTGGACCCGGCCATGAGCGAGGTGACACGGTACTGGGTGTGGGGTGAGCCCGGCCCGTACTACGGGATGCCGCTGATGAACCTCTTCGGGTGGTACGTGACGGGTGTGGTGTTGATGGTGGTGCTGGAGTGGATGGGTGCGCGGAGCTGGCTCGGTGAGGGCTCGACGGTCTGGCTGGCGGCGTTCTACGGCGCGAACCTGATCCTGCCGCTGGGGATGACGATGGTGGCGGGGATGTGGGGAGCGGCCGTGGCGACGGCATTGGTGTTGGGTGGTGTGGTGGTGTGGGCCTCGCTGCGGTCGCGTTCCCCTTCGGGTGCGCGGTCCGGGGAGACCGACGTGGATGCGCGGCGCGGTGTCGAGCCGGGTGTAGAGGTGGCGGGATGACGGTCGATCGGCCTCCGTCCGGGCCTCCGGCCCGCGGTTCTTCGGCAGTCGAGCCGAGCGAGCCGCTGGAGAGGATCTGCGCGGGGCTGGAGCGGGTCGGCCGGGAGCTGGCGGAGGCGGGGATGCCGACGCCGGGCTGGGCCGGAAAGCTGATCCGTCCACTGGTCGGATACGCCGGTACGAGAGGCGAGCCCGACCTCGACGACCCCCTCTGGTACGCGCTGGCTGCAGTGCAGCTGGCGCACGAGGCCTCGCTGGTCCACGACGACGTGATCGATGGCGCTTCCCGGCGCCGGGGCCAGCCCACGGTGGCCGTATCCCGGGGGGTCGCGGCGGCGATCGTCGAGGGGGACCACCTGCTCACGGCGGCATACCGGGTGGCCGCGCGCGCGGGCAGCCTGGAATGGGCGGAGCTCTTTGCCGTTGCCGTGGAGCGCACGGTCGCCGGGGAGCGGGCCCAGGCCCGGCGGGGCGAGGACGCGGCGGGGTGGGCCGAGTACGAGGCGGTGGTCCTGGGCAAGTCCGGCGAGCTGCTCGGCGCCGCGCTGGCCGCGAGCCCGATGCTCCGCGGCGAATGGGCGGCCCACCGCTGGTACGAGGTGGGACGTCGCCTGGGGCTGGTCTACCAGATGCTCGACGACCTCCTGGACTACTGCCCGCACGTGGGCACCGGCAAGCCGTCGCTCATCGACTACCGACGCGGCCTCTGGACGTGGCCCCGCATGTACGTCGACCTGCCGGCCGGGCTGAGTGACGAGGCGGTGGTCGAGCGGCTCGGCACACCGGACGACGATGGCGTGACGCCGCTCCAGCGGGCGCGGGACCGGCTTCGCGCCGAGGCGGACCGGGTGGCCCGGCAGGTGACCGAGCTCATGCCGGACGACGAGCTCGTGACGGCGCTCCTCGACGAGTGGGTGGTCCGTGCGGAGGACGCGGCTGTCCCGGCGCGCCGGGTCGCGCTCCCACCGGTCGCCGGCTGGGAGGCGCTCATGTCGGAGCACGCGAAATCCTTCCGGTTCGCCTCCCGCCTCTTCCCGGCCGAGCACCGCGAGCGGGTGACGGGCGTGTACGCGTGGTGTCGGTACACGGATGACCTGGTGGACGAGGCCGACCTGCCTGCGCCCGAGCTCGAGGCCCGGCTCGACGCCTGGCTCCGCCTTTCCCGTCGGGCCTATGACGGCGCGGTCACGGGCAACGAGCTGGCGGACCGTGTGATGCCGGAGATGCGGGCGGCGGGTGTCCCGTTCGGCTATGCCGAGGCGCTGATCGAAGGGATGCGGATGGACGTCCGGGGCACCGGGTACGGGACGCTCACGGAGCTCTGGACGTACACGTATCGGGTCGCGTCGGTGGTGGGGCTGTGGATGACGGAGCTCTTCGGGATCCGCGACCCCTGGATGCTCGACCGGGCCGCATCGCTCGGCCACGCCATGCAGCTGACAAACATCCTCCGGGACGTCGGCGAGGACCTGGAGGCCGGCCGGCTCTACCTGCCCACCTCCTGGCTCGCGGCCCACGAGCTGGACCGGACCGACCTGGAGCGGATGGCGGAGACCGGCGAGATCGACGGCCGGTACCGTGCGCTGATCGAGCGGCTGCTCCGGGTGGCCGATGCGGAGTACGAGCACGCCGCACCGGCCATCGACCGGCTCCCGGACTTCTACCGCCGGCCGGTGGCCGTAGCGGCGGACGTCTACCGGGGGATCCATGACGCGATCCGGGCCAACGACTACGACAATCTGACCCGGCGGGCGTACACGACCACCCTCGACAAGCTGAGGCTGGGCGCGGGTGCCCTCCGCGGATCAGGCGACGCGGACCGGCCCGACGAGCGAGGCGGGCTCCTGGCCTCGCTCCGGACGGCGTTCTCGAGGGCGGCCGTGCTGGGCGCGTGATGCTCGTGTTCCCTGCGGCCGTGGAATCGCCGTGGCGCCACCGCCGCGGAACCGTCGCGTGGAAGCGACGCATACTCACACACGGGGAGATGGCATGAGTGGCCGCGTGATCCTGGTGGACGCCGAGGACAACGCCATCGGGACGGCGGACAAGCTGGAAGCCCACCGGGCAGGCCGGCTGCACCGGGCGTTCTCGGTTTTCGTCTTCAACGACCGGGGCGAGATGCTCCTGCAGCAGCGGGCCGGCGGCAAGTACCATTCGGGCGGCCTCTGGTCCAACGCGTGCTGCAGCCATCCCGGCCCCGGCGAGGCCATCGAGTCGGCGGCCCGGTGGCGGCTGCAGGAGGAGATGGGCTTCACCTGCCCCGTCGAGCACGTCTCCGGGATGGTCTACCGTACGGATGTCGGCGGCGGGCTGATCGAGTACGAGTACGACCATCTCTTCGTGGGCCGGTGGACCGGCCGCCCGGACCCGGACCCGGCGGAGGTGGCCGACTGGCGCTGGGTATCCATGGAGGAGCTGGAGTTGGAGGTCGCCCGGCACCCCCGGCGCTTCACGTACTGGTTCCGCGTGGCGCTCCTGGAGCTGCAGTCGGAGGACCGGCTCCCCGGCCGCGTCGACCGCGTGGCGTAGCCGGCCGGCGCCCCATCGCCGCCGGGAACGGTGCGACGACGGTCGACCGCCCGTACCTTGTCGACCGATGAACGCTGGACACGAACCGAATCCAACGAGGGACGAGACCCATGAAGAAGATCGGAGCCGGGCTCCTGGCCCTGGGCATGCTGTCGTCCGGGCCTGTCGCGGCCCAGGAGGCAGAAGACGAACCCGCGTCCTGGACCGCGGAGGCGGGGCTGACGCTCCAGGCGTCGGGCGGGAACGAGGACCTCGCCGTCTTCACCGCCAGCGCGGCCCTCACGCACCTCGAGGCCGACGTGTACGAGCTCGCGGGCGACGCCCGGTTCCGGTACGGCGAGAGCGAGGGCGAGCGGGTGGCGGAGAACCTGTCGGGGTCGCTGACCATGGACTTCTGGCCCCGGGCGACCTGGTCGCCGTTCCTCTTCGCCAGCGGGGAGAAGGACCCGATCAAGAAGCTCGACCTCCGGCTGAACGGCGGCGGCGGCGCCAAGCGCACCTTCTGGCAGGACGGCTGGAGCGAGGTCTCGACCAGCGCCGCGATCCTGTACTCGTACGAGAACCTCGAGATCCCCGACACCGTCGCCGGCGACGGCGTGACCGAGACCGCCCGGTGGAGCTTCCGGATGCGCGGCCGGAAGGAGCTCAGCGAGGGGAGCCGGCTGGAGCAGGTCGTCTTCTTCCAGCCCGCGTGGGACCGGCTCGAGGACTACCAGCTCGAGTCGGTGACGAAGCTGCGCGTCGCGCTGAGCGAGCAGCTGTCGTTCCTCACCGACTTCCTCTACCAGCGGGACAACACGCCGGCGCCGGACGTCGGTCCCGACGACTACTCCATCTCCGTGGGGCTCAGCGTGGCCACCGAGTGGTGACGCCGGGCCTTCCCGGGACGGCGCCCCCGAACGAAGCCCCGCCCGGCACCTGGCCGGGCGGGGCTCGTCGCATCCGCCGTCCGCGGGCGCCCTGTCGGCGCCATCGCGATCAGGCGGTGACCGTCTCCTCGGCTGCGGCCGCGGCCTCCCGCTTCGCGCGGCTGTAGAAGAACCACAGCACCAGCGGGAAGACCAGCAGCCCGAGCAGCCCCTGAACCAGCGGGTTCTCCACCAGCACCGGGAGGGTGAAGTTGGCCACGATGAGGGCGGCGATCACCACCCCCATCAACGCCTCCCCGGCGACGAACCCGCTCGCCACCAGGATCCCGGTATTGTCCGCCCGGGCGATGGGCGCACCTCCCTCCGGATAGCGCTGCTGCATCCGATTGTCCACGATCCAGCGGAAGACGCCGCCCACGAAGATGGCGAACGTGCTCCAGATCGGGAGGTACATCCCGACGGCCACCAGCATGACCGATGGGGCCCGGACCAGGATCAGCATCACCGCGAACAGCATCCCGGCGATGAAGAGCGGCCACGGCATCTCGCCGTTGATGATCCCGGTGCTGACCAGCGCCATCAGCCCCGCCTGCGGCGCGGGCAGCGCCGTCGCCGGATCGGCGCCCGGCGCGCCGGCGAAGCCGTACGCCGAGCCCAGGAGCAGGAGGACGGCCGCGAGCCCCGGCGCCGCGATGATCACGGCGATGAGCTCGCCCTTCTGCATCCGGGCCGGCGTGCCGCCCAGGATATGGCCGACCTTGAGGTCCTGCATCATGTCGCCGGCGATTCCCATGGCGCAGCAGACCACGGCGGCCACACCGAGCACGGCCAGCACGCCCTGGTCGCCGCGCATCCCGATCGCCACCATCAGAAGCGCTGCCAGGATCAGCGTGGACAGCGTCAGCCCGCTGATCGGGTTGTTGCTGCTCCCGATCAGCCCGACCAGGTAGCCGGCCACAGCGGCGAACAGGATCCCCGCCACCACCATCACCACGGCCGCCACGAGCGACCCGCCGAAGCTCTGGGTGAAGTAGTAGTAGAGCACCGCGATCGGAACCAGGAGCCCCAGGATCCCGAAGACGATCCACCGGTAGCGGATGTCCGTCTCGTGCCGGTCCGGCGCCTCGACCTCGCCCACGCTACCCAGGTCCGCGAAGACACGGGCGAAGCCGGTGGCCAGGCTCTTCCGCATCGTCCACAGCGTCCACACCGCGCCGACCACCATCGTGCCCACCGCCAGCGGCCGCACCTGCTGCTGCCAGACAACGGTCAGCGCCGTGTTGGCGTAGCCCGTGGCCTCGGCCGTGGCCAGGAGGTCCCGGTTCACGAACATCATGACCGGCACCAGGCACCACCAGCCGAGCACACCGCCGGCGAAGACCACCGCCGACAGCCGGGCGCCGATGATGTAGCCCACGCCCATGAGCGCCGGCGACGCCGAGGGCGTGGACGCGAACATCCCGCCCGCGTAGGTCGCGCCCTCCGGCCCGCCGATCCGGGTACCCACCGCCCGGCCCCAATCCCACCAGCCGGTCATCTGGGACGCCAGGACCTTGACCCCCGACGAGTTCTTGATCAGCTCGATCCCGGCGGCCAGGAGTCCGGCCGTGACCAGGTACTTCCCGCCCCCGGTCCCCGACTGGCCCGCCTTGTGGATCTCCGACGCCGCGATGGACTCGGGGAACGGGAGCCCCGACTCCTCGACCAGCGTGCGCCGCAGGATGATCACGAAGAGGACACCGAGGACACCACCGACCATCATGATGAACGTCGCGATCCAGAAGTTGACGCTCTCCCACACCCCGGCGATCACGAAGGCCGGGATCGTGAAGATCGCGCCGGCCACCAGCGCCTCGCCCACGGACGCCGTGGTCCGGGCGATGTTCTCCTCGAGGATCGTCCCGCCCATGGGTCTCAGAACGGCCAGCGCGACGACCGCCGCCGGGAACGTCGCGGCGATGGTCAGCCCCGCGACCATTCCTATGTACGCGTTGGCCGCGCCGAGAACCACGGCCATGATCACGCCGAGGACGACCGCCCGGAGCGAGAACTCCCGGACGTCCTGGTCGGCGGGTATGAACGGCTCGTACGGTACCTGATCCGCCATCAGACCCTTCCATGCTACGGGGAACCGAGCCCGCTGGACCGGCTCTGGACCGCGTCCGCGGGCGGAGCAACACCCTGAGCCGCTGACACGCTGCCGCTCCGGACCCCCACTGTCAAGACGGCATCCGGAACCGGGACCTTCCCGCACCACCCGGCGCACCATAGGTTGCGTCCTGCAGCAGGGACCCGGGCGCCGCTCCCACGCCCCAGCTCACACGCGAACCTGGACCGCGGGGCAACGGATGAAACTGACCAAGGGACGCATCCCGTCACTCCTGGCCTGGGGCCTCCTCGTGGGCGGGGTGGCGCTCCTCATCACCTTCCCCGAGGTGCAGGTCGAGGGCGAGCTCTTCATGGGCGCCATCCCGGCCGCCCTCCTCTTCGTACTGGCCGGCCTCGTGTTCGGCCTCTCCCACCCGGACGGCTGGGACTGGGTCGGGGCCCTCCTCCTCGGCTGGGTCCCGGTCGTGGTCGCCATCGTCGCGCTCACCACGTCCGCCGAGGCACCGCTCAGCCCCGCCGTCCTGATCGTCGTGCCGGCCGCGCTGGCCGCGCTCGGCGCCGGGGCGGGAGCCGTGATGGGGCGCTGGCGGGGCCGGAAACGCAACACGGCGTAGTCGCACAACGGAGGCAGTCATGCAGCGAAGCATCCCCCGCCCGCTCCGGTCCGTCCCGGGCGCGGCAGCTCTCTTATTCCTCGCCATGGGCGCGGCGCCCGTGGCGGCCCAGACCACCACGGAGCAGGAGACGCTGGAGGCCGCCCAGCGACTGGTCCGGGCCCACGAGAGTCTCGGCCACCGGCTGAACGCCCTCGAGAAGCAGATCGATGACGCCCTGTGGTTCGACCGCGTCGGCGACATCGCCGTGGTCGAGAAGGTCCGGATCTACGGGCCGCCCCTCGCCAACGAGCCCGACCCGCCGCCCAGCGGGCCCGGCAACCCGTTCAAGTTCTACACGTACCTCTTCACGCCGCGCGCCGATTTCGGCGGCGACCTCCCGCTCCTGGTCCTGCCCCACGGTGGCGTCCACTCCGACTTCAACACGTACTACAGCCGCATCGTCCGGGAGCTCGTGGCCCAGGGGTACGTCGTCGTGGCACCCGAGTATCGCGGCTCCACCGGCTACGGCGCCGGGACCTATCGCGCCATCGACTACGGCGGCCGCGAAGTCGGGGACGTGCTCGCCGCCCGGGACTGGGTGGTGGAGAACCACCCGCGGGTCGATGCCGACCGGGTCGGGCTCATCGGCTGGTCGCATGGCGGGCTCATCACCCTCCACTCCCTCTTCGACCACCCCGACAGATACGTGGTCGGCTTCGCGGGCGTCCCCGTCTCCGACCTGGTCCAGCGGATGGGCTACCTCGGGCCGGGCTACCAGAGCTACTACGACGCCGACTACCACATCGGCGAGACCCCCTACGAGGCGCTGGACGAGTACAAGCGCCGCTCACCCGTCTGGAACGTGGAGAAGCTGGAGCGACCCGTCCGGATCCACGGCAATATCCACGACGAGGACGTCAACATCATCGAGGTCGAGCACCTGGTCCAGGCGCTGACCTTCGAAGGGAAGGACTTCGAGTACGAGTTCTACGACCTGCCCGGCGGCCACAGCTTCGACCGGCTCGATACGCCCTCGGCGTGGAACGTCCGCCGCGAGATCTACGACTTCCTCGCCCGGTACCTCGACCCGCCCAACCCGGACATCGAGCTCGGGCTCGGCGCGGACGGGCGGGCGTCGCCGTAGGCGGCTCGCGGCTCGAGGCACGGGGCGGCTCGTCGCCAGCCGCCTGCGACCGACCGCTGCCAGCGTTTCGGGGGGACTACCAGCCGGCGCTTCCCGGCTCTCCCTTGATGGGTCCGGCCAGGTCGGGGGTGACCCACCCGCCGTAGAAGCCGCCGGGCTGGGGCTTCGCGGCCATGTCGCCGACCCGGGCGGTGTCCACCCTGCCGGCGTAGAAGGCGAACCAGCCGGCCAGCTCCGCGAAGCGCGAGGTGGGGTCGGGGTAGCTCCACGCTGCCTGCGGTACGCGCTCGTCGCCCACCACCAGGTCGTGGTAGTGGGCGCGACCCTTCCACTCGCAGAACGACGTCCGGCCGGTCTCCTCCAGGAGCGCGGTCCGGACGTCCTCGGGCGGGAAGTAGTAGACCGGGGCGCCCGCCGTCTCGACCACGCGGATGCCCCGGTCGGTCCGTGCGATCAGCTCACCGGCGTGCTCGACCCGGAGCTCGGACTCCACGGGCTCGAGCCGGGGCGGGCGCGGGAAGTCCCAGACCGACTCCTGTCCGGGACCGGGCGTCTCTGCCCAGGGTGGCCGGCGATCGCCGGTCCACGTCCAGATCAGACGGCCTCGATGCTGTAGGCGAGACGCCAGTCGCCGAGCTGCTCCGGATCGGCCGTGTCCGCCGAGCCCTCGTCCCACGGCGAGTACTCGCCGAGCCAGTCGGATACGGAGCCCGTGAACTCCCGCCGGTAGCCCCGCAGCTGGTCGTTCCTCGAGATCCGGTCCAGCTCCTCGCCCTTCCCCTCCACCACGAACGTCTCGCCATCCTCGACCTCGCCCTCGAAGATCACCCTGTTCATGGTGACCTTCCGCATGGACGGATGGTCGGAGATCGCCATGTGTCCGCTCTCGGGGATCCGCAGCGACTGCTCCTCACCCCGATCCGGGACCGCACCACTGAAGTTGAACACGAACTCGCCCTCGCCGTCGGCATCCTTGCTGTCCAGGATCTCGACGTAGCGGAGCGTCACTCGGATGTTGGTGGCCATCGAATTCTCCGGAGAATGTTGGGTTGGCAGGCAACACTTCATCGTGGGGCCCGAGCGGCTCCACGGCAAGCCCGGGGCCACGGCGCCACGGCCCGGCGAGCGGGCGGTGGGCCCCTGCCGGCGATCTCTGTCGGTCGGGGAACCGGTCGGCTCCCGCCTATGCCCCGCCCTCCGGCGGCTTCCGGACCCTCAGGAGGTTGTAGAGTGCGGCGATGATGGTCACCAGCACCACGAAACCCACCACGATCCACGCGGGTGTGCTCACGGCTCTCCTTTCGATGGCGTCGCGCATCGGGATGTACCGCTCTGCAAGTTCCGCGCGTCGGCGCCCGGGCGGTCACTGGACCCACCGCCGGGAGAGGAAGGACTCCACCGCGGCGTTGAAGCGCTGTGGGTTGTCCTCGTGCGCGATGTGCGACGCGTCCGGGATCGTGACCCGCTCGGTGTCCGGGATCAGCTCCTCCAGCGCGTCGAGCAGCCGTCCGAACACCGCGGGGCTCTCTTCCCCGCCCACGAGCAGCACCGGGCAGCCCACGGACGCGACCTCGTCGGGGGCCAGCCGTGGCAGCGCCTCGGGACTCGACAGCTCCTCCGCGATGATGTTGTCCCGGGTCTGGGCCTCTCGCTCGGCGTCCAGTGCCTCGTACGCATCCCTGCCCAGGATCCCGTGACCCATGCGACGCATGGCTTCGTCCCGCTCGCCCCGGGCCAGGAGCTTCGCGGCCGGCCCCAGCGCGCCCGCCCCCAGCCTGAGGATCCCGAGCGCCGTGCGGGGCCGGCGGAGCGCGAGCGCCAGCAGCTCCATCGGCTTCGGCGGGACGTGGACGAACAGGCCCAGGACCGGCGGCTCCGCCAGCACCAGTGCGTCGACTCGCTCGGGCCATCGCGCGGCGGCGACCAGCGAGACCACACCGCCGTAGGAGTGACCGACGAGCGTCGCCGGGCCGCCTCCGACGGCCTCGACAACGGCGCCCAGGTCCTCCACGTGCTCCTCGAGGGCGTAGGTCGCCCCCGGCTCGATCGGCTCGTTCGGCCAGTGGTAGCGGCGGCTGTACGTGACCACGCGGGCGCTGTCGCACCACGCAGCCCGCTGCGCCGCCCAGGTCCGCTGATCGCTCGCCGAGCCGTGCACCAGCACCCGCAGCCGGCCGGCGCCGCACTCCCGGGCCTCCAGCGTCACACCGTCCACATCGATGGTTCCCATCTCGTTCCATGCGTGCACCCGACGGCGGCGGGCGTCAAGCCGGACGCCCACCGGGGCGGGACGGCGCTCAAGGTGGACGGCCGGCACGCCGACACTAGCGCATGGATGCCAAACCGGAACCGGACACGGTCATGACGACAGCCACAGAAATCCGGGCGCGGCGGGCGGAGTCCGCTCCGACGTTCCAGCTCCCGGAGTACGACAGCGAGCCCCTGTTCCTGGTCGACGACGACGAGGGCGTCCTCCAATCACTGGGACGCTTCCTGACCCGGGCGGGCTACCAGGTCCACACCTTCTCGAACGGCCAGGCGGCGCTGGACGCCATCCGGAAAGAGGCGCCCAAGGTCCTGGTGACCGACAAGAACATGGCCGGGATGGACGGCCTCGAGCTGACCCGGCACGCCATCGAGTTCGACCCGGACATGCGGGTGATCCTCATGACCGGCGTCGGCGACGAGGCCACGGCCCAGGCCGCGCTCCGCCTGGGAGTGGCCGACTACCTGGCGAAGCCGTTCGACATGCAGGAGCTGGCCCGGTCCGCCCACAAGGCGTTCATGGCCTATGCCCTGGACGAGCACATCGAGGCCACGGAGTTCTGGCTCCGACGAGAGGTCAAACGCCAGACCCGGGAGATCCGACAGCTCACGCTCGGCGCCATGGCGTCCCTCCTGAACGCCCTGGAGGCGCGGAGCCCCCACTTCAAGGGGCACAGCCAGGCCGTGGGAGAGTGCGCCGAGGGGATCGCCCGGGCGCTGGACCTGCCCGAGCTCGAGGTCGATGCGGTCCGCACGGCCGGCATGCTCCACGACATCGGGATGATCGCCGTGCCCGACGGCGTCGTCGAGAAGCCGGGCGAGCTGACGCCCGGTGAGCTGCAGGCGATCCGTGCCCACTGCGACCGCGGCGCCGAGATCCTGGAGCCCCTCAGCCATCTCGGGGCGGCCACCACCTACGTCTACCAGCACCACGAGCGGCTCGACGGCTCCGGGTACCCCGAACGGCTCCGGGGCGACCAGATCTCGCTGGGCGGTCAGATCGTCGGCCTCGCCGAGACGTGGACCGCCATGATCGAGGACCGCTCGTTCCGGGACCGGATGACCGGGGCCGAGGCCATGGACACCCTGATGGCCGCCTCGGACCGGTGGTACTCCGCCAGACTGGTCCGGGCTCTCGGCGGCTGGGTCGACAGCTGAACGCCCGCGGCGTGTCGGGCGCCACCGTCGTCCTGTTACCTTTGGCCCGGGTGACGCCCCCGCACCCGTACGCTCACCACGCGATGGAACGTGATCCAACGACCCAGGACGATCGCCCCGGTATTCATCCTCACCGCCATGGCCGTCGCAGCCCGGCCGGCGGCCCCGCAGACAGCCGGGGCGGTGCTGGAGGACCGGGACGGCATCCCGGCCGGTGAGCGGGCCGACCGGCTCACAGGGCTGTACGAGCTGGAGGACGGCCGTCTCGCCTATGTGATGGATCTCCGCGACCAGCTCGATGGACGACCGGTGCTGTCCGTGGTCGAGTACGGCACGGGCCGCGTCCGGGCTCTCTACCCGACGGAGTCCGGAGCCTTCGAGGCGGGCGATGCCTGGTTCTCCCGGGACAGCATCGAGTATCGGATCCGGTTCCGGGAGCGTGACGGTCCGGCCCGCAGCCTGCGCTGGGAGGAGGGCGACCGCTCCGTCCATGGTCGTCGCGCACCGCTGGTGGAGCAGGAGGTGACGATCGCCAGCGGGGGTGTGCAGCTGGCGGGGACCCTCGTGCTCCCCCCGGGCGACGGCCCGTTCCCCGCCGTCGTCATGGTCCCGGGCTCCGGTCCCCTGACCCGGAGGACGGCCCGCTACATCGCCGACTACCTCGCCTACCACGGCGTGGCTGCCCTGGCCACGGACAAGCGAGGCACCGGCGGCTCCGACGGGGAGTGGAACGGCCTGTCCCACCGGGACTGGGCCGGCGACGCGGAGGCCCAGCTGGACTTCCTCGCGTCCCGACCCGAGATCGATCCCCAACGGCTGGGCCTGTTCGCCTCCAGCGAAGGTGGGTACGTCGCACCCCTCGTGGCCAGCCGCCGCCCGGATGTCCGGTTCCTGGTCTGCAGGGTCTGTCCGGCCCTCCCCCACCCGATCGTGATCCGGGACATGACGCTCGGCAGGCTGCGGCGACGTGGACTCCCGGAGTCCGATGTGGAGGAGGCCCGGCGGCTGCTCAATGGCATGATGCGATTCGCCCTGGAGGGCACGGGGTACGACGCGCTCGTGGCCCATGCACGGTCCGGACGGGGCACGGCATGGCGCCGCGTCGTCCCCATGGCCGAGATCCCGGCGCCCGGCGCCCCGTACTGGGATCGCTACCGGGGGCTCCTGGAGGTGGATCCGCGGCGGTACTACCCGGACTACGAAGGCCGGATGCTCGTGATCCTGGGCGAGGAGGACGAACGCATCCTGCTCGCCCGGCACCGGCCGGCCTTCGAGGCGCTGGCGGACAGCGGCGTGGACCTGACCCGGTGGGTCGTGGAGGGGGCCTCCCACGGCCTGCTCCTCGCCGGAGACGACGGGATCCAGGGCTATCCCCCGGGCCTCCATTCGCGGATCGCGGAGTGGGTGGCGGCCGCGGCAGAGGCCAGCCCGTAGTCCCGGCCGGGCGGACAGGAACAAGATGGAGGATCCCATGAGATCCAACGCACTGGGGCTGCTGGCCGGCATCCTGGCGCTGGCCATCGGCTGCCGCGATCAGCCCGCGGACCGGTGAGGCCTGCCGCTGCTGGCAGGATCCGCCAGGCCCCGGTCCCGGGGAAGGAGAAGGACATCACACAACCGAAGGGGTCAGCCGAATTCTACAGAAGACAGTTGACACGTCTGCGAGCAGAGGCAGAACATGACATCCGAGAACCTGAAGACCATCCAGACCGCCATCGAAGGCGATGACGATTCGGTGCTCCTGATGGTCATCCCGACGAGCAGGATCAATGACGTATTCGGGGGTG
>JBPRGE010000097.1:0-33789 GCA_051418035.1 Candidatus Longimicrobiales bacterium M2_2A_002
ACCCGAAGACCGCCCGTGCGCTGCGCGGCGTGCTCGCCAGGGCACGACTGGAGTCCATGCGCACGGGGGAGGCGAGGGAGGAGCCGCTCTAGCGGGGAAGCACCGGGCCGGGGCCACCCGCGTGGGCGTCGGGCTCCACAGGGGGCGGTTGTCGGCCCCGCCCTGCCGCGGGTCTGGCGCGGATCTCGCGGGCTCCGGTGCGGCGGACGGAAGCCGTATCACCAGACGGAGGCGAACGATGCGCATTGCGTTTCTCGGACTCGGCGCCATGGGACGGCCCATGGCCGCCAACCTGGCGAGCTCGGAGCACGATCTCGTGGTCTGGAACCGGACCCGATCGAAGGCGGAGGGGCTGGGCGCGCAGGTGGCGGACTCACCGGCCGACGCAGCCGGCGGCGCAGACCTGCTGATCACCATGCTGTCGGACGACGAGGCCGTCGAGTCGGTGCTGTTCGGCGACGAGGGGGCCATCCGCACGCTGCCCGAAGACGCGATCCACGCGTGCATGACCACCATCAGCGCCGACTTCTCTCGCCGCCTCGCCGACGCCCACGCGGACCGGGACCAGCGGTACGTGGCGGCGCCGGTCTTCGGCCGGCCCGACATGGCGGAGTCGGCGGCGCTCCGGGTGGTCGTGGGCGGGGACCCGGCCGTGGTGGACCGGTGCCGCCCGGCGTTCGACGTCCTGGGCCAGGGCGTGATCGAGGCGGGCGAGCGACCGGAGCAGGCGAACGTCATGAAGCTGGCGGGCAACTTCATGCTGGCCTCGGCCATCGAGGCCATGGCCGAGGCGTACACGCTGGTCCGGGCGCACGGGATCAGTGCCCGCCTCTTCCACGAGACCATGGCCGAGAAGCTGTTCGGGTCCCCGATCTACCAGGGCTACGGGGGGATGATCGAGGCGCAGGAGTACGAGCCGGCGGGGTTCGCCCTGAGCCATGGATTGAAGGATGTCCGCTACGGCCTCCGGGCCGGAGGCGAGGCCCGGGTCCCGATGCCCTTCGCCAGCGTTCTGCGCGACCGGCTCCTCTCAGCCGCCGCCCGGGGCTGGGGCGACGCCGACTGGGCGGCCCTCGGGCGGGTCGCTTCGGAGGGAGCCGGAGCCGATACGTAGCCGACGGGGAGCACGCGACCTGCGCACGAGTGCTCAGACCCGCCCGCGACCCCGGCGACCGGCCGACGCGGCGACTACTCGATCAGGTTGTCGAGCGCGCGGGTGTTCTTCACCGCCGCCTCGAGGTCGTCGGTCACCGCAAAGACCCGGCTGATGGCCTCATCCGGATCGGGAGGCAGGTGGTCGAGCTCCCACATCGCCTCCATGAGCGCGTGCCCGAGCTCGTCATGCATGGCCATCAGCTTGCCGCAGGGGCTGGACCGGGCCAGCGCCTGCCGCCGCTCCGGATCGAGTCTCCTCTCCGCACCCGGGGTCTCCTTGCGGATGCGCAGGCCGGACGCGTCACACGCCGGACAGCAGCCGCCGCACTCCGGACATACGACCAGGCGCGCGTCCACCTCCGCGCCGCACGTCCTGCACCGGGTGACCGGCCGCGATCGGGTCTCCATGACTCCCTTTCCCATTCGGTGAACCTTCTGGTGTGAAGGATAGCGCACGGTGGGGCGGGCCGCAGTGGGGCAACGCTTGATCCCGGAGGATGGAGGTCGGGTGGGGAAAACCCGCAGGCGGTGTGCTGTTTCTCCCGGCATCAGGGTCGGCGTGCCATTGCCCGGCTCCGCGACTCCTGACATCTTCCGGACCGATTTCCGGCGAGGTGGGAGGAGACTGTGAACCGAGGAACGATGGTCACGGCAGTGGTGCTGGGACTGACACTGGTCGCTGTGACGGTGGCATTGCTGATGGAAGCGAACCGGGGCCCGAGCTTCCGGCCGCGGGATTACGAGACGCTCCAGGAGTGTCTGGCGAACATCCCGGTGGAGTGGGCGCCCGGGAGCCTTCAGCGGGATGGCGCCGTGGAGGCCTGCCAGTACGTCCACGGCCGACGCTAGCGGAGGGAGGAGCGCGGACCCTCGGGTCGGACAGTGGCGCCGGGCCGCTGTTTCACAACGGTTGTGCGCTCTCGGCTGTCCAATGGCTGTGACAGGCTGAAACCCCGTCCCGGGATGGGACGTACGGGGAGCCAGCCGATCGGAGCGGGTGAGCCGCTCCGGCGCCAGCGGACCAGCGACACAGCCAAAGCATGTCGAGCACGCATAGATCCCTGCCGGCCGCGATCCTCGCGGTCTGCCTCGTTCCTGCCGCCGTCGCGGCGACCTCCCCACCCAGCCCGTCGGCCGCGGCCACGGGTCTGACCCAGGGCCCGAACGTCGCCGGAGCGCGCGGCGACTCGCTCCCGCCCGGGGAGGACGCGCGCCCGCCGACGGTGCGTGCGGAGCGGGCGGCCGCCCCGCCGACCATCGACGGCCGGATCGACGAGGTGGCGTGGGAGGGGGCCGAGATCGCGACAGGGTTCACCCAGATGCAGCCGGACCCCGGGGCGCCCGCGTCGCAGCGGACCGAGGTCCGGATCCTCTATGACGACCAGGCCCTCTACGTGGCCGCCCGGCTGTACGACACCGCGCCCGACTCGGTGGTGGCGCAGCTCGGCCGGCGCGACAGTCGGGTCTACTCGGACTGGTTCTTCGTCGGGATCGACAGCTACCATGATCGCCGGACGGCGTTCACCTTCGGAGTGAACCCGAGGGGCGTTCTGGTGGACCTCCTGCTCCACAACGACACCGAAGAGGACATCAGCTGGGACGCGGTCTGGGATGGCGCCGCCGAGCGCGGCCCGGACGGGTGGACCGCCGAGCTCCGGATCCCGCTCTCGCAGCTCCGGTTCAGCGGCGCCGGCGATGGCCAGCCGTGGGGCGTCAACTTCCAGCGGACGGTGGCCCGAAGCGGAGAGGAGTCGTTCTGGGCGCCCGTGCTCCCGGACGACGCCCGCATGGTCTCCCTCTTCGGCGAGCTGGAGGGGCTGCGGGACCTGGAGCCGCCGCGCCGGCTGGAGGTGATGCCGTACGCGCTGGCGAGCGCCACCGCGGCGCCGGGCGAGGCGGCGGACCCGTTCCACCGGGAGGTGGATCCGTTCGGCGGGGTGGGTGCCGATCTCAAGGCCGGGATCACGTCGGACCTGACGCTTACGGCCACGATCAACCCGGACTTCGGGCAGGTCGAGGCCGATCCCAGCGTGGTGAACCTGACGGCGTTCGAGACCTTCTTCCCGGAGAAGCGCCCCTTCTTCGTCGAGGGCGTCGACATCTTCCGGTTCGGGCTCGGGATCGGCGATGGCGACATGGGGAACGAAAGCCTGTTCTACTCCCGCCGGGTCGGTCGAGCCCCGCAGGGCGACCTGGACGGCGACTACACGCAGGCGCCGGACGCCACCACGATCCTGGCCGCGGCCAAGCTGTCGGGGAAGACGGCCAGCGGGTGGTCCATCGGGGTCCTCGATGCCGTGACGGCCGAGGAGACCGGTCGGTTCGTGGAGGATGGCGTCCGGGACGAGGTGCCGATCGAGCCGATGACCAACTACGGCGTCGCCCGGGTGATCAAGGATTTCCGGGGTGGTCGGAGCGCGGTGGGCGGGATCTTCACCACCACCCACCGCTCGCTGCCGGGGGGCGGGGAGCTGGACTGGCTCCGGCGCGCTGCGTACACGGGCGGTGTGGACGTACGCCATCGGTTCGGCAACGACATGTACTCCATAAGCGCATCGCTGGTAGGGAGCCGTGTCGTGGGCACGGCCGAGGCCATCGACGAGATCCAGACATCGCCCGTCCACTACTTCCAGCGCCCGGACGCCGATCACCTGGACTACGATCCCTCACGGACCTCGCTGAACGGGTTCGCCGGCAAGCTGGAGCTCTGGAAGCTGCAGGGGAACTGGCGGTTCGCAGTCTTCGGCCAGACGTCATCGCCCGGGTTCGAGGCCAACGACCTCGGGTTCCAGACGAGCTCCGACCTGGCCATGGGCGGATTCTGGGCCGGGTACCGGCAGTACGAGCCCGGGAAGATCTTCCGCCGCTGGAGTATCGGGACGAACGGGTGGACCGGCCGGACCTACGGCGGTGAGCTCGCGTCGCTGGGCGGGAACGTGAACGGCGGCTTCCAGCTCAACAACTTCTGGGGCGCCAGTGCCGGCATCAACTACAACACCGAGGCGTACTCTACATCGATGCTCCGGGGCGGACCGTCGTTCCTGCGCCCGCCGAGCTGGAGCCTGTGGTCCCATATGTACAGCGACCGGCGGCGGGCGGTTCGGCTGGACGCCAGCTTCAACGCCGGCGGCAATCCCGGAACGGATGGGGAGTGGTACAGCGTGAGCCCGGGCGTGAGCATCCGCCCGTCGGACAACGCCGATCTCCATCTCGGGCCGTCGTTCTCCTGGCGCCGGAATGTCCTCCAGTACGTCGACGAGGCCACGGTCGGCGACGCGAGCGAGTGGCTGCTCGGCACGGTGGAGCAGACGACGGTGGCCATGACGGTCCGGCTCAACTACACCTTCACTCCGACGCTCTCGCTGCAGCTCTACGCCCAGCCGTTCATCAGCGCCGGCGACTACTCGGCGTTCAAGGTCGTGAACGACCCCCGGGCCGACGCATTCGACGACCGGGTCCGGACCCTCGACGGCGATGCGGTCGCCTCGTCGGTGGTCGACGGGGACCGGGAGTACTCGGTGGACCTCGACGGCGACGGGGCCATGGACCACACCTTCGAGGACCCGTCGTTCAGCTTCAAGCAGCTCCGGTCCAATCTGGTGCTCCGCTGGGAGTACCGCCCCGGCTCGACGGTCTTCCTGGTCTGGAGCCAGGGGCGGACCGACTCGACGGGCGACGGCCGGTTCCGGTTCGGCGATGACCTGGCCGACCTCTGGGGCGCCCGGGGGACAAACGTCCTCATGCTGAAGGTCAGCTACTGGATGGGGCTGTAGTCTCCGGCCGGCAGTGCGCGGGCCGGTGCGGCCCCGGGGACTGCCGGGCCGCTACCGGACCAGGTGCAGCGTCTCCTGGCGCCGCAGCATCCAGTGGCGTTCGCCGTCGTCATCGACGAGCGCCTCTTCCTCCAGTGCCATCCGGACGGGCTGGCCGTCCCACTCGGGCACCGGGCTCGTGGCCTGGAGCTCGATGGAGAACCAGGTGTTGGGACGGACGGGCACGTCGCCCCGCCCGGGGACGCCGCCCTGCCGGTCCCACAGGCCGACCAGTGGCCCGGCTCCGTGACCGTGGTCGCCGATCGGATGGCTGTAAATGGTGCCGTCGATCCCGGCCGCCTCCATCCGGCTCCGTGCCGCCAGGAGCACCTCGTTCCCGGTCCTGCCGGGCATCAGCTCCTCGAGGACGATGTCCTGGAGCCGGTTGCCGGTCTCCAGTGCCGCCAGGATCCCGGCCGGGGGCGCGTCCTCACCCTCGCGGAGCACGTACCCCATGTGCTGTGTGTCGGTGTTCAGCCGGAAGAGGGTGATCCCGAAGTCGGTGTGGAGGAGGTCGCCGCGCTGGATCACGGGGCTCGTGGAGTCGCTCATCTCCACGCCCCGGCGCTGCACGTCGACCGACGGCTGGAACCATACGGTGAGGCCCACGTCCCGGGCGGCCTGGCGGAGCCACCAGACCACGTCGTCGGTCGTGGTCTCGCCGGGGGTGATGACCCGATTGGAGAAGGCGATACGGATGAGCTCGTGGGCCACGGCCTGCATCCGGCGATAGGTCCCGAGCATCTCCGGCAGCCGCTCCTCGATGTACTGGATCGGCAGCAGCTCGCTCCGGACCACCCGATCGAGGTAGTCGCGGCCCAACGCCTCCTGGAGCTGCTCCCACTCACCGGCCGTCAGACCATCGGAGTAGTTGTGCACCCGGGAGATGTTCACGGCGATGGTGGCCGGGTCCCGGGCCTCCACGATCGGGGTCAGCAGCTCCCACTGCTCGGGGCCGAACGGCTCGGCCCGACGCTGCTCGGTCCCTGCGGGGCCGTCGGCCTCCCGGGGCGCGCGAATCACGTCGTAGAGTCCGCCCTGGGATGTGCCTCCGATGGCGATCCGCTCGATCCCTTCCTCAGGCCCCCGGTCGTAGAAGACGTAGATCGTCCGCCGCCGGGCGGCCATGGTGGTCGGCGACACCAGCGAAAAGAAGACCGGGTCCTCGTTGTACTCCCGGGTCGGGATGATCCACATCTCGACGCCGTGCTCGCGCATGAGGCGCGGCAGGACCCGGTCGAGCCGGAGCTCGAGCCACTGCTGCTGGATCCGGGCCTGGCTGCGGAGCGAGTCGAACGGCCGGTCGAACCCCGCGGCCTGGGCCGTGGCGCCGCCCGGCGCGGCCAGGGCGCCGGCGAGCAAGACGGCCGCCACGGCGGCCAGCGGGCGGAGGACGTCGGGGATGGAGCCGGTCGGACGGAGGGTGCCGGGTGCCAGCGATCGAGTGGGTGCGCGCATGGTCGTCTCCGGTGAGCGTCTCTCGCGGTTCGTGTCAGTCGATCTTCTCGATGCGGCGGGCGCGGAGGACCCAGTCGAACGACCGGATCTCCTCGAGCGCGCCGTCGGATATCGCGTGATCGACCTCGAGCGTCATGAGCGCTTCCTTGTGGCGCCCGGTCCGGTCGACACGCATGGTGGCCAGGTTCACGTCATCTTCGGCGAATACGGCGCTGATGGCCGCGATCGTGCCCGGCCGGTCCCGGGCCACGAGGACCAGCGTGTCGTAGGCGCCGGTGAGCCGCACGGGGAAGCCGTCGATCTCCGTCACCTCCACCCGGCCGCCGCCCACCGACGCGCCGCGGAGCGTGACCGTCTCGTCGCCCTTCTCGACCCGGAAGACCGCGCTGTTCGGGTGTGCGTCCTCGCCCAGGTCGATCTCCTCGAACGCGTAGTCGAGGCCCACCTTCCCGGCCTCCTCGAAGGCGGTCCGGAGGCGCAGGTCGGCCGGATCCATACCCAGGAGGCCGCCGACGATCGCGCGCTGGGTGCCGTGCCCCTCGCCGGTGGCGGCGAACGAGCCGTGCAGCCTGATCACCGCACGGTCCGGCGTCTCGCCCAGGACCGCCCGGGCCATCCGACCGAGCCGGCAGGCGCCCGCCGTGTGGGATGACGACGGCCCCACCATGACCGGCCCCAGGATGTCGAAGAGCCCTACCATGGCCGCCTCCTCATACGCTGATCCCGGTGGGCTTCCTGGCCGGCTCGATCTGGACCAGCTTCCGGGCCGTGGGCGTGGCGGCGAGACCGCCCTGGGCCGTCTCCCGGTACGCCACCGGCATCCTCCGGCCGACCTCGCCCATCACGTCGATCACCTCATCGGCCGGGACGGGGAAGTCGAGGCCGGCCAGCGCCATCTCGGCCGCCGACAGCGCCTGCATGGCCGCCGACGCGTTGCGGTAGATGCAGGGGATCTCCACGAGCCCGCCGATGGGATCACAGATCAAGCCGAGCATCCCCTGCAGCGAAAGGGCCACGGCCGTCGCGACCTGGTCGTTCCCGCCGCCGGCCATCCAGGTGACGCCGGCCGCGCCCATGGCCGCCGCAGAGCCGGTCTCGGCCTGACAGCCGCCGGCCGCCCCCGAGAGGGAGGCCCGGTGCGCGATCACGCCGCCGACGCCCCCGGCCACCAGCATGGCGTCCACCAGGCGCTCGTCGCCGGCATCGAGGATCTCGCCCGCGGAGAGGATGATGGACGGCAGCACACCGGCGGCACCGGCCGTGGGCGCCGCGACGATGAGCCCCATGGCGGCATTCACCTCCAGCGTGGCGATGGCCCGGGACAGGATGGCCGTGACCCGGTCGCCCATGAGACGCGGTCCGTCGTCGAAAAGCCGCGCGGCCCGACCGCCGGTGAGGCCTGACGGTGAGCGCACGTCGCCCTTCAGCCCCTCCTCGATCGCCTCCCGCATGACCCGGAGCGTCCTGTGGATCCGGTCGCGGATCTCCTCCTCCGAGCGGCCGCTCTCCTCCATCTCGGCCCGGAGCACCGTCTCCGGGAGCGAAAGGCCGCGGTCGGTGGCGTCGGCGAGGAGGTCGGCGATCGATCGATGCATGGCTACAGCCCCGACGGGTCGAGTACCGTGTCGAAGACCTTCCGGAAGAACGAGATCGGCGCAGCACCCGACATGGGGACCCCGTTCACCACGAAGGTCGGCGTGCCCCGGACGAGCCAGCCCCGGGCCGCCTCCGTGTGCCGACGGAGCCGCTCCGACGTCTCGTCCGCGTCGATGCACCGATCGAGAGCGTCGCGGTCCACGCCGAGCTCGGACACCCAGTCCAGGAGCCGCGGGCGCGCATCCTCGCTCCGGAGCGCCTGCTGCCGCGTGTAAAAGAGGTCGTGCACCCGCCAGAACATCGCGTCGCCGCCCTGGTCGGCGGCGCAGATCGCCGCGGCACCCATCAGTCCGCCGCCGGGGAACCCGAACACCACGGGCACGTACCGCCACCGGACCGTTCCCGGCTCGATGTACTCCTCCCCGAGCGTGGGGAACGTGGCGCGCGCGAACCGTGCACAATATGGACAGCCGAAATCGCTGAACTCCACCACCGCGATCTCGGCGTCCGGGTCCCCGCGCGTGTAGCCCAGATCGATGCTGGCCGCCTGGCCCTGGAGTGTCGGGGCCGATCGTGCCGACCGGACCTCGTCGGACGAACGGGCCGTCGCGGGGTCGCACCCCGCCACGGCGAAGGCGAGGAGGAGTACGGCGGTGGGGATCGAACGCATCGGGTCTCCGGCTTCGGGTTCGCAGATGTCAGAGTAACGCGGCGGGTCGCCGTCGGTCCACCCCCGCGGCGGGGCCGGACACCAGGCGCGTCGCCACCGACGTGCGGCACGCCGCACGCGAACGACCCCGCCGGCCAGGCTGCGCCGACGGGGTCGTCCTCCTTCGAGGGCTCGGACTCAGGGCAGGTCCTGCACCTCCAGCCGGAACGCCTGCTCCATCACCCGGTTGAGCTGGCGCTGCATCCGGACCACCGCATACCCGGTGGCGACCGACGCGCCCGCGATCACAAACCTCAATGTCCTGCTCATGATATCAGCCTCTTGCGCTGTGTATTCGTTCAGTAAAGCGGCCCTGCCCGTGCTTCTACACCGACAGGGCCTCGCCGTTTCCGCTCAGGAGGACGACGTTACACAACGCTGCCCGCAACAGATCGGTCAATCCGCGCTGAGACCTTCCTCAATCGCCTGGATCAGCACCTGCTTCGGCACCGCACCGACCACTCCATTGATGGCCTCGCCGTCCTTGAAGATCCCGATCGTCGGGATCGACCGAACGCCGTACTTCGAAGCGACGGCGGGCACCTCGTCCACGTTCACTTTCGCGAACTTCACCTTGCCGTCGTACTCCTCCGCCAGCGACTCGATCACCGGCGCGACCATCCGGCAGGGAGCGCACCACGGCGCCCAGAAATCCACGACCGTCATGCCCTCGCCCTGCTCCACCTCCGCCGCGAACGTCTCGTCCTTCAACTCTGCAACACTCGCCATCTCGTCCTCACTTCCATCCGGGGTATCGATTCCATCCGTCTTCAGTACCGCATCACTGAATAGTAATACACTGAAACGGCGTGAGGTTCCAGGGGCTGAGCTCGGGGATCAGAGATCCTGACTCCTGACTCCTGACTCCTGACTCCTGACTCCGCCGTTCAGGGCAGCCGGATCTCCGGCTCGTCGGGGAAGGGGCGGTAGAGGACGAGGACGCGGCCGATGGTCTGGGGCACGTGGGCCCCGGGGATCCGGGCGGCGAGGGCCGCGGCGGCCTCATCGACGTCGACGGGGGCGTTCTCGAGGACCTTGACCTTGAGGAGCTCCCGGGTATTGAAGGCCTCCTCGACGCTCTCGGCGACGGCGTCGCTCACGCCATCGACGCCGATATGGAGGATGGGCTTGAGGCTGTGGGCCAGCGAGCGGAGATGAGCCCGCTGCCTGGAAGTCAGTGCGTCGATGGTGTCCGTCCCGTTCGTCTTGGCATTTCCAGCGGTCGTGGCGAGGAATATCGGGGGTGCGGCGTCGGTGTGGAAGGGGGGGGACGTGGTGGAGCGCGGGGACCGTGCAGAAACTAGGGTTTGGCCGCAATTCGTACTGGGCTGCCCGGCGTCCTGGCGATCGAACTGTCTCGTATCCTGTTTTTCGGCAATGCTTTCCGGCGAACATGGCCGAGGGGCACGACCATTGCCTCGATATTGCGTTCGTGACGGGTGGCGCGAGGGCAGTCGAGCAACAGCGGAAGAGAGGCGAGCTATGCGGTTCGAGCGGTGGATCAAGTGCGGAGCGGCCCTGATGGTGATCGTGCTGTCGGCCGCTGCATGTGACGACTCGGCGACGGACCCGGTGGATCAGTTCGACGCCCGTGACGCGGAGCAGGCGATGGAGAGCATGATCTCCGCGGTGGACACGGCCGAGCTGGCGAATGCGTACGGCAGCCTCGAGTCGGCGAGCTATCTGTTCAGCGGCGCGATGGCGACCATGCTGGAGAACCCGGTCCAGATGGATGTCCGGGGGCTGGAGCCGGCGGCAGAGCTGGCTGCCGAGGTGATCCCGTCGGAGTACCTGGGCACGACGTTCGTGTGGGACGAGGGTCAGCTGTCGTACGTGGCGGGCGACGCTCCGGGTGCCCCGGCCGACGGGGTGCGGGTGATCTATTACGCCATCGACCCGATCACGGGTCAGCCGGCGAGCCCGCTGAACCCGCTGGGGTACGTGGACCTCCGCGACCTGAGCACGGCGGAGGCGAACATCCTGGCGCTGACGGTGGTCCGGACCAGCGGCGAGGAGGATGTGACGCTTGCGGACTACACGATGGAGCTCTCGTTCACGTGGACCCAGAGCTCGCTCGAGTACGACGTGGCGTCCGAGGGATTCCTGTCGAACGGGACCGACCAGCTGAACTTCGACCTGTCGCAGAGCCTCTCGGCGACGGAGACGCTGGTCACCATCGATCAGGCGTACAGCCTCGACCTGGAGGGTACCGGGCACGCCATCTCGTTCACGGCCACCGTGACGTCGGATCCGAGCTCGCAGTCGGAGGATCCCGGCACGCTGGAGGCGGTGGCGACGATCACGGACGGGGAGCAGACGGTAGTGCTCGACGTCTCGTACGCGAACAATGCGCTGGACGGTTCCATCACCCACAACGGCGCCACGGTGGTGCTGATGGGCGGCGACCTGGACGATCCGACGTTCACGGACGCGAATGGCGACCCGCTGTCGCAGGAGCAGCTGGAGGCGCTCAGGCAGCTGTGGGAGCACATCGGCGAAATGTTCGAGTTCGTGGAGAAGATCTTCGGCTTTACCGCGGCCTGACGCCGAGCGTCCAGCGGGCGTATCGATGCCGCCCTGCCCGGTTCCCGCCGGGCGGGGCGGTATCGCATTGTCCGGGAGTCGGGCGTGTCGGACAACGGGCGGTGCAATCAGCGGGTCGCTCCACTATGTTGGGGTCGGGTGGCGGAGGCGGTGTTCGGGCATGCGGTCATAGACACGACAAACGAGACGTCGAAACCAAACTGATGAAGAGCACCAAGGCGTACAACTCGTACGAGATGGCGCAGCAGCAGTTCGACCGGATCGCGGACCTGGTGGAGCTGGAGCGGGGCACCCGGGAGCTGCTGCGACAGCCGTTGCGGGAATACTCGTTCGCGGTGCCCGTCCGGATGGACGGGGGCGGGGTCCGGGTCTTCCGCGGGTTCCGGGTGCAGCACAACGATGCCCGGGGCCCGAGCAAGGGCGGGATCCGGTTCCACCCGCAGGAGAGTCTGGACACGGTCCGGGCGCTGGCGATGTGGATGACGTGGAAGTGCGCCGTGGTCGATATCCCGCTGGGCGGCGGGAAGGGGGGCGTGATCTGCGACCCTCACGACCTGAGCCAGCGAGAGCAGGAGCAGATCGCCCGGGGCTGGGTCCGGCAGATCGCCCGGGACGTGGGCCCGCACCGGGACGTGCCGGCGCCGGACGTGATGACGACGCCGCAGCACATGCTCTGGATGCTGGACGAGTTCGAGGCGATCCACGGGTCGCGGCAGCCGGGCTTCATCACCGGGAAGCCGGTCGGGATGGGCGGCTCCCTGGGTCGGAAGGAAGCCACGGGCTACGGCGTGGTGTTCACGATCCGGGAGGCGCTGAAGGAGCTGAACGTGAGGGCGGAGGACACGACGGCGTCGATCCAGGGGTTCGGCAACGTGGCCCAGTTCGCGGCGCAGCTGTACACGCAGCTGGGTGGCACGGTGGCGTGCGTGTCATCCTGGGACCACGAGGACCAGACCAGCTACGCCTTCCGCAAGGAGGGCGGGATCGACCCGGAGGAGCTGCTCGCCATCACCGACCGGTTCGGCGGGATCGACAAGGAGAAGGCCGACTCGCTGGACTACGAGCGGCTCGATGGCGACGAGTGGCTGGACCAGGAGGTGGACATCCTGATCCCGGCGGCGCTGGAGAACCAGATCAATGCCGGCAACGTGGACCGGATCCACGACCGGGTCCGGATCATCGCGGAGGGCGCGAACGGGCCCACCAGCCCGGAAGCCGACCGGGTGCTCCACGAGCGGGGCGTGTTCATGATCCCCGACCTGCTGGCGAACGCGGGCGGCGTGACGGCCAGCTACTTCGAGCAGGTCCAGAGCAACATGAACTACTTCTGGGAGCGCGACGAGGTGCTCGGCAAGCTCGACCTGAAGATGACGTCGGCGTTCATCGCGGTGAGCGAGCTGGCCCGGAAGCAGGAGATGTTCACGCGGGATGCGGCCTACGTGATCGCGGTGGACCGGGTCGCCCAGGCATGCAGGGACCGCGGCTGGGTCTGACGGCATGAGTCCGGTCCCGGCCTTCGACCGGCGGTTCTTCCGCTCGGAAGCGGTCTTCTCCCGGATCGGCGCTGGCGAGCTGGGCGGGAAGGCGGAGGGGTTGATCCGGATCCGGGACGCGCTGGAGCGCGAGCTCCACGGCCGGGTGGACGGGATCGAGGTCGGGATCCCGCGGGTGGTGGTGCTCGCCACGGACGCGTTCGACCAGTTCATGGAGGAGAACGACCTCTGGGAGCTGGCGCTGAGCGATGCGCCGGACGACCGGGTCGCCCACGCCTTCCAGAGGGGCACGCTCCCCACGGAGGTGCTGGGCGACCTCCGGTCGGTGGCGGCCGAGGTCCGGCGTCCGCTGGCCGTTCGCTCCTCGAGCATGCTCGAGGACGCGCTGGAGCAGCCGTTCGCCGGGGTCTACGAGACCAAGATGATCCCGAACAACCAGCCGGACGCGGATTCCCGCTACCACCGGCTCTCGGAGGCGATCAAGCTGGTCTACGCGTCCACCTTCTTCCGGAGCGCCCGGACGTACCGGAAGGCGGCCGGGATCGAGGACCGGGCGGAGAAGATGGCCGTGATGATCCAGGAGATCGTCGGGGAGCGGCACGGCGATCGGTTCTACCCCCACCTCTCGGCAGTCTGCCGGTCGTACAGCTACTACCCGATCGGGCGGGCGAAGCCGGAGGACGGCGTGGTCAGTCTCGCGCTCGGGCTCGGGAAGAGCATCGTCGATGGCGGGCTCTGCTGGTCGTACGCGCCGAGCCGGCCGAAGGCGCCGCGCCCGTTCGCCTCCACACGGCAGATGCTGCAGGAGACCCAGTCGAGCTTCTGGGCCGTGAACATGGGCAGGGCGCCGACGTACGACCCCATCGCGGAGACGGAGTACCTGGTGGAGGGGACGCTGGAGGATGCCGAGTACGACGGTACGCTGAACTACCTGGCTTCGACGTACGACGGCGCGTCGGACCGGCTCCGCCCGGGGATCGGAACCGACGGCCCCAGAGTGCTCGACTTCGCGCCGCTGCTGCAGCTCCGCCAGCTCCCGTTGAACGACCTGATGGTCGCGCTGCTGGAGGTGGGCGGGGCGTCGGTGGGGACGGCCGTCGAGATCGAGCTGGCCATGACGCTCCCCGGCCGCGACGGGACCGCACGGGCGGGCTTCGTCCAGATCCGCCCGATGCGGGCGCCCACCGATGAGGTGGAGGTGGAGGCCGGGGCGCTGACCTCCGCCGACGCGCTCCTGGCCTCGGAGCTGACCATGGGGAACGGCCTGGAGGAGGGGATCACCGACGTGGTGTACGTGAAGCCGGACGCGTTCGAGGCGAAGCATACCCGGACGATCGCCGGCGAGATCGAGGTGCTCAACCGTCGCCTGGTCGACGCGGGCCGGGGCTACGTGCTCATCGGGTTCGGCCGCTGGGGCAGCTCGGACCCGTGGCTCGGGATCCCGGTCCTGTGGGGCCAGGTGGCGGGCGCCCGGGTGATCGTGGAGGCGACGCTCCCGTCCATGGATGTAGAGCCGAGCCAGGGCTCGCACTTCTTCCACAACATGTCGAACACCGGCGTCCTCTACTTCTCCGTCCGTCACGGCACGGCGCCGGGCGTGGACTGGTCGTGGCTGGACGATCTCGAGGCCGTCGAGGAGACCGCCCGGGTCCGGCACGTGCGCACTCCGCCACTCACCGTACGGGTCGACGGTCGGACGGGGCGCGGCGTGATCGAACGGAGTTCCGAGGGAGGATCGTGATGGCGAACGACGGGACCCCGGAGCCGCTCGACGACGTCCTGGGCGCGCTCCGGGAGCGGGCGAAGGAGCTGAGCTGCCTGTACCGGATCGACGGTATTCTGAGCAGCGAGGCGCCCCCGGACGAGGTCTTCCGCCGGGTGGTGGAAGCGCTGCCGACCGGGTGGCAGTACCCGGAGATCACGCAGCCGCGGCTCGAGATCCGGGGTCAGGTCTACCGCGCGCAGCGGGCCCAGGAGACGCCGTGGGTCCAGAAGGCCCGGATCCGGGCGGGGCGCGAGCCGGTGGGCGAGCTCGCCATCTACTACACCGAGGAGCGTCCGGAGGCCGATGTCGGCCCGTTCCTCAAGGAGGAGCGCCAGCTGCTGAACGCGCTGGCCGAGCGGATCGGCGACTACGTGCTCCGGACCGAGGGCTCGAAGCCCGAGCCGGCGCGGGAGCCCGGCGACGGCGCGTGGCGCGTGATCCTCGACTTCCTCGGCCGGACCGACCCCCGTCTCCTGCAGTGGATCACCCGGAAGATGCTGAACCACCTCCGGTGGCGGGGCGTGACGGAGGCCGAGGAGCTGGTCCCGGTCTCGGCCCGGAAGCCGGAGGTGGCGCCGGGCGACGAGAACCGCCCGCTGACCCGGGTCTCCACCAGCGCGCTCCGGCCCGGCACCGACGACGTGTTCCGGATCGCCGCCGACCACCTCTCGGACCAGGAGATCCTGAGCCACGTCCAGATGTGGATCAGCCAGGACAAGGTGAGCTTCCTGGTCCACGCGCTGGAGGACCCGAGCACATCGCTCCCGGAGATCACGGAAGCGCTGGAGCGGTTCGAGGCCATCGGCGTCTCCGAGGAAGAGCTCCCGCACTCGCTCCAGACCATGCTCCGGGTGGCACTGCTGCGCCGCTTCTTCACCGACCAGATCGGCTTCATCAACACCGCGAAGTCGGTGGTGAGCGTGGCCGACTTCTACGACCTCTCCCGTCACCTCCTGGCGCCACGGGGCAGCCACGGGCGGCTCGGCGGGAAGAGTGCCGGGATGTTCCTGGCGTGGCAGGTGGTGAAGAACTCGCCGGAGTACGGCGACGTGCTCAAGGACATCCGCGTGCCCCGCACGTGGTACATCGCGTCCGATGCGGTGCTCGCGTTCGTGCGGTACAACAACCTGGACGAGATCTACGACCAGAAGTACCTGGAGATCGAACAGGTCCGGCAGCAGTATCCCCACGTGGTCCAGGTCTTCAAGAGCGCCGAGTTCCCGCCGGAGCTGGAGAAGGGACTCGCCGCGGTCCTGGACGATCTGGGCGACGTGCCGCTCATCGTCCGCAGCTCGAGCCTGCTGGAGGACCGGACGGGCTCGGCGTTCAGCGGGAAGTACAAGAGCCTGTTCCTGGCGAACCAGGGGAGCAAGAAGGAGCGGCTCCAGGCGCTCATGGACGCCGTGGCCGAGGTCTACGCCTCCATCTTCGGGCCCGACCCCATCGAGTACCGGGCGGAGCGGCACCTCCTGGATGTCCACGAGGAGATGGGCATCATGATCCAGGAGGTGGTGGGGCAGAGGGTGGGGAAGTACTGGATGCCTGCGTTCTCGGGCGTGGCGCTCAGCACGAACGAGTTCCGGTGGTCGCCCCGGATCCGGCGGGAGGATGGGCTGCTCCGGCTCGTGCCCGGCCTCGGGACCCGGGCCGTCGACCGGCTCAGCGATGACTACCCGGTCCTCCTGGCGCCCGGCCAGCCCGGGCTCCGGGTCAACACCACGACCGAGGAGCGGCTGCGGTACACCCCGCGGAGCGTGGACGTCATCAACCTGGAGACCAACGCGTTCGAGACGGTCCCCGCGGCCGACCTGATCCGCGAGTTCGGTCACCGGCTGCCCGCGATCAACCGGATGGTCTCGATTGTCGAGGACGGCCACATCCGCCAGCCCCGGGGCCTCACGGTCGACTGGGAGAACGCGGACGCGATCATCACCTTCGAGGGGCTGGCCGCCGATTCCCCGTTCATCAGCCAGGCGGCGACCTTCCTGGACATCCTCGAGGCGAAGCTCGGGATGCCGGTGGATGTGGAGTTCGCCTCCGACGGCCGACACGCGTACATCCTCCAGTGCCGTGCCCAGAGCTATGGTCCGGCGGTGGCGCCGGCCCGGATCCCGCGCGACCTGCCCAGCGACCGGATCGTCTTCTCCGCGAACCGGCACATCTCCAATGGGACCGTACCGGAGCTCAGCCACATCGTCTACGTGGTGCCCGACCGGTACACCGAGCTGCCGGAGCGACAGGATCTCATGGATGTGGCCCGGGCCGTCGGGCGGCTGAACAACGTGCTCCCCCGACGCCGGTTCATGCTGATCGGACCGGGCAGGTGGGGCAGCCGCGGCGACATCCACCTGGGCGTGCCGGTGAGCTACGCCGACATCAACAACACGGCGCTCCTCTCGGAGGTCGCCCGGCAGAAGGGGAGCTACGTCCCGGATCTCTCCTTCGGTACCCACTTCTTCCAAGACCTGGTGGAGGCGGAGATCCGGTATCTGCCGCTCTACCCCGATGACGCCGGCACGGTGTTCGACGAGGCGTTCCTCCTCGACGCGCCGAACAAGCTGGCCGAGCTGGCGCCCAGCTTCGCCCGGCTGGCCGACACCGTGCGGGTGATCCACGTGCCCGACGTCGCTGATGGCCGGATCCTGCGCGTGCTCATGAACGGCGAGGAGGACCGGGCGGTGGGTTACCTGAACCGGCCGAGCCCGGTCCGGTAGCGCCCGGCGCCGGCGGGGCGACCCGTCGCATGCACGCGGCCGTCCGCGACCCGGCCGCCGGCTCAGCCGCCGTCGTCGGGCTCCTCCTCCACCTCGACGGGGAGCGCGATCTCCTCGCCCCAGATCCAGCGGCCGAACCACTGCCAGTTGTGCCACGTCGCCGCGAGCTGCTCCTTCGGCCGGTTGATCCCGTGGCCGAAGTCCTCGTACACGACGAGCCTTGTCGGCACGCCCATGTCGCGCAGACCCTGGAACAGCTTGTACGCGTTCGGGATGGGGACCCGGCGGTCGAACTCGCCGTGCTGGATCAGCGTGGGTGTGGACGCGTCGGTGATGTAGGTCATGGGCGATGTCACGTCGTAGATCTTCGGGTCCTCCCACGGAGTGGCCCGCAGGTACTGGCGCGTGAACGGGTGGATGTCCGTGTTCACGTAGTAGGTCACCCAGTCGCTGATCCCGGCGCCCACGCTGATGGCCTGGAACGCGTCGGTCGTGGTGGTCAGGAACGCCGAGATGTAGCCGCCCTGGCTCCACCCCATGGCGCCCAGGCTGTCCGGGTGGGCGATCCCGGCCTCCACCAGGTGGTCGACGCCGGTCATCACGTCCCACGCGTCGCCGACACCCAGGTTCCGGACGTTCAGCCGCCGGAACTCCTCGCCGTAGCCGGCGCTGCCCCGGTAGTTCGGCTCCAGGATCACGGCGCCCTTCGCCAGCCACTGGGCGTGGGGATAGACGTACCCGCTGAGCGCCGATGGCGCGCTGATCCCCGTGGGGCCGCCGTGGATGGTGACCAGGAGCGGGTACGCCCGGTCGGGATCCCAGTCGGCGGGCTTCCGGAGCACGCCCTCGATCTCCGTGCCATCCTCGCTGGTCCACGTGATGACCTCGCTGGTCCCCAGTGTCCAGTCGGCGATCTGCGACGTCATGTCCGTGATCCGCGTGGGCACCCAGTCCTCCGTGTCGGCGCGGTACACCTCCGTCATGCCCGTCGGGTCCTCGCCGGTGAACGCCACGCGCCGGCCGTCCGGGGTGAAGTCCAGCTGGAAGACGCTGGTCGGCGGGGCCGGCAGCGCCCGGATCCCGGCCGTGGCGGGGTCCAGCAGGAACGCCCGCCGTCGCACGCCCTGCCACGCCGTGAACACGATGCCCTGAGGGAGCCAGGCGACGGCGCTCACGTCCTCGTCGAACGCGCCCGTCAGCAGCTCCGGCTCGCCGCCGTCCGCCGGCACCCGGGCCAGCTCGCTGTTGAGGAAGAAGACGCGGGTGGTGTCGGCGGCGCCCGTGCCGAAGAGCACCCACTCCCCGTCCGGCGACCAGATCGGACCGGCCTGGTAGCTCGGCGCCTCCACCAGCGCGCGGACCCCGGCCGACTCCACATCCACGACCGAGATGTCCGCCCGGGTCCATGAGTTGATCAGCGGGTCCGGGGTGTGGCTGAAGGCGATCCGGCTCCCGTCCGGAGACCACTCGAACGCGCCCACCGTGTAGGCCGACGGGTCGTCGATACCGGTCAGCCGGCGCGGCTCCGCGGCCTCGGCGGCCGGGTCGAAGTCGACGACCCAGAGGTGCGCCATCCGGTACTCCTCGTCCTCGACCTGGAACCGGCCGTACGCCTCTTCCCGGGCTTCCACGGAGTCGCTGCGGGGCTCCGTCCGCGCGATGGCCAGTCGGGTGCCGTCCGGAGACCATTCGTACTCGCTCACGTCCCCGTCCACCGCCGTGACCGGGAGCGCCTCGCCGCCGGCCACCGGGAGGACGTGGACCTGGGTCCCATCGCCGCGGTCGGCCAGGAACGCCAGCCACCGGCCGTCGGGCGACCACGCGGGCGACGAGCTGCTCCCGTCCGGCGTGCGGGTCACCTGCATCGGCTCTCCGCCCGGACGCCAGAGCCAGATCTCCACGTCGTACCCGTTGTCCTCCCAGTCGGTGGTCCGGACCGTGTACGCCACTGCGCCGCCATCCGGGGCCATGGCCGGCGAGCGCACGTGGCGGAGCGAGATCACGTCCCGGAAGGAGGGCGTGATCGCCTCCTGCGCGCGCGCCGGAACAGGGCTGAACGACATCAGGGCGACCGCCACGGCCAGGGCGCCGGCTCTCGAACGCGTCATCGCATGCATCCTCGATGGGGGTGGGAGCAGTATCGTGGATGGAATGTAGGGCGCCCGGAGCGGGACGCGAGGGTCGGGACCGGCCACGAGCCCGGAACGGTCGCTCCCGTCCGGATCGTGGTGCCACGTCCGCCGTTCCGCCCGCCACGCGGCGGCGTCCACCCGGCTTCCGTTCCGGCGGCTGCCGCCCCACATTCCGTCAGCCGAGGGAGGGCCGGCCTGATCGCGGCTTTCCCGTCCTTCCACCTGGCCCGGGAGCACGTGGTGGCGCTGCCGAAATGCAGGCGATGCGGGAAGCAGGATCCGCAGCGGATGCACGGCCTGATGAGCCTCTGGTTCGCCCCGCTCATCGAGCTGGAGGCGGATCTGGGCTACTTCTACCTGTGCCCGGCCTGCCACGACGAGGTCATCGTCCCGGAGCTGGAGCGGATCCAGAACCGGATCCTCGAGCTCCACCCGGCGGCCCAGCGATCCCTCGACCACGAGATGGACGCGCCGGAGCCGGCGGAGGCGGAAGAACCGGCCGACCCGGCCGCGCCGGAGTCGGGCGACGAGGGAGGTCCCGGGAGCCGCGACGCCGGCTGACGGCGACCCGGGCGCGGCTCAGCCCGGCGACAGCTCCCGCACACCCGCCACCAGCCGGTCGATCTCCGCGGTGGTCGTGTACGCCACGATCCCGGCCCGCAGCAGCCCACCGGCGTCGCGCACACCGAGCCGATCGATGACGCTGGTGGCGTAGAAGTCGCCGTGGGTCACGAACAGCCCCTGGCGGGCCAGCTCGCCGGCCGCGTACTCCGGGGTGGTCCCGTCGATGGTGAACCCGAGCGTCGGTGTCCGCCGGGCACCCGGCGGCGGGCCGTAGAGC
Organism: Candidatus Longimicrobiales bacterium M2_2A_002; assembly: GCA_051418035.1. Classification (GTDB taxonomy): domain Bacteria; phylum Gemmatimonadota; class Gemmatimonadetes; order Longimicrobiales; family RSA9; genus JAWVYT01. Next base: position 20,220 of record JBPRGE010000097.1, read on the forward strand.
GTGACGCCCCCGTCGTCCTCGAGCCCTTCCCAGAGGCGCCGGAAGAGCGCTTCACCCCGGGCGTGGAGCGACCGATAGGCCCGCTCGAGCCGCGCCCGCCGGTCGGCGTTGGTGCCGGTGGCGGCGTGCGGGCCGTTGCCCCGGCCGGTGGACGGCCCGTCGCCGTCCGGCGCGGCGGGCTCGCCGTCGGCCAGCGAGGCGAGGAACTCGATGGCGGCGGTGGCGCCGGCCAGGGCCTCGAACTGGAGCGTACCGGTCTCGACCCGGTCGGGCGCGCAGTCCGGCGCCGAGGCCACCCGGGGCAGACGGAGCGCCTCGAGCCGCTCCCTGCGGCCCCAGAGCGCGCCGAGGTGCGGGCCGTAGAACTTGTACGGCGAGACGGCCACGAAGTCCGCCCCCAGCTCGGCGACATCAGGGAGCGCGTGGGGCGCGTAGTGGACGGCGTCGACGTAGATGGTGGCGCCGGCCTCCCGGGCCCGGGCCACGGCGGTGGCGAGGTCGGGCATGGTGCCGAGCGCGTTGGACGCGCCGGTGATCGCGACGATCCGGGCGCCAGCGATGGCGTCGGCAAGGTCGTCGGGGTCGAGGGTCCCGGTGCGCGGATCGAGCCGGGCGGTCCGGATCTCGGCCCCCCGCTCATCGGCCAGCGCTTTCCACGGGTCGACGTTCGCGTGGTGGTCGAGCTCGGTCACCACCACCCGGTCCCCGGGCTCGAGGGTGCGGCCGAGCGCCCGGGAGACGCGCAGCGTGAGCGTGGTCATGCTCGGTCCGAAGGCGACCTCGTCGGGCCGACCGCCGAAGAAGTCGGCGAGGGCCGACCGGGCCTCCGCGACGATCCGGGTCGTCTCCAGGCTCGTGGCGTACCGCCACCCCGAGTTGCCGTTGTGGTGCAGGAGGTAGTCCCGGACGGCGTCGGCCACGGCGGTGGGGACCTGCGTGCCGCCGGGGCCATCGAAGTAGGCGACGGGTACGCCGTCGACCTCCCGCTCCATGGCCGGGAACCGGGCGCGGATCGCGTCCGTTCCGGCGATCCCGTCGTGCGGGGGCGCGGTCGCTGATGAGTCGGTCATGCTGCTCGCTTTCGCTGGGCTGGGTTCGTGGTCGGACGTGCCGGTCGGCCGGCGCCTCAGCCGGCGCTCCGCCCCCGGCAGTAGCGGCGGAGCTCGCCGTGGAAGCCGATCCGGTCGACCTCCGTCAGCATCTCCATGAACGCTTTCTTCTGAGGCACGGTGAAGACCGAGTCGGCGAGCGCCGCCGCGTCTTCCGCCCCGGACACGCGAGCGCACAGGCCGTCGGGGTCCGCCTGGAGCTGGTCCTCCAGCATGGTGAAGTACAGCTCCGGGCTGCTGCAGCCGTCGTTGATGGTGGCCATGATGACCCCGCGGGCGGCGTCGGGGACGTCGCCGAGGGATGCGGGCAGCTGGTCGCTGGTCACGGCGGCGCACAGGACCGCGGGGTCCTCGAGCAGCCCGTCCTCCACGGCGGTCATGACCGAGCGGTCCACGACCACGCCTGGGGAGCGCGGAGGATCGGTCCTCTCCATCTCGTAGATCTCGAACCCGGTGACCTGTCGGGAGCCGTCGGTCTCCCGACCGTCGTCGAGCAGCGTGAAGTCCATCCGGATGATCGCCCGGCCCACGAGCCCCAGCTCGCCGAGGCGCTCGTCGAGAGTATCGCGGAGTCGGGGCGCCAGTGTCGGCAGCGACCGGGTCCCGAACCCGAACGGCGCCCAGCTGTGGGGCACGTCGGGGAGGATCCAGAGATCCGCGTCGAACTCGTAGCGCTGCTCGTTCCCGGCCACGGCGCCCGTCCGCTGGATGTACGACTCGAGGATGTAGTGGTGGGCGGTGCGGCCGGCCACCTCGCGGTCCTGTCCGCCCCGGCTCAGGGCGACGGAGAAGCTGTCCCAGGACGCCACCTCGGCCGGCCTCCAGCCCCGGATCATGAGATCCCCCGGGCCGGGGCTCACCGGCGCGTTGCGGCTCAGGATCATCGTGGCGTTCTCCCGGGTCAGCGAGTCGCCACGGGGGACGACCCAGGTCACCTCGGGGCCCTGGACGACCCGCATGGGGTCCCGGTCGGCCGAGAAGTCGAGCTCGACCGGCCCGTCCCCGGAGCGGTACGCCCCGCTCGCGTGCCGGACGAGGTACGTAAACGCCTCCTGGGCCGCGGTGGGCGGGCCGGCGAGGCCGACCGCGAGCAGGGCCAGTATCGTCGTCGCGAGTGTGCGGGCGATCGTCGTCATTCGCGCCTTCGTTCGGTGTGCGCTGCCGGTCTCAGTCGACCCGGGCGGCCAGTGCCTCGCTCTCGACCCAGGCCCCGTACCAGAGGCTCCGGAGCATCGTGGCGCCGGCGGCCAGCCGCTCGACCGTGAACGCGATGGTCTCGGGCGTCGGGTCATCGGGATCGAAGCCGTAGGTCTTCTCGAGCTCGTAGAGCGGCACGACCTGCTCGTGGGTCGTCATGATGTAGTCCATGACCGCCCGGTGGGCGTCGGCCGGAGCCTCCACGCCATCGGCGACGGCGGCCCGGACGGCGGCGTACTCGATGTTCGGGCCGACGAAGAGGCTCTCGAACCGCCAGTGGAAGTCGTCGGACGTGGTGTAGCCTTCCGGGTTGGGCGCGGCGCTGGACCACCCGTTGAAGTGGATGGTGGTGTGGTGCGGGTTGGCGGCGTCGGCCACGTAGTGCCCGAGGATCCCGGCGTCGTTGAGGATCCGTTCTTCGATCCACCCGCGCTCCCGCTCGGACCCGGCGAGCCGCCACCGTGCGAACCCGCTGGTCAGCCGCTGGTAGAGCTCCTGGATCCGGTAGGGGAGGAACCCCGCGCTCTGGTGTGGCTCCTCGAGGCCGGCGGCGTAGAGCCCTTCCAGGTACTCGAACCGGTTCCCGGCGGTGAGTACGCTGCCGGGCACGTTCTCGAGGTCGATATAGTGGTCGTACGACCACGCCTCGTTCATGAAGGCGAGCTCGTCGTCCCGCCACCGGTCGGGCTCGTAGTTCAGGTACTCCAGCCGGTCGGCTGCGCCCGTGAAGAAGGCAGGCATGTCCGCCGGCAGCCACGCCGCGGCGGCGCGCCCGACCATGGTGTGCCCGTCGTGGCCCCAGGCCACCGCCGTCCCGACGACGGCGACGGTCAGGACGCCGGCCGCCGCTATGCTCCGTCCGTGCTTCATTCTATCGCTCCGCGTTCTTCGCGTTCGTTCCCGTGCCGCGTGTGGTACCGTGGGAATGTGGGATGAGGTCCCGGCCGAGGGAAGGGCGCGCGGGTCGCGGCCGTTCGGCTAGCCCCGACCCTCGCCGGGCTCCGCCTCCACGGAGACGAAGTCGACGTCCGGCGCGGCCTCGCGGATGGCGGCCTCCACCCGGTCCACGGCCGCCTCGATCCCGGCCGCATCGAGGTCGCGGTCGAACCGGAGCTCCAGGTTCGCGATGACGGTGCGGGGACCGACGTGCATGGTGCGAACGGTCGTCACCGAGTCGACCGCCTCCTCGGCGAGCGCGGCCTCCCGGATCCCCTCCACCATCTCCGGCGTTCCGGCCTCGCCGATCAGCAGGCCACGGGACTCCCACGCCAGGACGGCGGCCACCCCCATGAGGATGAGCCCGATGACCACTGACGCCGCGCCATCGATGTAGGGGTTCCCGAGCGATGTCGCGGCGAAGACCCCGATGAGCGCCACCACCAGTCCGGCCAGCGCGGCCGAGTCCTCGAGGAGCACGGCGAACGCCGTGGGGTCCTTGGCCTGCCGGATCGCCGGCCAGAGCGGCGTGTCGCCGATCGCGCCCCGGAACTCGCGGTAGGCCACGGTGAGGGCCGCGCCCTCGAAGACGATGGCCAGCCCCAGGACGATGTAGCTCATGGTGGGGTCGCCCAGCTCCCCGGGGTGGACCAGGTGCTTGATCCCCTCGTAGATGCTGACGCCCCCGCCGCCGGCGAAGATGAGCATGGCCACGACCAGGCTCCAGAAGTAGACCTCCTTGCCGTAGCCGAAGGGGTGGGCCCGGTCGGGCTCGCGGCGGCTGCGGCGCAGTCCCAGGAGCAGGAGAAACCCGTTCCCGGTGTCGACCAGCGAATGAACGGCCTCGGAGAGCATCGCCGAGCTGCCGCTGATCCCGGCCGCGATGAACTTGGTCACCGCGATGGCCGAGTTGCCGACGATCGCCGCGTAGATGGACTTCTTTCCGGATGCCATGGGTGCGTCCGCTCCTGCCGCTTCGGGAAGGCGTGTGAAGGTAGCCGGTGGGCTGCCAGCGATCTACCGCCGCGACCGGCCGTTTGCTCAGCCGAAGCGGATCCCGTTGGGCGCGATGGTCCCGGGCGCCGGCGTTTCGGGCCCGTCGCCGCCCGGGCCCGCCGGTCCGGGGCCGCCCTGGCCGCCCTTCGTGCCGCCCTTCCCGCCACCCGAGCCGCCGCCCGGCTTCCCTTCGCCGAAGGGGTCGGCCTTCATCGACAGGCCGATCCGGCCACGGTCCAGGTCGACGGAGATCACCGCCACGCTCACCCGGTCCCCGACCTTCACGACGTCGGCCGGGTCCTTCACGAACCGGTCGGCGAGCTGGGAGATGTGGACCAGCCCGTCCTGGTGCACGCCGACATCCACGAAGGCGCCGAACGCGACGACGTTGGTGACCACGCCATCGAGGCGCATCCCCTTCTTCAGGTCCTTCACCTCCGTCACGTCGTCGCGGAAGGAGGGCGCCTCGAACGCCTCCCGGGGGTCCCGACCCGGGCGGAGCAGCTCGTCGATGATGTCCTCGAGCGTGGGGCGTCCGACACCGCCCGAGGTGTAGCGCTCGAGCTCGATCTCCGCGACCGCGGTCTCGTTCTCGATGAGCTCGTCCAGGGGGACGCCCACGTCGTCGGCCATCCGCTCCACGAGGTTGTAGCGCTCCGGGTGGACGGCGGTCCGGTCCAGCGGGTGGCGGGCGTTCCGGATCCGGAGGAAGCCGGCGGCCTGCTCGAACGATTTCGGTCCCAGCCGCGGCACGTCCAGCAGCTCGGCGCGGCCGTCGAACCCGCCCCGTGCGTCCCGGATCTCGACGATATTGCGGGCCAGCGTCGGGCCGAGCCCGGCGATGTAGGCCAGGAGCGACGGCGAGGCGGTGTTCAGCTCGACGCCGACGCGGTTGACGCACAGCTGGACCACCTCGTCGAGCCGCCGCTTCAGAGCGGGCTGGTCGACATCGTGCTGGTACTGGCCGACGCCGATGGACTTGGGATCGATCTTCACCAGCTCGGCCAGCGGGTCCTGCAGCCGCCGGGCGATGGAGACGGCGCCCCGGATCGAGACATCCAGCTCCGGCAGCTCTTCCCGTGCGACCTCCGACGCCGAGTACACGCTGGCGCCCGACTCGTTGACCATGACCACGCCCGGGGCCCGGCCCTTCTCCAGTGTCCCGACCACCGTCCGCACCGCCTGGTCGGTCTCCCGGGACGCCGTCCCGTTCCCGATGGCGATCAGCTGCGGGGCGTGCTCGTCGATCAACGCCCCGAGCCCGGCGGCGAACCGGTCGGCCTGGTGGAGGTAGAGGGTGCCGGTATCCAGCACGGCCCCGGTCTTCGACACCACGGCGACCTTCACACCGGTCCGGAAGCCCGGGTCGAGCCCGATCACGGTCCGCTCACCCGCCGGCGCGGCGAGCAGCAGCTGCTCCAGGTTGCGGCCGAAGATGTCGATGGCCTCGGCGTCGGCCCGGTCCTTCAGCTCGAGCCGCAGCTCGGTCTGGATCGCCGTCGACAGCAGCCGGCCGTACGCGTCCTCGGCGACCCGCGTCAGCTGCGCCCGGGCCGGCCGATCCCCGACGACCCGGGCGATGACCCCGGCCACGATCTCCTCCTCCGGCGCCTCGATCTTCCACGTCAGCACTTCCTCGGCCTCGCCACGCCGGATCGCCAGCATCCGGTGGCCCGGGATCTCCGTGGCCTTCTGGCTGAACTCGAAGTAGTCACGGAACCGGGCGGCCGCGTCGTCGTCCTCCTTGCCCTTCAGGACCCGGGAGGCGACGACGCCCTCGGCCCGCGTCCGGTCCCGGACCCACCCCCGGAGCCCGGCATCCTCCGCCACCCGCTCGGCCAGGATGTCGCGGGCGCCCCGGAGTGCGTCCTCGACGGACTCGACGCACGGCACCTCGTCCCCTCCGTCGGCTTCCGCGGCGTCGGGCGCCCGGGACCCGCCGCACACGTAGTCGGCCGCGGCCGCCTCGGCGCCGGGGTCGTCCAGCTCGCCGGCCCAGATCGCCTCGGCCAGCGGCTCGAGCCCCTTCTCCCGGGCGATGGTGGCCCGCGTCCGGCGCTTCGGCTTGTACGGCAGGTAGAGGTCCTCGAGCTCCTGCTTCGTGGACGCCGCCTCGATCCTGGACCGGAGCGCGTCGTCGAGCTTCCCCTGCTCGTCGATGGACTCGAGGATGGTGGCCCGCCGGGACTCGAGCTCCGTCAGGTACGTGGCCCGATCCCGGACGTCCCGCAGCTGGACATCATCGAGTCCGCCGGTGGCCTCCTTCCGGTACCGTGCGATAAAGGGGAGCGTGTTGCCCTCGTCGAAGAGAGCGAGGGCGGCGTCGACCTGCTTCGGGGCGAGGCCGAGCTCCCGGGCGACGGTGGTGACAATGGACGGATCAGGCATCGACGACGAGGGTTCGGGTGAGACGCGGGACCCCTCCCGGGGTCCGGCCCGCCGCAAGGTCGCGGCAACGGCCCCCGGGTTCAAGCGGGCACCGCGTTCGTCACGGGCGGGCGGTGCCGATACCTTGTCGGCAGACGCCGAACACCTTGAATGAGAAGACGTGGCACGAAACCACCCATACGGTCGGAGCAGGGGGGAGCGGCTGATCGGCCGGCTCGCTACGCTGGCGGTCATCATGGCGCTCGTCCACCTGCTGAACTGGTTCCCGCTGGAGGGCGGGACCACGCTGCGCCTGGGGTTCCTCCTGGTGGGTTCCTACCTGGCGGGGTTGGTGGCGGCCGACCTGGCGCTGCCGAAGATCACCGGGTTCCTCGTCCTGGGCGTGCTGGCGGGGCCCGACGTGTTCGGGCTGCTTTCGACCGGTGATGTGGAGCAGCTGCGGCTCATCAACGAGATCGCCCTCAGCCTCATCGCGCTGGCCGCCGGCGGCGAGCTGCGCCTGGAGGCGGTGCGGGAAAGACTGCGCAGCATCTGGACCATCACCGCCGTGCAGGTCATAGTCGTGTTCGCCATTGTAACCGTCGTGGTCTTTGGCGCCCACTTCACCATCGGCTTCCTCGCGGAGCAGCCGAACCGGTCCGTCTGGGCGGCGGCGCTCCTGTTGGGGATGGTGGCGGTGGCCAAGTCACCGGCCACCACCATCGCGGTCATCACCGAGGAGAAGGCCAGGGGCGTCCTGACCGACACGGTGCTGGGGATCACCATCATCAAGGACGTGGTGATCCTGATCTTCATCGCCGTGCTGATCCCGCTGTCGGTGACCATCGCCGATCCGGGCACCCGGTTCGATATCCACGCCGTGGAGGAGGTGCTCGTGGTCATCGCCGTGTCCCTGGCGGTCGGGATGGTCTTCGGCCTGGCCATGACGGAGGCGCTGCGACGGGTGGAGGGCCACGACGTGATCCTGGTCCTCGGCGCCGCGTTCCTGGCGGCCGAGCTGGGGGAGCTGTTCCACCTGGAGTACATCCTGATCGCCATGGTGGCCGGTTTCGTGGTGCAGAACTGGTCGGAGCAGGGCGCCGATCTGCTCGAGGGGCTGGACAGGAACTCCACCCCCGTCTACGCCCTCTTCTTCGCCGTGGCGGGCGCCGGGCTGGACCTGGGCGCCCTCGGCCACGTGTGGCGCTTCGCCGTGCTGTTCATCGTGGCCCGGACGGCCGCCATCTTCGGCAGCACCTGGCTGGGTGGATCCGTGGCCGGCGACTCGTCGGGCGTTCGGAACCTGGCGTGGACCGGGTTCATGGCCCAGGCCGGGGTCACCCTGGGGCTGGCCAACATGATCGAGGTCCGGTTCGCGGTCATGGGCCATGAGATTGCCGTCATCATCATCGCCATGATCGCCGTGAACCAGTTCGTGGGGCCGCCCCTGTTCCGCTGGGCGCTCGTACGCTCTGGGGAGAGCCGGACGGCGCTGGAGCGGGCGGCCCGTCGCGGCTGAGCCTGCTTCGGGGCGTGGTCGAGCTCCCGGGCGACGGTGCGGACGATCGCCCGGGTCGGGACCGGGCACGGCCGGGTCAGAGGAGTGTGCTGAGCCGGCGGGCACCCAGTCGGTGGGCCAGGACCAGGAAGAGCTCGGCGGTTGCCACGGCGTCGGAGAGGGCCTCGTGGGACCGGTGGCGTGGGAGCCCGAACCACTCCCGGGCCTCCGTGAGCGCCGTGGAGAAGCGGATCTGCTCCATGTGCACCAGTCCCTGGCGCCGGGCATAGCGGAGGAGCAGCTCCACCGTGTCGATGACCACGAAGACCGGCGGGTCCTGGCCCACGGCCCGGAACCCATGGGTCAGGAACGGCACGTCCACGCTCCACTGGTGCACCACGAGGATCCCGTCCCCGATCCGCTCCCGGACGTCCGCCAGGACCTGCTCGGCTGCGGGCGCCTCGTCGAGGTCGCCGGGCAGGATGTGATGGATCCGCAGGCTCTCCTCGCCGATGGGCCGATCGGACCGGACCAGGCTGTAGTACGCGTCGCCGAGTCCGACGGCGCCATCCCGGACGGGGACCATCCCCACCGACAGGATCGGGTGGCGCGCCGGGTCGAGACCGCCCGTCTCCAGGTCGAGGACCCACAGCGTGGCGCTGCGCCAGTCCTGTCGACGGACACGGAGCCGGTGGAGCAGCACCGCGGCCATCCGGACCCACGGGTGCTTCATCCGATCCGTTCGGTCCGGTACCGCTGCGCCATGGCGTCCTGGGCGTCCCGGACCAGCAGGAACGCCTCCTTCAGGTGCCGTCGCTCCAGGGTCGAGAGCGCGTCGATGTGGATCTGGTTCGACGGCGCCTCTCCCTTCTTCCGGGCGGCCAGCTGGGACCGGAGTCGGAGCCGGAGCAGGAAGCCGAGGGCCTCCGACAGCGTGGCAGCGTCGTCGTGGGCGATGGTGCCGGCCTGCGCGGCGTCCAGCAGCCGCTGGCGGCTCTCGCGGGCCCGGGACCCGGCGGCCAGGCCGTGGACGCGGGCGATCCCGATGATCGGGATGATCCCGTCGCGCTTCAGCTCGATCTCGCCATCGTGGTCCTTGAGCCGGCCGAAGAGCCCGAGCGGCGGCTTGAAGCGCATGGATGCCGCGGCCAGGTGCGCCAGGAAGATCTGGTTGCGTCCGGCCTCGCCCAGGACCTGGTGCAGCGGCTCGAGCGACAGCTCGCCGCGGACGCCGCGGAAATCGAAGAAGTTGGCCGCATCGACCAGGGCGGTGGGCTCCTCGAGCTCGATCCAGCTCCGGAACTCCCGCCGCCACTCGTCCAGCGACATCGCCCACTGCGTCGCCATGTAGCCGCCCCTGCACCGGGGGAACCCGGCCCGGAGCAGTGTGCCGACCACGCGGGAGGCGAGCCGCTCGAAGTAGGCGGTCACGTCGGGGTCGGGGCCGTCGTCCCAGATAAGCGCGTTGTCCTGGTCGGTGAGGAGCGTCTGCTCCATACGCCCTTCGGAGCCGAACACGATCCACTCGTACGGACGGGGCGGCTCGCCCAGCTCGGCCTCGGCCAGCCGGAGCGCGTTCCGGACGACCGTATCGTTCAGCCCGGCGATGAGCCGGCCGATGCGGGCGGCCTCCACGCCCTGGTCGAAAAGGCGCCGTACGGTTGCGGCGATCTCGTCACTGTAGCCATCGAGCTCGGCGGCCGAGTCGACCCGCCCGAGGCGCCGGGCCAGGTGGAGCGGGCTCTGGTTGTGGTGGCGGAGCACGTCGCCGTTTGCGATGATGCCGGTGATGGCGCCGTCATCGGTGATCGGCAGGTGGTGGACCTGGTTGGCCACCATGAACGCCACCGCCTCGTGGATCGGGGCCGTGCCCGGGAGCGTGAGCACCGGCCGGGTCGCGATCCCGTCCAGCGGTGTATCGGGCCCGAGGCCGGCGGCGAGGACCCGGATCCGGAGGTCCCGGTCGGTGACGATCCCCGGCTCGTCGCCGGAGACGAGAACCGAGCTGATCCCCCGATCCCGCATCAGCTCCGCCGCCGACTGCACGGTGGCGTCCGGCGGGAGCCAGACGGGGTCGCCTTCCGCGAGCTGGTCCACGGACTCCGCCAGACCGCCGCCCGTCGGGCCGGCTTCCTGTACGGCCGTCCGCCGGAGCCGCTCCTGCAGCCCCTGGACGAGGAACTCGGTCCATGCGGAGTCCCGGAGCAGGTGCGCGCACGGCGCCTCCACCAGCCGGTAGGCCAGGGTGTCCTCGTCGGTGATGGCGTCGAACGAGGGCGGGTCGCCGCTCGTCAGGGAAGGGAAGCCGAAGAGGTCGCCGTCCTCCAGGACCATGACCACCTGGCCGTCACGCTCCAGTCGGACGGCGCCCTTCCGGATGAGGTACATGTGTCGGGCGGGCTCGCCGCCCTGAATGAGGACCCGCTCGCCCCGCGGCAGGTAGACGATCTCGGCCGCCTCCACCATGCACGCCAGCGCCTTCTCGCCCAGCGCGTCGAAGGGCGGGTGCGACCGGAGGAACTCCAGGTGATCGGCCGGTGCCACCGGGCGGGACGAGGGGTCCATTTACTCAGTGCACTGCATCCGCCGGGTCCTCGCCGTGCGGATGTCGGATGTGGTCGACCAGGTCGACAATCTCCTGCGGCGGTGGGGCCGTCATCAGGCTCACCACGATCGTCACCGCGAAGTTGATCAGCATTCCGATCGTCCCGATCCCCTGGGCCGTGATGCCCAGGAACGAGTCCACGATGGGCGCCTCGGTGCCGAACAGCTGCACCGACCGGTTCAGCAGGATGAAGATGGCCGTGAAGCCGAGCCCCGCGATCATCCCCGCGATCGCGCCCTGGGAGTTCGCCCGCTTCCAGAAGATACCCAGCACGATGATCGGGAAGAAGCTCGCCGCGGCCAGGCCGAAGGCGAAGGCCACCACCTCGGCGACGAAGCCCGGCGGGTTGATCCCGAAGTAGGCGGCTACCAGCACCGCCAGCCCGATCACGATCCGGCCGACCTTCAGCCGCTTCGCGTCCGTGGCCTCCGGGTTGATCATCTGGCCGTACAGGTCGTGCGCGAACGCGCTGCTGATGACCAGCAGCAGCCCCGACGCCGTGGACAGCGCGGCGGCCAGACCGCCGGCGGCCACGAGGCCGATGATCATCGGGGTCAGGCTCGCGATCTCCGGGAGTGCCAGCACGATGATGTCCCGGTCGATACTCGCCGTGAGACCCGCGGCGCCGAACAGCTCGGCGGCCTGCATGATCCCATCGCCGTTGGCATCGTTCAGGTGGATCAGCCCGGTCTCCATCCAGTTCTGGACCCAGCTCGTGGCCGCCACCACGTCCACCGGCTGGTTGGCCAGCGTGTCCAGCATGTAGTACTTGGCGAACACGGCCACCGTCGGCGCGGTGGTGTAGAGGATCCCGATGAAGAGGAGCGCGAAGCCCGCCGACCAGCGCGCGGCGCTCACGCTCCGGACCGTGTAGAACCGCACGATCACGTGCGGCAGCCCGGCCGTCCCCACCATCAGCGCAATGGTGATGGCGAACACGTTGAGCTGGGACAGGTTCGTGAACGGCGAGCTGTACCCGCTCAGCCCCAGGTCACGGCTCAGGTCGTTGAGCAGCGGCAGTACCTCGCCGATGGCGACCTGCGGGACCGGGAACCCGGTCAGCACCATGGCGATGGCAATGGCCGGGACCAGGTACGCGAAGATCAGCACGCAGTACTGGGCCACCTGCGTGTACGTGATCCCCTTCATCCCGCCCCAGATGGCGTAGAAGGCCACGATCACCATCCCGATCAGCACGCCGACCTCGACCGACACGTTGAGGAACCGGCTGAACACCACGCCCACACCGCGCATCTGGCCGGCCACGTACGTGAAGCTCACGAAGATGGCCGCGATCACGGCCACGACACGGGCCACGTCCGAGTAGTACCGGGCCGCCACGAAGTCGGGCACCGTGTACTTCCCGAACTTCCGGAGGAACGGTGCCAGGAGCAGCGCCAGCAGGACGTACCCGCCGGTCCAGCCCATGAGGTACACGCTGCCGTCGGCACCCATGAACGCGATGAGCCCCGCCATGGAGATGAAGCTGGCGGCGCTCATCCAGTCGGCCGCCGTGGCCATCCCGTTCGCGATCGGCGACACGCCCCGACCGGCGACGTAGAAGCCCTCCGTCGTCCGGACCTTGCTCCAGAACGCGATCCCTATGTAGAGGGCGAAGGTGATGCCTACGAGAATGAAGGTCCAAGCTTCGATGGACATTCGGCTATCCCTCCCTTCCCGTCGGGACGTCGGTGGCGGGTCCGCCGCCGGCGCTCGCCCCGGGCTTCGATCCCGCGTCCAGCCGATCGCCCATCCAGGCGTAGATGAAGATCAGCACGATGAACACGTAGATGGACCCCTGCTGGGAGATCCAGAAGCCGAGTGGGATCCCGCCGATGGTGAAGTCGTTCAGTGGTTCGACCAGCAGGATCCCGAGCACGGGTCCGACAATGAACCAGATCACCAGGAGCAGGATCGTGAGGCGCAACAACTTCGACCAGGCGGTCGCCGACATGGATGTGCGGCCGTCAGGGCGGTCCATACGCATCCTCCTTGTGGATGGGGCGGGTTTCCCGGCATACGCGAGGAACAGCCGCGGGACGCGTCTGCTGCAACGACCCGCTTCCTCACGCCCTTGGGGGGCGCCGGGGAAGCTCGCTATGGATTGAAGTGCGATATCGCCGGCGGGGATTCTGCCGACGCGTTAGAATGCACCCTCGCCCGCAAATATGCAGTAGGGATGGCCGCGCCGCACGTGTCGGGAGATCCCTGTGCGATTTCCCGGGCTGCTGTAGGGAGATCTCCCACCCCATGTGTGCGCGGCGCCGGCGGGAGTTTCGTTCCCGGGCCGGGGCGTTAAGTTGCCGGCGGCGCTCCTTCGACCGGACGTACGACGTGACCGAATCCGAGCGGCGCAGCGCGCGCTCGATCCTGCTGTTCTGGCTGCCGCTGGCGGCCACCTGGATGATGATGGCCGTGGAGGGCCCGTTCCTGGCGGCGATCATCGCGAGGCTGGCGGACCCGAAGTTCAATCTGGCGGCCCACGGCGTGGCGTACGCTTTCGCGATCCTGGTGGAGGCGCCGGTGATCATGCTGATGAGCGCGTCCACGGCGCTCGTGGAGGACTCTCACACCTACCGCAGGCTCCGCAACTTCGCCAATGCGCTGAACGTGGGTTCCACGGCGCTGCTGGTGCTGGTGCTGATCCCGTCGGTGTACGATCTGCTGATGCGGAGCCTGATCGGACTGCCGCAGGATGTGGCGGAGCTGACGTACGGCGCACTCTGGATCCTCCTGCCGTGGCCGGCGGCCATCGGGTACCGCCGGTTCATCCACGGGCTCCTGATCCGGTCCGGCCGGACGCGGCTCGTGGCCATCGGGACGGTGCTCCGGCTCGCCGGGATGAGCGCGACGGCGCTCGTG
>JBPRGE010000098.1:0-9676 GCA_051418035.1 Candidatus Longimicrobiales bacterium M2_2A_002
GTTCCAGCCCACGACCGGACGGACCCATGAGGCACACGCACCTTCTCCTCGCCGCGCTCGTCCTGGCCGGCTGCCAGGCCGAGGAGGCGGATACCGCCGCCACCTCCGACGGACTTTCCGCGTTCGCACCGCTCCCGACGGTCCTCACGTCCGAGGCCAACCCGGTCACCGCGGCCAGGGTCGACCTCGGGCGGATGCTGTACTACGACACGCGGGTCTCCAGCAGCGGGGATATCTCCTGCTACGTCTGCCATCCGCTCCACGACTACGGCGTGAGTCACCGCCGGACGGGCGTGGGCCACGACGCGCGGATCGGCCCGCGGAACGAGCCGACCGTGTACAACGCCGCCGGCCACGTCGCCCAGTTCTGGGACGGCCGGTCGCCGGACGTGGAGGACCAGGCGCTGGGACCGGTCCTGAACCCCATCGAGATGGGGATGCCCGACGGTGCCGCCGTGATCGAGGTCCTGAGCTCCATCCCCGGCTACCGGGAGGCGTTCGCAGCGGCGTTCCCGGACGAGGCCGAGCCGGTCACGTTCGAGAATTTCGGCCGGGCGATCGGCGCGTTCGAGCGGGGGCTGACCACGCCGTCGCGGTGGGATGCGTACCTGGCGGGCGACCGATCGGCTCTCACCGACGCTGAGCAGGCCGGACTCGACGCCTTCCTGGAGAACGGGTGCGTGGCATGCCACAACGGCCCGTATCTGGGCGGACGGCTGTATCGGAAAGCCGGTCTGGTGAACGCGTGGTTCGACCGCAGCGACGTCGGCCGGCTCACTGTCACCGGCGACCCGGCGGACAGTCTGGTCTTCAAGGTGCCGTCGCTTCGCAATGTCACGGAGACCTGGCCGTACTTCCACGACGGCTCGGTCCAGCGGCTCCAGGACGCCGTGGCGCTGATGGCGTGGCACCAGTCCGGGGTCGAGCTGGCGCCCGACGACGTGCGCGCCATGGTGACGTGGCTGGAGACGCTTACGGGGCCGGTGGACTTCGACTACATCAACGAGCCGGAGCTGCCGGCGGGGCCCGGCGGCCCGGAACAGGCGACCGGCACGGAGTAGCCCGACGGGACCGGCGCAGGCCTACCGGGGCCGGGTCCCGCGTGTGGCCTCGGCCTCCAGCGGGTCCTCCGGCCAGTAGTGCTTCGGGTAGCGACCCCGCATGTCTTTCCGGACTTCGAAGTACGCGTCGTTCCAGAAGCTGGCGAGGTCCTGCGTCACCTGGACCGGTCGGTGGGCGGGCGAGAGCAGCTTCATGGTGACCGCCACTTGCCCACCGGCGACCCGGGGCGTTTCGGTCAGACCGAACACCTCCTGCAGCCGGACGGCCAGCGCCGGCCGCTCCGGGTCGGAGTAGTCGATCCGGATCCGGGACCCGCTGGGCACTTCCAGGTGCGTGGGTGCCAGCCGGTCCAGCGCCTCCCGGCGGTCCCAGCCGACCCAGGACAGGAGCGCCTGCTCGAGGTCCACCCGCTTCAGGTCGTCCAGCCGCTTCAGCCCCGAGACGAAGGGCAGCAGCCACTCCTCCAGCGCGGCCATGAGCGCGTCGTCCGACGCCTCGGGCCACGTCCCCGGGTCGTGCCGGCCCAGGAAGGCCAGCCGCTCCTGCAGCTGCCGGGTCTTCTTCGACCACGGCAGCGCCTGCAGCCCCGTTTCCCGGATCCCCTCCAGGAGCGCCCGGCCCACCTCCGTCGGGTCCGGCCCGGCGAGTGGCGCTTCCATGAGCGTGAGCGCTCCGAGGGCCCGACGACGCCGGGCCACCACCCGACCCGCGGCGGCGTCCCACGCCACTTCCTCGACGTCCCGGATCTGGCCGGCGAAGTGCTTCTCGATCTCGGCGAGCGTCACCGGTGCCGCCCGGAAGATGCGGGCCTCCCGGCCCCGGCCCTCCACCTCCGCCGCCACCAGCCAGTCCTCCGCCTCGAGCGGTTGGGGCTCGGTGAAGCGGGCGCCCCGGCCGTTCCGGAGCAGGAAGCGACCCCGCTCGCCCTCGCGGCGCTGCCCGATCCGGTCGGGGTACGCCAGCGCCGTGAGGAGTCCGACCGCCTCCGTGTCGGCGCCCGCCGCCCGGCGGGAGCCGGCCGCCGTGAACAGTCGATCGGCCTCCCGGACGGCCCGTGCCAGGCCGCCCCGATGCACGGCCTCGCCGTGGATCCGGCGCGGCAGCCCGCCGCCGCCCGACCGCGCACGGTGGATCGCCTCCACCCGGATCCGCAGGTCGGCGTCCGGCGCCCGGTCCTCACCCCGCAGGATGTCCCGGTCCGAGAGCACGGCCGCCAGGTCGGCCGCCAGTCGCGCGCTGCCCAGCTCCCGCCCCCGGACGAGCATGTGGGCGAGCCGGGGGTGGACGCCGACCCCGGCCAGCTCGGCCCCGTGGTCGGTCGCCCCGTCCTCGTCGATGGCTTCGAGCTCCCGGAGCAGCTCCCGGGCCTGGGCCAGCGCAGCGTCCGGCGGTGGGTCGAGCCACCGCAGCTCGTCGACCTCCGCGCCCCAGACGGCGAGCTCCAGCGCCAGCGGCGCCAGGTCGGCGTCCAGGATCTCGGGGCGACGGTGGGGGACCAGCCCCCGGTCCTCGGCCTTCGTCCACAGCCGGTAGCAGACGCCCGGCGCCGTCCGCCCCGCCCGGCCCCGGCGCTGGTCCGCCGAGTCGCGCGTGACCCGGACCGTCTCCAGCCGGGTCATCCCCGTCCCGGGATCGAACCGCGGGACCCGCATCCGGCCGCTGTCCACCACCACCCGCACCCCCTCGATGGTCAGCGACGTCTCCGCGATGGACGTGGCCAGCACCACCTTCCGCTCACCGTCGGGGCTCGGGCGGATGGCCTCGTCCTGCTCGCTCCGGGGCAGCGCGCCGAAGAGCCGATGGACCTTCACGCCCGCCGGGAGCCCGGCCTCCTCGAGCCGGTCGGCCGTGCGCCGGATCTCGCCCGCGCCGGGGAGGAAGACCAGGAGGTCGCCAGCGTGCCGGTCCAGAGCCCGCAGGATCGTACGGGCCACGACCGGCTCGATCCACCCCTCCACTGTCCGCTTCCGGAACCGGGTCTCCACGGGGTGCGTCCGCCCCTCGCTGGCCACGACCGGTGCGTCGCCCAGCAGCGCGGCCACGGGCGCGGCGTCCAGCGTAGCCGACATGACCAGGACCCGGAGGTCCGGGCGGAAGATCCCCCGGGAGTGGAGAGTCAGTGCCAGCCCCAGGTCGGCGTGGATCGACCGCTCGTGGAACTCGTCGAAGACCACGGCGGCCACCCCGTCCAGCCCGGGGTCGGACTGGAGCATCCGGGTCAGCACGCCTTCGGTGACCACCTCGATCCGGGTGCCGGACCCGACCCGCGTATCGCCCCGGACCCGGTACCCGACCGTGCCGCCAGCCCCGTCCTCGCCGAGCAGCCGCGACATCCGGTCGGCGGCGGCCCGGGTCGCCAGTCGACGGGGCTCGAGCACGATGATCTTCCCGCCGCCGAGCCAGTCGGCATCGAGGAGCACCAGCGGAACGACCGTGGTCTTCCCGGCCCCGGGCTCCGCCACCAGCACCGCCGCCCCCGGCCCGGCCAGCGACCGGCCGAGCTCCGGCAGCGTCTCCAGCACGGGGAGGGTCCGGACCTCCGGATGGTTCAGAACGTCCATGCCGTATGGTAACGGGTGCCCCGCCCGCGCCCCACCTCCGGGACACCGCTCGGGACGGCGGACGCGGCGGAATCCGGGGCGGGCACGGCTCCCGCCGCCCCGGGCGCCAAAGTCGAAGCTGGAACCTTTGGCACGGGCCTTTCGGTAGATGGAGGCGGCGTTCGGAGGTTCATGGGCGCAGAGCCACTCGACAGAGAGGGATCGATGCTGAAAAACACAACCAAGCTCGCGCTGGCCGCCGTCGTGGTCAGCGGTACTTTGGGTCTCACGGCGTGCTCCAGCTGGAGCAACACCGCGAAAGGCGGCGTGATCGGCGCCGGCGCGGGTGGCGCCATCGGCGCGGCCGTCGGGAGCCAGATCGGCGAGACGGCCAAGGGCGCCATCATCGGCGCGGCCGTGGGCGGCGCCGCCGGTGCCGTCATCGGCAACCAGATGGACAAGCAGGCCGAGGAGCTCCGGAGCGAGATCGAAGGGGCCACCGTCCGGCGTGTCGGCGAGGGGATCGTCGTGACGTTCGATACGGGGATCCTGTTCAACTTCGACAGCGCGGCGCTCCGGGATGAGGCCCGGGACAACCTGACGGAGCTGGCCAACCACCTCGACGAGTACGAGCGGACGGACGTCCTGATCGTCGGGCACACCGACTCCATCGGCTCTGAGACCTACAACCAGCGTCTCTCGGAGCGGCGCGCCGAGTCGGCCGCCACCTTCGTGGCCCAGCACGGTGTCGCCTCCAGCCGGATCTCGACCCGGGGCATGGGCGAGAGTGATCCCATTTCGGACAACTCGACCGCCGAGGGCCGGCAGGAGAACCGGCGCGTCGAGGTCGTGATCTACGCCAGCGAGGAGTGGCGCGAAGAGGTCACGAACCGACAGTAGCCACAGGAGCCGGCGGCGGACCGGGCAGCGACCCGGTCCGCCGCGCCCTCCGTGCATCTCACCCGTCGATGTGCAGAGCATCGGCCCGTCGGCCGGGAAGAACGGCTGATCGTCGCACCCCGGTCGGTCGGTGACCACCCGGGGCCTTGCTGTGCGCCGCCCGGGGCTCCACTCTCTCCCGCATGGCTGACTGCACGGCGATGGCGTCTTGAACGACGGGAGTCGGGGGTTCGCCCGGTGGGAGATCGGCGACCCGGCCCGGGCCTCCTTCTGGAGCCGCCTGACGCCGCCGCAGCTGTTCGTCGGCTCCTTCCTCGGGCTGATCCTCGCCGGGACGTTCGGACTCCTCTGGCTGCCCGGGCTGTACGTCGGGCCGGGGCTCGGCTTCGTCGATGCGCTCTTCACGGCCACCAGCGCCGTCTGCGTGACGGGGCTGATCGTGGTCGACACCGCCACCTACTTCACCCCGTGGGGCCAGGCGTTCGTCCTCCTGCTGCTCCAGCTCGGTGGGTTGGGCATCATCGCGTTCACCACCCTCATCATCCTGGGGCTCGGCCGGCGGTTGTCGCTGCGCCACGAGTCGCTGGCCGGCACCGGGGCCCGCGTCGCCGAAGAGATCGACCACCGGCGACTGGCCTGGGCGATCATCAAGTACACACTGGCCTTCGAGGTGGCCGGCGCGGTGATCCTCTACGCGCTCTGGGGCTCGCGGCTGGGGTGGGGGAGCGCCGCGTGGCACGCGATCTTCCAGTCGGTCAGCGCCTTCTGCAACGCGGGGTTCTCCACCTTCTCGGACTCGCTCATCGGGTTCCGGCGATCCACCGTGTCCCTGACCGTCATGGCGGTGCTGATCGTCGCCGGCGGGCTCGGGTTCCTCGTCCTCGAGGAGCTCTGGATCTGGGGACGCCGGAAGCCGGAGCGCCACCGGTTCCGCCTGTCGCTCCACTCCCGACTCGTGCTGACCACCACCGCCGTGCTCCTCCTGGGCGGGTGGATCGCCTACGGGATGCTGGAATGGACGGGCGTGCTCGGCGGCCTGGGGATCGTGGACCGGCTCGGGAACGCCCTCTTCATGAGCGCCACCGCCCGGACCGCGGGGTTCAATGCCGTCGATTACGCCGCGGCCGCCGACGACACGAACTTCCTGACCATCCTCCTCATGGCCGTGGGCGGGTCGCCCGGCTCCACCGCGGGCGGTCTCAAGACCACCACCTTCGCGCTGATCGGGCTCCTCGCGCTCTCCCGGCTCCGCGGCCGCGAGGTGGTCTCCGTGTGGGGACGGTCGGTCCCCGGCGAGACGATCCAGCGGGCTGTCGGCCTCTTCGTCCTCGGGTTCGTCGTGATCACGCTGGCGCTCTTCGGATACGCCCACACCGAGCTCGATGTACTCCAATCGGGCCGGCAGCCGTTCTTCATCCACATGTTCGAGGCCGTCAGCGCGTTCAACACCGTCGGCCTCTCCCTCGGCGCCACTCCCGACCTCTCCGTCGGTGGCCGGTGGCTGACCATATTCCTCATGTACGTGGGACGCGTCGGGCCGCTGGTCTTCGCGGCCGCCCTCGCCCGACGCGCCCATCACACGAAGTCGATCCGCTATTCCTATGAAGACGTGGTGATCGGATGAGCCAGCCAGCCAGGAAGCGTTTCGTGGTCATCGGACTCGGCAACTTCGGCGCGGGCGTGGCTCAGTCGCTCCACGCGAAGGGGCACGACGTGGTGGCCGTGGACACGGACGAGGCCACCGTCGACCGGATGGGCCCCCAGGTCACCCGGGCCGCCGTCGGGAACGGCACCGACAAGGCCGTGCTCGAGCGCGTCGGCGGCGGGGAGGCGGATGCGGCCATCGTCTCCACCGGCGACGACCTCGCCGCGTCCGTCCTCGCCGCCATGGCGCTCCGGGACCTCGGTGTCGCCAGTATCTACGTAAAGGTGATCTCCACGGAGCACGCCCGGATCATGGACCAGCTCGGGGTCACCGAGACCGTCTTCCCCGAGCGGGAGTCGGCCGTACGACTGAGCGAGCGGCTGGTCAGCACCGAGGTCCTGAACTACGTCAGCCTGGCACCGGGGTTCAGCCTCCGTGAGCTCGCGGTCCCCGATGTCTGGATCGGCCGGTCGCTCCGCGAGCTCGAGCTGCCCCGCCGCCACCGCGTCAATGTGCTCGCCGTCCACGACATGCTGAACGACCGGATGATCCCCGTCCCCGACCCCGACGCCGCCCTCAAGGAGTCCGACACCATCCTCGTGGCCGGCGCCGACGACGACCTGGAGAAGCTGGTGAAGGAGGTGGGATAGCATGATGCCGGCCCTGCTCGCCGCTCCCGGCGCCGCCGCGCTCCAGGAAGCGGCGCCCGGCGCAGCCCCGGTCATCGAGGTCAATACGGCCGCCCTGGTGGCGTTCGTCGTCTACCTGGTGCTCCTGATCGGAATCGGGGCCTGGTCGGCCCGCTTCAGCTCGGAGGGGCTCAGTGAGTTCTTCCTCGGCGGCCGGAAGATGCACCGGTTCGTGGTGGCTCTCTCCGCCGTCGTCTCCGGCCGGAGCTCGTGGCTGCTCCTCGGTGTCACCGGGATGGCGTTCACCCTGGGGGCTTCGGCGCTGTGGGCGGTGGTGGGCTACACCGTCGTGGAGGCGTTCCTCTTCCTCTTCTATGCACCCCGGCTCCGGCGGTTCACCGAGCACTACGATGCCATCACGCTCCCCGACTTCTTCGCCGACCGGTTCAACGACACGGGCGCGCTCCGCGTGGTCCTGGCCGCCGTGATCCTCGTCTTCATGGTCGCGTACGTGGCGGCCCAGTTCGTGGGCGGCGGGAAGGCCATCGGCGCGAGCTTCGGGCTCAGCCCGTCCACCGGGATCCTGATCACGGCGGGGATCGTGCTGGCGTACACCGTCCTCGGCGGGTTCATGGCCGTCAGCCTGACCGACACGGTCCAGGCCGTCTTCATGCTCTTCGCGCTGCTGGCGCTGCCGTGGATCGCCATCGCCGACTTCGGCGGCTGGGGCGCCATGGTGGCGGAGCTCCGCACGCTGGATCCGGGGCTGCCGGACCCGTTCGCCATCGCCGCCGGCGCCGGGCTCGGGTTCGTCGGGATCGGCCTCGGCTCGCCGGGCAACCCCCACATCCTGGTCCGCTACATGTCCATCGAGAACGCCCGCCAGCTCCGGTTCGCCGCCGTGGTGGGTACCGTATGGAACGTCCTCATGGGCGCCGGCGCGATCCTGATCGGGATGATCGGCCGCGCGTTCATCAACAGTGTGGAGCTGCTGCCCCAGTCGGACCCCGAGAACCTCTTCCCGATCCTGGCCCAGCAGCACCTGCCCGCCGTACTCTTCGGTGTGGTCGTCGCCGCCATCTTCGCCGCCATCATGTCCACGGCAGACTCCCAGCTCCTGGTGGCGGCGTCCACCGTGGTGCGGGACGTCTACGAGAAAGTCATCCGGAAGGGGCGGCCGCTCACCCAGCGGGCGCTGGTGATCCTGAGCCGGCTGGTGGTCACACTGCTGGTGGTGGTCGCCCTGATCCTCGGGTGGGCCGCCGACGAGCTGGTCTTCTGGCTCGTGCTCTTCGCGTGGGCCGGGCTCGGCGCCGCTCTCGGGCCCACGTCGATCCTGGCCCTCTTCTGGCGACGGACCACCCGGGCCGGCGTCTTCGCCGGGCTCGTGGCCGGAACGCTCACCACGTTCGTCTGGTATCTCACCCCGGCCCTCAAGGACGCGCTGTACGAGCTGATCCCCGCTTTCGCGGCGGGGCTCGTCGCCACCGTGGTCGTCAGCCTGATCAGCCGCCCGCCGGCCGATACCGATGCCATGTTCCAGACGATGACCGAGGAGAACGATTGACGGAGAACGCGCCGGAGGGCAGCCCGTCGCACCCGACCCGGACCCGCCCGACGGCGCACCCGCGCTCAATCGGTCGGGCCCGGGTGCCGGCCCGGGTCGCGGCGCTGGTCGCGGCGCTGGTGGCGGCCCTCGTCGTTGCGGCGCCGGCCCGGGGACAGGCGCCCGGCGACCCGTTGGAGCGGACCCACCCGTTCCAGCAGGAGGTGGACTACCGGATCGAAGCGACCCAGGACGACAGCACGCACATCCTGACGGGCCGGGCCCGGATCCGGTACACGAACCGCGCGCCGGTGCCGCTGGAGGAGCTGGTCTTCCACCAGTACCTCAACGCGTTCCGGCCGAACAGCGCGTGGGCCGAGTACGATCTCCGGTCCGGCCGTCGCACGTTCCAGGATCTGGGGCCCGGGGAGCACGCGTTCGAGCGGATCACGGCGATCACCGTCGACGGGTCGGCCGTCGAGCCCGTCTACCCCGGCAGCCCGGATTCCACGGTCTTCCACGTGCCGCTGCCCGAGCCGCTGGCTCCCGGCGGGTCGCTCGAGGCGGTCATCGACTGGAGGGCGCGGCTCGCCACCGAGCCCCGCAGACAGGGCCGGCGGGGACGCCACTACAACTGGGCCCACTGGTACCCGCGCATCGCCTTCTTCGGCGCCGCCGGCTGGGAGGCCCGCCCCCATACCCCGTCCGGTGAGCTGAACGGGGCCTTCGCCCGCTACGACGTGACCCTCGAGCTCGCCGCCGACCACGTCCTCGGCGCCACCGGCGTGCCGGTGTCCGGCGACCCCGGCTGGGAGGCCGCCCGCGTGGAGGGTTCGGAGCCGCCGCTCTACCGCCGGGACGTGTACGGCGCCCGTCCCGTCGATCGGATCGGGCTCCTGAACGGCGATCCCGAGCCCGACCGCAAGCGGGTCCGGTGGCGGGCGGAGAACGTCCACAACTTCGCCTGGAGCACGTCCCCCGATTACCGGTACCTCGGCGGCCGCTGGAACGGCACGCCGATCCACCTCCTCTGGCAGCCGTCGAGCGAGGGCTGGGACGCCGCAGCGATCCTGGAGCGCGAGAAGGACGCGCTGGACTGGATCGTCGAGCTCTTCGGCGAGTATGCCTGGCCCCAGATCACGGTCACCGACCGGGTCGAGGGGGGCGCGACCGAGTACCCGATGCTGTACATGACCAGTGGCGGCGCCGTGGTCCACGAGACCATGCACATGGTTGTCCACGGGATCCTGGCCAACAACGAGTGGCGCGAGGGGTGGCTCGACGAGGGGATGGCCTCGTTCCTCACCAGCTGGCTCCGGGTCGAGGAGGGCGCCGACCCCGAGCGGGTCTGGGG
>JBPRGE010000099.1:0-48898 GCA_051418035.1 Candidatus Longimicrobiales bacterium M2_2A_002
TGGCACATACATGACCAGGGCGCTACCGCAGTCCGACGGCGTCAAGCTGTTCGAGATGACGACCGGAGCGTGGGCTGAGGTCGAAACCGATGGGACGGTGCAATCGTCCTACGTCCCCGACTGCGATTCCGGGGGTGGTCACCCGCTTCAACCGCTTCCCATCGATGCGACTACCTACTCCACCAATCTAACGTTCGGTGCAGAAACGCTTGGCTTGACCGAGCTCTGTGACGAGGCGTATTATCGGTGGGAACTTGTAGACGCCCTGGCCGATTGGGGGGTCTCGACCGGTGCATCTATCGGTGCATTGTTAGCTGCGGCAACAGTGCCTGGCGGGGCGGGACTGTGGGCGTGGCTCGGCACGTCACTCCTGCATGGCAATTACTTTCGTGCGTGGATTCAACTTGGCAGGGCCGCAAGAGACCTGCAGTATTGCTATGCTTGGAACCAAGGTGATGGTGATCCCTCAAGGTGGCAGCCAATCGCAACGAAAGCGCCATGACCAACAGACGCCGTATTCTGGGATGGACCCTCGTCTTCCTGGTTCTGGTCCTCATTCCCGCCCTCATCCTGCTGGCCCAGTTCGGGCTGGGGTGGACGCTGGAGCCGCTGCTCGACCCCCTGTCGGTCACCGTAGCTGCTGGAGGCGCGGCCACAGCAGCGGTGGCCGCCTATGAGGGGGTAAGCGAACGAATACCACGGAAGCACGCGCTCCTTGGCGTCACGCTCGGGCTTCTTCTTCTGGCAGACGGCGTGGTTCAGCTGACCCTGGATGCCACGAGGGTCTCGATCGGACTCAAAGCGGCCATGGTAGGTGTCGTCTGGTACTTGTACCTGTCGGCCCGCAGCGATAAGAGGCAGGAGACCTGAGGCGAATCTCACGACCCTCGGTGCGGGGCCGGGGCCGTTCACGCGGTCTCCGGTCCCGCACTGCCTGTCTTTCTTCGGCCCGAATCCCCACCAGGCTTCCGTTAGCCGTCGCGACCGCGCCATGACGAAACCGAGACGTTGCGACGAGGGCGAGAATCTCGATTCTCTCATCCAGGCGTCCACACTCAAGTCCACACCCCCTTATTTCCGCCAGTCCGGTTCTTGTTCTTCCGATGCGATCGGGTTCGGCGTGTGATCGGGGCGGCGGGGGTTGGCAGATCGGCCGGGGCCGGGGTACATTCCGGGCCGATTTTCGAGCGAATGGACCACTGGGCGGAGGACCGATGAGGAACGTACTGCTGGCCGTGACCGTGCTGGCGCTGGCCGCGTGCGGCGACCCGGCGACCGAGGACCCGCGGGGCTACACGAAGGCGCCGCTGGAGAACCCCGGGCTCCTGATCGGCGATGAGCCGGAGCCCGCGCTCGCCGGCGTGCCGACGACGCTGGAGCCGGGTCTCACGGCCGAGCCGCTGGAGGCGGAGCGGCCGGCCGCCGGCGAGGACGAGGGCGGCGGCGACACGTCCGGCGGCGGCGAGACGCAGGTCAGTCTGGCCGAGGGGGTCACGCAGGCGGAGTTCGACCAGGGCCGGGACCTGTTCTCGGGGAGCGGCGGGTGCACGGCGTGTCACGGGGTGGGCGGCTCCGGGTCGCAGCTCGGGCCCTCCCTGACCGACGATCAGTGGCTGCACGTGGACGGCCCCGACCCGGACGCCCTGGCCGGGGTGATCCGGAGCGGTGTGCCGGACCCGATCGAGTACCCCGGGCCGATGCCGGCCATGGGCGGCGCGAACCTGACCGACGAGCAGGTGGAGGCGCTGGCCGGCTACGTGGCGTCGATCGGCGGCGGCTGAGGTTCGGCCCGGCCGGCGGCCGGGTCGCCGCCCGGCCGGAAGCGCCGGCTAGAAGAGCGGCGGCCTGGGCCGCTGCGCCTGCTGGAAGAGCTGGAGCTGGTCGTGCTCGGGGAGCTTCCGGGCCTTCTGGATGGCCACGCCGGGCGGGACGTGCCAGTCTACGCCGGCCACGACCGCGTCGGGTGCGGAGAGCTTGCCATCGCGCTTGAACAGGATGGCGTTGTGCCAGGTCCCTTCCGGGTCCGGCGTCGACCGGATCCAGACCTCCTGGCGCTGTCCTTCGATGATGAGTGAGCCGAGGCGTTCCTCTACGGCGGGGTAGGCGCTCTGCACCGGTTCCTCCACTGCATATCCACGTCCTGCGTGCTGCGTGCCATCTATCGGGAACGCCGCCCCCGGAGGGTCCGGCGGTGCCTCGTTGGTCGTCTCACGTGCACTGAAGGGTTCGGTCCCGACGTCGTTCGCGCAAGCCCGGAGCGGTCCCCGCCCGGGGCCGGTGGCCGACGGGAGCGGCGACCTTGCGCGGGCGGCCGGCGAATCGTCACTTTCCGGGCCGGACCGACCACCCACCCGACCTCCCAGGACAGGAGCCCCATGGACCCAGCGGCGATCGTGACCTTCGCGGTGATCGGCGGCTTCGTGTGGGGCGGTCTCCTGTTCATCCTGGCCAAGGCGGTCCGCAAGGAGCGGGAGAAGGGAGCCGGAGAGTAGCGCGTGCCTCGTCGAGACGACCTCCGGACGATCCTGCTGCTGGGCCCCGGACCCATCGTCATCGGGCAGGCGTGCGAGTTCGACTACTCCGGGACCCAGGCGGTACGAGCGCTCCGGGAAGAGGGCTACCGGGTCGTGCTGGTGAACAGCAACCCGGCCACCATCATGACCGACCCCGACCTGGCGGACCGGACGTACATCGAGCCGATCACGGCGGAGTGGGTGGAGCGGATCATCGAGCGGGAGCAGCCGGACGCGCTGGTCCCGACGATGGGCGGCCAGACGGCGCTCAACGTCTCCCTCGAGCTCTACGACAGCGGCGTGCTCGACAGACACGGCGTCGAGCTGCTGGGCGCCGACGCCCGGGCGATCCGGATGGCGGAGGACCGCGAGGAGTTCGCGGAGGCGATGGAGCGGATCGGGCTGGCCGTCCCCCACGGCGGGTTCGCCCGGAGCATGGATGAAGCGCTGGCCATCGTGGACGACACGGGCTATCCGGCGATCATCCGGCCGAGCTTCACCATGGGCGGCACCGGCGGCGGGATCGCGTACAACCGGGAGGAGCTCCGGCGGGCGGTCCAGAAGGGGCTCGACAACTCGCCGATCCACGAGGTGCTCATCGACCGCAGCGTCATCGGGTGGAAGGAGTACGAGCTCGAGATGATGCGGGACGGGGCCGACAACGTGGTGGTGGTCTGCTCCATCGAGAACATCGACCCCATGGGCGTCCACACCGGCGACTCGGTCACGGTGGCGCCCGCCCAGACGCTCTCCGATGTCGAGTACCAGCGGATGCGCGACGCGGCCATCGCCATCATCCGGGAGATCGGCGTGGCCGCCGGCGGGTGCAACATCCAGTTCGCGGTGAGCCCGGAGACCGGGGAGCTGCTCGTCGTCGAGATGAACCCCCGGGTCAGCCGGTCGTCGGCGCTGGCGTCCAAGGCCACCGGGTTCCCCATCGCCCGGATCGGCGCCAAGCTGGCCGTCGGCTACCGCCTCGACGAGCTGCCCAACGACATCACCCGGGAGACACCGGCCAGCTTCGAGCCGGTGCTCGATTACGTGGTGGTCAAGTTCCCGCGGTTCGCGTTCGAGAAGTTCCCGACCGCCGACAACGCCCTCACCGTGCAGATGAAGGCCGTGGGCGAGACCATGGCCATCGGCCGGACGTTCAGGCAGGCGTGGCAGAAGGGGCTGCGCGGGCTCGAGATCGACCGGGACGGCTGGTCGACCGGCACGCTCCAGGACGACGGGCTCGCCGATGACTCGCTCGACACCCTCCGCGCCGCGCTCCGCCGACCCACCGCCGAGCGGCCGTTCCAGCTGAAGCGGGCGCTGGAGGTCGGGCTGCCGATCGCCGAGATCTACGAGCTCACGGGGATCGACCCGTGGTTCCTGACGCAGTTCGCCCAGCTCGTGGAGGCCGAACGTTCGTGGGCGGGCCAGACTTCCGACCGTCTGACAGCAACACCTCTCACCGCAGAACACGCTGAATCCGCAGAAGAGTCAGAGGCGGAAGACGCAGGCTCTCCGGCGAACCAAGAAGAAATGGGTTCCGGATCTCGCGGTGGTACGGCCCCGGGCGATCGGCCGGATTCCGGCTCCGGCGAGTCTCCAGCGCATTCGGCGGATTCAGCGGTGAGAGGTCTTGAAGGTGCCCCGCCGCGAGGGTTGGATGACGTGACGCGAGAGCAGCTGCGTCGCATGAAACGGATGGGCTTCTCCGACAGCCAGCTGGCCCGGATGCGGGGCGTCACGGAGAAGGCGGTCCGGGAGCTGCGCTGGGCGCTGGACGTGCGCCCGACGTACCAGATGGTGGACACGTGCGCCGGCGAGTTCCCGGCGGCCACGCCGTACCTCTACAGCGCGTACGAGGACGAGACGGAGGCGCCGCCCACCGACCGGAAGAAGGCCATGATCCTGGGCAGCGGCCCGAACCGGATCGGGCAGGGGATCGAGTTCGACTACTGCTGCGTCCAGGCGGCGCTGGCGCTCCGGGAGGACGGGTTCGAGACGATCATGGTCAACTCGAACCCCGAGACCGTCTCCACGGACTTCGACGTGAGCGACCGGCTCTACTTCGAGCCGCTCACGCTGGAGGACGTGCTCGAGATCGTGGAGCGGGAGCGGCCCGAGGGGCTGATCGTGCAGCTGGGCGGGCAGACGCCGCTGAAGCTGGCCGAGCCGCTGGCCGAGCTGGGCGTGCCGATCCTGGGGACGCCGACCGATGCCATCGACCGGGCGGAGGACCGCGACCGGTTCGCCGCACTCTGCCGCTCCATCGACGCCGTGGTCCCGCCGAACGGGATCGCGTCCGACGTCGGGCGGGCGGTGGCCGTCGCCGAGGAGGTGGGCTACCCGGTCCTGGTCCGACCGTCGTACGTACTGGGCGGGCGGGCCATGGAGATCGTCTACGACGAGCCGAGCCTCCGGGAGTACTTCGAGCGCGCCGTCCGGGCGAGCCCCGACCGACCGGTCCTCATCGACCGGTTCCTCGAGGACGCCTTCGAGGCCGATGTCGACGCCGTGTGCGACGGAGAGCATGCCGTCGTCGCCGGCGTGATGCAGCACATCGAGGACGCCGGCGTCCATTCCGGCGACTCGGCGTGCGTGCTGCCGCCGTACCTCATGAAGGACGAGGAGGTGGCGGAGATGAAGCGGACGACCCGCCGGTTCGCCCGGGAGCTCGGCGTCGTCGGGCTGATCAATGTCCAGTTCGCCGTCATGGACGGGACCGTCTACGTGCTCGAGGTGAACCCGCGGGCGAGCCGGACGGTGCCCTTCGTCTCGAAGGCCACCGGGATCCCGTTCGCGAAGATCGCGTCGAGCGTAATGGCCGGGAAATCGCTGGCCGGGGCGGGGCTCGACGCCGGGCACGAGGCGGTCCCGGCGGCCGTGGCCGTCAAGGAGGCCGTCTTCCCGTTCAACAAGTTCGACGTGGACGTGATCCTGGGCCCGGAGATGCGCTCCACCGGTGAGGTCATGGGGTTCGATTCGTCCTTCGGGATGGCCTTCGCCAAGGCCCAGATCTCCGCCGGCGCGGCGCTGCCCACCGAGGGAACGGTGGTCGTCACCGTCAACGACCGGGACAAGCCGACCGTCACGCCCATCGTCCGCCGCTTCCACGAGCTCGGCTTCGCCATCCGGGCGACCGGGGGCACCGCCCGCTACCTCCGCGCCCGGGGCATCCCGGCCAACCCGATCTTCAAGGTCGGCGAAGGACGGCCCGATATCTCCGACGGCATCATCAGCGGCGATGTCCAGCTCCTGATCAACACGCCGCTCGGCAAGAAGTCCCAGTACGACGACTACGCCATGCGACGCACCGCCATCGCCTACAACGTCCCGTACTGCACCACCATGTCGGCCGCCAGCGCCGCCGCCGACGCGGTCATCGCCCTGACCCGTCGCAAGCGCGAGGTCATGAGCCTCCAGGAGCGGTACGCGGAGGCCGGGCTGGCGGACGGCGGACTGGGGGGACGACTGGCGGACGACGTTGGACGACTGGCGGACGACGTTTGAGTTGCCAGTTGTGACGGATTCGGGGTGCGAATGAAGGTTTCTGGGTGTCAGGGAACGTGGGGCAGCGGTCCGGTTTCCCGGCGATCGACCCGTCAGCGACCCCGGCGAACTGGCGATTGGTACGTCGTCCGGAGGTGCCTCCGGAGGTGCCTCCGCGGGCTCCTCCCGCTCGTCCTCTCCAGCGCGGTCGCAGCGTGCGCCCCCGACGCCGGCGCGCCCCCGGCCCGGGAGGGCGCCGCCCTGACCGGCTTTCAGGCCGATGTCGAGCAGGTCCTCGATCGCCTGCCGATCCCCGGGTTCTCCATCGCGGTGTCGCGGGGCGACTCCGTGCTGTGGGCGCGCGGCTACGGCGTGGCCGACGCGGCGACGGGGCGGCCGGCGAGCGTACGGACGCCGTACCGGATCGGGTCCATCACCAAGCCGATGGCCGCCACGGTCATCCTGCGGCTGGCCGGGGCCGGGGCGTTGTCGCTGGACGACCCGCCGTCGCTCTACCTGGACCGTCCGCCCGATTGGGCCTCGGACGTGACGATCCGGCAGCTGCTGAGTCATACGTCGGAAGGGCCGGAGCCCGGGCGACACTTCGCCTACAGCGGCCGCTACAACGTGCTGTCGCTCGTAGCCGGGAGCGCGGCGGGCCGGCCGTTCCCGGAGCTGCTGGAGCGGTGGGTCTTCGAGCCGGCGGGGATGACATCGACGACCGCCATCGACCGGCTTTCCGGCTCGTGGCTGGCCGACTCGCTGGCGGCCCCGCACGGCCCGGAGGGGAAGCCGGCGCCGGACGCGTCGCTCCCCGACGAGGCCAGCGGAGGGAACGGCGTCGTCTCCACGGTCCTCGACCTGACCCGGTTCGTCGACGCGCTGGCCGACGGCCGGCTCATCGGGCCGGACATGCTCGAGGCAGCGTGGACGCCGGCGCCCGGAGCGGCGGGAGCCGCCGACACGGGCGCCAGAGAGGGCGGTCCCGCGGCCACGGTCGGCAGGGCGCCCCTCCCGTACGGCCTCGGCTGGTTCGTCGAGCCGACGGCCTTCGGCACGCTGGTCTGGCACGGCGGCCAGTGGCCGTACTACTCGGGGCTGCTCCTCCACGTCCCCGACCGGGACCTGACTCTCGCCGTGCTCGCCAGCTCGTGGCACGTGTCCCACCCGTACTACGCGATCGGGACGGGGACGGTGCTGTACCATGCAGTCGCCGCGAGCTTCCTGCGGCACATGGTGCTGACCCCGGCGCTGGCCGACACGTCCGGTCCGATCCCGGACATTCCGTGGGGCGTGCCGGCGGACTCCCTGGCCGCGATCGGCGACGCGGTCCGTGGCCGGCTCCCGCCGTCCGTCGTCCGGTTCTGGGGCGCCGAGCTGCTGGGCCGGGGGCTCCTCTATCGGGAGGCCGGCGACCCGGGGCGGGCGGACTCGCTGATGGCCGCCGCCGTCGCGTGCTGTCCCGCCGCCCTCGGCGCGTCGGCCGATCTGGGGCTCCTCTTCCACCTCGGGCGGAGCGGCGATCCCGAGCTACGCCGGATCGGGCAGGCCGCGGGCGAGGCGTTGATCGCCCGCCGGCCGGACGCCGTGCTCCCGCGCTTCCACCTGGCGGTCTCCCTGGTCCAGGGCGGGGATGGGGACCGGGCGGTGCCGATCCTGGAGTCGCTGATGGCCGACCCGGCGGCGCCGGCGTGGCTCCGCGGCTGGGTGACGTACTTCCGGGCCGAGCAGCTGGCCGACGACGACCCGGAGCGGGCGATCCGTCTCCTGCGCCAGGTCCTGGACCGGGGCGTCGACGAGAGCGGTCTGCTCGCGGACACCCGGGCGCTCCTGGCCGAGCTGGAGGGTGAGCCGGGGGCCGAGCCCGGGGGATAGTCCGGCACGCCCGGGCTTCGCCGCCGGCCTTGCCCCGCCCGGCCCCGCTTCCCCATCGTTGGCGCCGTGACGGTGACCAACCCTGCGGAGAGGCAGACAGGATGAGCGATCGATCGGGCGACGGCGGAACCGGAGCGGGCGGCTCCCGTGGGCGTGGGGGCGCGGCCCGGTACGGGGTCGCCCGACGGGTCACGGTTTGGCTGGTCGTCGCGCTGGTCGCCCTGGCGGCGCCGGTGTCGGCCCAGCACGACGGCCAGGTCGAGCATTCGCCCGACCGCACCGACGGCGAGGGCCCGTTCGAGCGCCTGATCATCCGCGGGGCCACCATGATCGACGGGACCGGGGCGCCGCCGATCGGCCCCATGGACATCGTGATCGAGGGGAACCGGATCGTGGAGATCCGGGCCGTGGGGACGCCCGGCCTGCCGGTTCCCGACGACCGTCGTCCGCAGGGCGCCACCCGGGAGCTCGACGCCAACGGCATGTACGTGCTCCCCGGCTTCGTCGACCTCCACGCGCACCAGGGGGGGACGAGCCAGGGCACGCCGGCCGAGTACGTCCACAAGCTGTGGCTGGCCCATGGCGTGACCACGATCCGGGACCCGGGATCGGGGAACGGCGTGGACTGGACGCTGGAGGAGCGGGCGCGGAGCGCGTCCAATACCATCGCGGCGCCGCGGATCTTCGTGTACGTGCGGCCGGGGATGGGGTGGGACGGCGGTGCCATCGACTCGCCGGAGCAGGCCCGGGCGTACGTCCGCTGGGCCGCAGGACGGGGCGCCGATGGACTGAAGCTCGGCAGCCATCCGCCGGCCGTCATGGCGGCGCTGATCGATGAGGCGACCCGGCACGGGATGGGCACGCAGGCCCACCTCGGGCAGATGGGCGTGGCGCAGATGGACGCGCTGGACGCCGCGCGGCTGGGGCTCGGGTCGCTGGAGCACTGGTACGGGCTGCCGGAGGCGCTGTTCGACGATCGCACGATCCAGGACTACCCGTACGACTACAACTACAACGACGAGTACCACCGGTTCGGCCAGGCGGGCCGGCTGTGGAAGCAGGCGGCGGAGCCGGGCAGCGACCGGTGGAACGCGGTCATGGGGGAGATGCTGGCGCTGGACTTCGTGATCGACCCGACGCTCACGATCTACGAGGCGAGCCGGGACGTGATGCGGGCCCGGGAGGCGGAGTGGCACGACACGTACACGCTCCCGAGCCTGGCCGAGTTCTACAGGCCGAGCCGGACCAGCCACGGGAGCTACTGGTTCAGCTGGACGACGCAGGACGAGATCGAGTGGAAGAACAACTTCCGCCTCTGGATGCGGTTCCTGAACGAGTACAAGAACCGGGGTGGGAAGGTGACGACGGGGAGCGACTCCGGGTTCATCTACAAGCTGTACGGCTTCGGCTATGTCCGGGAGCTCGAGCTGCTGCAGGAGGCGGGGTTCCACCCGCTCGAGGTGGTCCGTAGCGCCACGATGTGGGGCGCCGAGACGTTGATGGCACCCGGGGGCACGGCGCCGGAGTTCGGCGTGATCCGGGAGGGCGCACTGGCCGACCTGGTGGTCGTCCCTCTCAACCCGATCCAGGACTTCAAGGTGCTCTACGGCACGGGCACCCTCCGGCTCGACGACGCCGGCGAGGTCGGCCGGGTCGGCGGCGTCCGGTGGACCATCAAGGACGGGATCGTCTACGACGCGCCAGCGCTCCTGGCCGATGTGGCCGAAATGGTGGCGGAATCGAAGGCCGCGCAGGGTGCCGGGGAAGCGGGGAGCCATTGACGACGCGCCGATCCGCAGCGCCGACCTGGCCCGTGGGGCGCCCGTGAGCGAGTCGCCCGTGAACGAGTCGCCCGTGAACGAGTCGTCAGGCTCGCCGCCGGGGTCCGCGGCGGTCGCCATCGTCTCCCACCCGGCGTGCGCGCTGCACGACACCGGGTGGAACCACCCGGAGCACCAGGGCCGGCTGCCGGCCATCACCAGGGGGATCTACGGGGAGACGCCCGAGCTCCTCGACCGCTGGGTCCAGGCGGAGGCGCCGCCGGCGGAGGAGTCGGACGTGCTCCGGGTCCACACCGAAGCCCATCTGGACACCGTCCGCCGGGCGGTGGAGCGGGCCGCGTCCGAGGGGCAGCCGATCTCGCTGACGGCCGACACCCTCGTCTCCGCGGCGTCGTGGGAGGCGGCGCTGGCGGCGGCGGGCGTGACCATCCACGGGACGCGGCTCATCCTGGGGGGCGAGGCGGACACCGCGTTCGGGTTGACCCGACCGCCGGGCCACCACGCCACCGCGGAGCGGGCCATGGGCTTCTGCCTCTTCAACAACGTGGCCGTGGCCGCCCGCTGGGCCCAGGAGGAGATGGGGGTCGAGCGGGTCCTGATCGTCGACTGGGACGTGCACCACGGGAACGGGACCCAGGACATCTTCTACGACGACCCCTCGGTGTTCTACCTCTCCTTCCACCTCAGCGGTCACTACCCCGGGAGCGGGTGGTCGGACCAGCGGGGGGCGGGCCCGGGAGAGGGGGCGACCCGCAACATCCCGTTCCCCCACGGCGTGGAGCGGGAGTACTACCTGGGGGCGTACGAGCGGACGGTCCGGGCGACGATGGCCTCGTTCCGGCCGGAGCTCACCCTCGTCTCGGCCGGCTTCGACTGCCTGGCCGGCGACCCGCTGGGCGGGCTGACGCTGGAGCCGCCCGACCTCCACGCCATGACCCGGATCCTGATGGAGGATGGGGCCGGCGCCGATGGCCGGCTCGTGGTGGCGCTGGAGGGCGGCTACGTCCCGCACCGGGCCGCCGACGGAGCCGTCCAGGTCGTACGGGCGCTGGCGGGGCTGCCGCCCGCGCCCGCCGATTGACCCTGCCCGACGGTTCCGGCACATTCCGGCCATGCCAGACCTGAAGCAGGGCGCTCTGGATTCCCACAGCCCATCGGCGGTGGGGCTCACCCGTCTCAGTACCCGCCTGTCGTTCCCGCCCGGAGGCGAGGCGCTGTACCGCTCCATCACCCGGCTCCTGGAGCTGTCGGAGAGCTCGGAGTTCGTGCTGGTCCCGTGTGGTCAGGGGCGGAGCGCGCTCTTCCTGGCGGAGGCCACCGGTGCGGCCGGGGCCGGGGTGGATCCCGACCCGGACATGGTGGCGGTGGCGAGCGATCGGGCGAAGGACGCCGGGCTGGCCAGTCGCCTCCATTTCGAGCACGCGGGCCTCGACGAGCTGCCGTACCAGGACGCGGTGTTCGACGTGGCGCTGGCGGAGATCGAGCTGGGCGCCGCCCGGGATCCGGAGGCCGCCGTCCGGGAGCTGGCGCGGGTGACGCGGCCCGGGGGCACGGTCGTGCTGGTCCAGCTGGTCTGGCTCCGGGGGCTGGACCGTGAGCGGCGGGAGGACCTGGTGGAGGCGCTGGGCGTCCGACCCCATATGCTCATGGAGTGGAAGCAGATGCTCCGGGAGGCCGGGATCGTCGACCTGCACGTGGAGGACTGGTCGGATCCGGCGGCGAGCCGGAGCCGGCCGTCGGTGCTGGGTGGGCTGGCGGAGCTGTTCACGCTGCGGGGCAAGCTCCGGATCCTGCCCCGGGCCTGGCGGCGGTGGGGCTGGGCCGGCGTTCGCGCGGTGCTGTCCCGTGAGCGCGAGCTCCGGAGACTGATCGAAGAGGAACGAGTACTCGGCGTGACCCTGATCAAGGGCACCCGGGCGACGGATACAGCGATGGAGGAAACGAGTGAAGAGCACGGCGAGTGATTTCGGCATCCTGAAGGAGCGTTTGAAGGAGATCCAGGCCGGTCTGAAGGAGTACCGCCTCGACGGGTGGCTCCTCTACGACCTGCACGCCCGCAACCCGGTGGCGAACAAGCTCCTCGGGGTCGGTGAGCTGACCCGGCGCTACTTCGTCCTGATCCCGGCCAGCGGGGAGCCCACGGCCCTGATGCACGGGATCGAGACGACGCCGTGGGCGGCGTGGCCGTGGCAGAAGGAGGTCTACGTCGGCTGGAAGGCGCTCCACGAGCGACTCGGCGGGCTCCTGGACGGGAAGACGGTGGCCACCGAGATCTCGGAGAACGACGCCGTGCCCGCCGTGGACATGATCCCGGCCGGCGTCGCGGAGCTGCTCCGGACGGCCGGCGCCGAGCTTCGCCCGTCCGCCGACCTGATCACCCGGTTCTACGCCCGCTGGACCGACGACGGCCTCGCGTCGCACCGCCGGGCGGCACGCGTGCTGGCCGAGGTCGCGCGGGACACGTTCGAGCGCGCGGCCGGCGCCGTGAGCGCGGGCGAGCGGATCACCGAGGGCGAGCTCCACCAGTGGCTCCTCGGTCAGCTCGACGAGCGGGGCGTGGGCGTCGGGCCCGACTCCATCGTGGCCATCGGTGAGAACGCGGCCAACCCCCACTACGAGAACGGGCCGGAGGGGGCCGAGGTGGAGGAGGGGCACGTCCTCCTGATCGACCTGTGGTCCAGGGAGTCGGAGGACGCCGTCTACGCCGACCAGACGTGGATGGGGTACCTGGGCGCCGAGGTGCCGGAGGACATCCAGCGGTACTGGGAGGCGATCCGGGATGGACGGGACGCCGCCGTCGCCTTCCTCGAGGTCGAGTGGGAGGCGGGCCGGGAGGTGCAGGGGTGGCAGGTCGACGACGTGACCCGGGAGGTGATCGAGGCGCGGGGCTGGGGCGAGTACTTCATCCACCGGACGGGCCACTCCATCGACCAGGACGTCCACGGGATGGGACCCAACATCGACAACCTGGAGACCCACGAGACCCGGATCCTGATCCCCGGTGTGGGCTTCAGCATCGAGCCGGGGATCTACGTGCCCGGCGATGTGGGACTGCGGACGGAGATCGACGTGTTCATGTCGCCCGACGGCCCGGAGGTCACCACGCCGGACCCGCAGACGGAGATCTTCACGCTGCTGCCGTAGCGGCGGCGGTCCGGGCATGACGACCGTGTCGGGGGCGCTCCGCGGCGGCGGCCGGACGGCGGCAGGAGGGGCCGCATGCTGATCGAGGTGGCGCTCCCGCTGCCCATGCACCGGACGTTCACCTACCGGATCGACGAGCCGGTGGAGCCGGGGACCCGGGTCGAGGTCTCCTTCGGGCCCCGCCGGCTCGTCGGGTGGGTCATCGGGCCGACGCGCGGGGAGCCGGAGACGACCCAGATCAAGCGCGTGCGACGGATCCTCGAGGAGCGGCCCAGCGCCGACGCACACCTCCTCCGCCTCGCCGGGTGGGTGGCCGACTACTACCTGTCGTCGGTGGGGATGGTGCTCCGGACGGCACTGCCCAACCCCATGGCCGACGCCGAGAGCGATCCGGACAAGACGCAGCGGGTGCTGAAGCTGACCCGGGAGCTCCCCAGCCTGACCCTCCGCGAGGAGGTCTTCGGCCGGGCGTACCGGCAGCGGGAGTGCTTCGAGCTCATCGAGGCCACGGGCGGCGCGGCGCCCGTGCCGCAGCTCACCGACCAGGGGTTCTCCTACGCCGTGATCAACGGGCTCGTCGACCGGGACGTGGCCGAGATCATCGAGGAGGTGGTGGAGCGCGACCCGTTCGCCGCCATGCCCACCCGCAAGGGCCCGCTCCCCCCGCTCACCGCCGCGCAGGAGGCGGCGCTGACCCCGCTCCTGGACTCCGCCCGCGATGACGGTGGGACCTTCCTCCTCCGGGGCGTCACCGGCTCCGGGAAGACCCGCGTCTACGTCGAGCTGCTCCGCGAGGTCGTGGCGGTGCAGGGGAAGGGCGCCATTGTCCTGGTCCCCGAGATCGCGCTCACGCCCCAGACCGTGGACCGGTTCCGGTCCCGGTTCGGCGACCAGGTGGCCGTCCTCCACTCCGCGCTCTCCGAGGGCGAGCGGTACGACGCGTGGCGCTCGCTGCGGACCGGCGAGCGGCGGATCGCCGTCGGGGCCCGGTCCGCGATCTTCGCGCCCGTCCGCCAGCTCGGCGCCATCGTCGTCGATGAAGAGCACGAGGGGAGCTACAAGCAGGGCGAGGCGCCCCGCTACCACGCGCGGGAGGTGGCCATCATCCGGGCGCGGATGGCCCGGGCCGTCTGCCTCCTGGGCAGCGCCACCCCCGCCCTCGAGTCGTGGGCCAACGTGGCGAAGGGGAAGTTCACACTCCTGGAGCTGCCGGACCGGGTGGAGGGCCGGCCCCTGCCCGACGTCGACGTGGTGGATCTGAGGAAGGCGGACAGACAGGGACAACGAGCAGCCAACAACGACGGTACCGCCCGTGCGGGAAAGCGCACCGACGCGTCGCGGGCCGGCGCTTCGCGGGAGGCGGGTGGGTCCGGAAGCGTGTCGGCGTCCGGGGGCTCGTCGTGGCAGTCGAGGGTGCTCTCCGGGCCCCTGGAATCCGCGATCCGGGAGCGACTGGAGCGCAGCGAGCAGTCGATCCTCCTCCTGAACCGCCGCGGCTACGCCAGCTTCGTCCAGTGCCGCGACTGCGGCCACGTCTGGCAGTGCGACCGGTGCAACGTGTCGCTGACGTACCACCGGACCCGGAAACGGCTCATCTGCCACTACTGCTTCCACGAGGAGGCCCGGCCCGGCCGCTGCACCGAGTGCTATTCGGAGACCCTGTCGTTCCGGGGGCTGGGTACCGAACAGGTGGAGCGGATCGTGACCGAGACCTTCCCCGAAGCACGCGTCGCCCGCATGGACGTGGACACCACGTCGGCGAAGTGGTCCCACCACGAGATCCTCGGCCGCGTCGAGCGCAGGGAGGTCGATATCCTGCTGGGGACCCAGATGATCGCCAAGGGACTCGACTTCCCCGATGTGACCCTCGTGGGCGTCATCAACGCCGATGTCGGGATGAACCTGCCCGATTTCCGGGCCGGCGAGCGGACCTTCCAGCTCCTGACCCAGGTGGCCGGCCGGGCGGGACGCGGCGACCGCCCCGGCCAGGTGCTGATCCAGACGGCGCTGCCCGGGCACTACGCGATCCGCCGCGCCCTCGAGCACGACTACGTCGGGTTCGCGGAACGGGAGCTCGAGGAGCGCGCCGAGCCGGCCTACCCGCCCCACACCCGCCTCGCCAACGTGGTCGTGAGCGGCACCGAGGAGGTCCAGGTCCAGGAGGCCGCCCAGACGCTCGCCGGGTGGATCGACCGCCGGATCCGGCGGCTCGGGGCCACTGGCGTCGCCCTGCTGGGGCCCGCGCCGTGCGCCATCGACCGGATCCGCGACCGCTGGCGCTGGCACCTCCTGCTCCGCAGCCGGAGCGCGCGCCAGCTCGGCGCGGTGTGCACAGCACTCTACGCCGAGCACGGAACCGGCGGTGGCGCGATCCGGATCATCATCGACCGGGACCCCGTAGCGCTACTGTAGCCTTTCGACTAGACTAGAGGGCGGTCATCCGCGGCCGCGCACACCAACTGGATCACTCCCGGATGGCGACCGCGGCACCGGTGCATCGGTTCCCGAGGCAGGAGGTTGAGCCACGACCATGGGTTGTCTGGCACTCAACGCGTCGTTCGAGCCCCTGACCATCGTCTCCGTGCGCAGGGCGCTCCGCCTGGTCCTGGACCAGAAGGCGGAGGTCCTGGAAGTCGACGAAACCCGCGTCTTCCGCTCGGAGCGACGGGAGATGCCGTGTCCTGTCGTGATCCGGCTGGTCCGGTATGTCCACGTCCCCCGCAAGTTCCGGCGCCAGGTGACGAACACCTTCCTCTTCGCCCGGGACGGCTACTGCTGCCAGTACTGCGGCCGCCACCGGCGCGAGCTGCGGGGCCGGGAGTTCCTGACCCGCGACCACGTGGTCCCGCTGTCGCGCGGTGGCGGGAACGACTGGGGGAACGTGGTGGCGGCGTGCTCGTCGTGTAACAACCGGAAGGGCAACCGGCTGCCGAAGGAGGTGGGGATGAAGCTCCACTCGATTCCGTCGGAGCCGAACCACGTGGAGCTGGTGTGGGCCGTCCGTCGAATCACACCGGTGCAGGCCAAGTACATCAGCATGTTCTACGGGGAGGACGTGCTCCGGGCGCTCCAGCCCAACCTGCTGGATTCCGAGCCGGGCGACGCGGCCGCGTAGGATCCGGGCGCCGCTCCGGCTCCCGGTGCGGTCCCCGCCCGGGGCTCACGACCGACCGGCCGCCGACCAACCATCCGGGCCCTGCGGCTGTGCCGCCGGCCATTCATGCAGGCCAGTGGCCCGTGCCGCCGGCCACCCGGGCCGTCTGGCCGTGCCGCCGTCCGCCTATCCGGCGGGCAGGAAGGTGCCCGCCGCCATGAACGCGGCGAACATCATCATGAAGAGCAGGATGAGGGTGCCGGCCAGGGGGAGGAGGACGGCGGCCACGGGCTTCCACGCGTCGGTTTCGTGGGCCTCTCGCAGCCCGATGATGACCAGGACCACCGACCAGATCGCGCCGACCAGCCCGCCCAGGAGGGGCACCACGCCGAAGATGGCGGGGCTGTAGGCGTAGCAGAAGACGCGGACGGTGGTGCCGAAGCCGTGGGTCGCGCCGTTGAAGATCAGGAGCAGGAGGTGGACGACACCGGCCGAGATAGCGAGGCCGACCAGGAGGAGCGCGGGGGCGAGGAGGAACCGGACGAGGGGGCTCACGCTGCCGTAGCCGAGCTCGGCGGCCCACGTCTCCTGCGGCCCGGCTCCCGCCATGAAGGGCATGGTTTCCCAGAAGAGCGTTGCGCCGGCCACCAGGATCCCGATGGCCAGGTAGTACAGGATCGCCGCACCGGTGCCGCTCTCCCGGGGCGTCTCGGCGAAGAAGCTGCCGGGGTCGAAGGTGGCGCCCTTCCAGGTCGCCGCGAACGCGGTGAGGATGGGCCCCTCCTTCGACGGCGGCCAGGGGAACCCGTCCGGCGTGAGAGTCTGCTCGGTGTCGAAGTCCCAGCTCTCGCTCATGGGGCTCTCAGTCGTTGAGCCAGTCCCGCACCTTGTCCAGGAGCTGGCCCGAGTTGATGGGCTTGGCCAGGAAATCGTCGGCGCCGGCCTCCAGCGCCTCGGCCTGGGCGCCCTCCATCGCGGTCAGCGTGATGATGGGGACGTCCCGGGTTTCCGGAAAGTCCCGGAGCCGGCGGGTGGCCTCGAAGCCGTCGACCTCGGGCATCATGATGTCCATGAGCACCAGGTCGGGAGGGTCCTGGCGGGCGAGCTCGACCGCCTCGGCGCCGTTTACGGCGGGGATCACGTGGAAGCCGAAGGCCTCGAGCAGGGCGCACAGCGCCTCGCGGCTGTCCAGGTGGTCCTCCGCGAGGAGGATCCTGGCCGCGTGGTTGCCGTGGCTCGGCCCTGTGCGCTCGGTGTCGCTCGGCTTCATGGGTCCCCGGTGTGAGCTCGCCGGCCGACCCTCACGCGCGCTGTTCGGGCCGGCTCATCCGGTAATACGGGGGTGGCAATATTCGCGCCGGGCCGATCTCCGGGAGTGGCCCGACTTTACGCTCACAGCGGTCGCCTCTAGCTTTCCTCGCCATGAGCCATGCCCAGATGACACGGCGGAGGACGTTCGCGGCCGCACACCGCTACTGGCGGGAGGAGTGGTCCGGGGAGCGGAACCGATCGGTGTTCGGCGCGTGCGCGAACCCGCACGGCCACGGCCACAACTACGCGCTGGAGGCCACGGTGGCCGGCGCCATCGACCCGGAGACGGGATTCTGCATGGACCTGGGCGAGCTGGACCGGATCCTGGACGAGGCCGTGGTCTCCGTCCTCGACCACCGGCACATCAACCACGTCGTCCCCGAGTTCGGGCCCGGCGGCCGGGTCCCGACCACGGAGAACCTGCTGGTCTGGGCGTGGCCCCGGATCGAGGGACGGCTGCCCGACGGCGTGCGGCTCGAGCGGCTCCGGCTCCGCGAGGACGAGAATCTGTACGCCGACTACTTCGGCGGGGATCCGGCGCCGTGACGGACGAGGAACAGAAGGGCCCGGACGGCCCGGTCCCGGTCCGGGACCTGATGAAGCAGATGGTGACCCGGCCGGAGGCGGAGGGCGAGCCCCGGTGGGAGGGGGAGGAGCGCACCTTCGAGGTGGATGGCGAGACGTGGGCCGCACGGGTCGCCGGTGCCGGAGCGTACGGTACGGGCGAACGGGGTCAGGCCCGGCTGGTGGCGGTCCACTTCTTCCGGGGCACGGAGCCGGATACACCGGTGCGGGAGGCCCTGGTCGCGTCCGGCGCGTTCCCCCATCTTCGCCCGGAAGAGCTCCGGACGCTCTTCGAGCGGGCGACGCCCATCGAGACCGACCGGGACGAGTAGCAGCACCTTTCTTGAAGCGAGACGAGAACCGAACGGAAGACCATCGGCCGGGCCGCAGTGGTGCGGCTGCCGGGGGTCGTGTGGAGGACGTGTGGCGAAGAAGCGGGTATTGACGGGCGATCGACCCACGGGGCGTCTGCACCTGGGCCACTGGGTGGGCAGCATTCAGAACCGGGTGCGACTGCAGGGCGAGATGGAGTGTTTCTTCATCATCGCCGACCTGCACACGCTGACCACGAAGCCGGAGAAGGAGCATCTGGAGCAGATCCCGGGTCGGATCCGGGAGATGGTCCTGGACTACCTGTCACTGGGGATCGATCCGGAGCGGAGCACGGTCTTCGTGCAGTCGGCGATCCCGGAGACGGCGCAGCTCAACCTCATCTTCGAGATGCTGGTCACGCTGCCCCGTCTGGAGCGGCTCCCGACCATCAAGGACATGGCGCAGGCGGCGGGCCTCGACGTCCTGCCCTTCGGGCTCGTCGGCTACCCCGTTCTGCAGGCGGCCGATATCCTGCTCCCCCGGGCCCACGTGGTCCCGGTGGGGAAGGACAACCTGTCGCACGTGGAGATCACGCGGGAGATCGCCCGACGCTTCAACTACCTCTACGGCGATGTCTTCCCCGAGCCGGATCCCATGCTCTCGGGTGATACGGTCCTGCCGGGGATCGACGGCCAGAACAAGATGTCCAAGTCCCTGGGGAACGCGATCCTGCTCAGCGATGACGCGGACACGGTGAACGAGAAGGTGATGAAGATGTTCACCGACCCGAACCGGGTCCGCGCCGACATCCCGGGCAGGGTGGAGGGGAATCCGGTGTTCATCTACCACGACCATTTCAACCCCGACACCGACGAGGTCGACGACCTCAAGGCCCGCTACCGGAAGGGGAAGGTGGGCGACGTCGAGGTGAAGCGGAAGCTGGCCCGTGCGCTGAACGACTTCCTGGATCCGGTCCGCGAGCGCCGGGCCGAGTTCGCCGCTCGGGACGGGCTCGTGGAAGAGATCCTGCACAGAGGGAACGAGGAAGCCCGGGCCGTGGCCCGGGAGACCATGGCCCGGGTCAACGAGGCCATGGGGCTGACCTACTACCGATGAGGAGACGACAATGACGGGACGGACCAGCTGGCTCGCGGTGCTCGCACTTGCTGCGAGCACCGTGATGGCTCCGGGCGCTCAGGCCCAGGAGCTGACGTGTCAGCCGCAGGCGGATGTCGAGGGGCGGGCGAGTCCGTACGACTCGGTGTCGATGACGGTCGGGACCGGGAGGATCAAGGTCTGCTACAGCCGGCCGTCGCTGCGGGGGCGCACCATGATCGGCGGCGAGGCCGTGCCGTACGGCCAGCTCTGGCGCACGGGCGCGAACGAGCCGACCACGCTGCACACCAGCGTGCCGCTGAGCATCGCCGGGATCGAGGTCGGCCCGGGGTCCTACTCGCTGTACACGATCCCGCGGGAGGACGAGGACTGGACGCTGATCGTCAACGCGTCGACCTCCCAGTGGGGCCACGAGGGTCGGTACCCGGGCGTGCAGGACCAGGACATCGGTCGGACCGAGGTCACCGCCGAGTCCACCGAAGAGACGGTGGAGCAGTTCACCATCCGCCTGATGGAGGACGGCGGCGGGCTGGTGCTGGAGTGGCAGAACAGCCGCGTGCACATCCCCATCACGGTCGGATGAGCCCCGAGCGGCCTTCGCTCGAGGTCCGGGCACCGGCGACCGGGGAGGTCCTGGCGTCGGTCCCCGACCTCACGGAGGAGGAGGTCCA
Organism: Candidatus Longimicrobiales bacterium M2_2A_002; assembly: GCA_051418035.1. Classification (GTDB taxonomy): domain Bacteria; phylum Gemmatimonadota; class Gemmatimonadetes; order Longimicrobiales; family RSA9; genus JAWVYT01. The sequence goes on from JBPRGE010000099.1 coordinate 19,862, forward strand.
CGGGCTGCTCGCGCGGTCCCGGGCTGCGCAGCCCGCCTGGGCCGCGCGCACCGTACGGGAGCGGGCCGAGCTGCTGAACGCGTTCCGGCGGCTTCTCGCCGATCGCGCCGATGAAGCGGCCGAGCTCAGCAGCCGGGAGTCGGGGAAGATGGTCTTCGAGGGGCTGGTGGGCGACGTGCTCCCGACCCTCGACCTGGCCCGCTTCTACGCCAACCGGGTGGGCAGGGTCATGGCGCCACGGTCCGAGCGGTCCTGGATCGTGACCAAAAAGGGCGTCGTGGAGCGGGAGCCGTACGGCGTCATCGGGATCATATCGCCGTGGAATTTCCCGATCCTGAACCCCATGCGCGTGGTCATGGCCGCGCTGGTCACGGGCAACACGGTCGTGCTGAAGCCGTCGGAGATGTCGCCGCTGTCGGCGGTGCTCATGCGGCAGCTGGCGATGGAGGTCGGGATCCCCGAGGACGTCTTCCTCGTGGCCACCGGTGATGGCGACACGGGCGCCGCGCTGGTCCAGGGCGATGTCGACAAGATCAGCTTCACCGGATCGGTCCCCGTGGGGCGGTCCGTGGCGGAGGCCGCGGCCCGCCGGCTGATCCCGGTCACGCTGGAGCTGGGCGGGAAGAACGCGATGGTCGTCCTCGCCGATGCCGACCTGGACCGGGCCGTGAACATGGGCGTCCAGGGCGCGTACTGGAACGCCGGCCAGATCTGCATCGCGGTGGAGCGGGTCTACGTCGAGGCGCCGGTCTACGATGAGTACGTCCGGCGGGTGGCCGAGGCCACCGAGGCGCTGGACGTGGCCACCGAGACCGACCCGGACGCGGACATCGGCGCGCTGACCACCGACCACCAGGTCGAGCGGCTCGAGCGGCAGCTGGCGGACGCCCGGGAGAAGGGCGCCCGGATCCTGACCGGCGGGTCGCTGGCCCCCGGACCGGGCCGCCACTTCCGGCCCACGGTGGTGGCGGACGCCGACCACTCCATGGCCATCATGCGGGAGGAGAGCTTCGGGCCGGTGATGCCGATCATGAAGGTCGACGACGCCGAGGAGGCGATCCGGCTGGCCAACGACTCGCCGTACGCCCTGGCCGCGAGCATCTGGACCCGCCGACGGCGGGGTGAGCGGCTGGTCCGTCGGCTCCGGGCCGGAATGGTCTCGGTGAACGATGTGCTGTACCATGGCGCCATGGCCGGACTCCCCTTCGGCGGGATGGGCAACAGCGGCTACGGCCGGGTCCACGGCGAGGAGGGGCTGCGGGAGGTGACCGTGACCCGGGCCGTGCTGGTGGACCGGGTCGGAGCGACCCGTGAGCCGGTGGGTGGGTTCCCCTTCCGCCGGTTCGGCGTGGGCCGGGCCCGCGCACTGATCCGGCTCCTGCACGGCGGGGGTCTTCTGGACCGTCTCAAGGCGTTGAAAACCCTGATCCGAGGAGGGGCGTAAATGGGTGTCATAAAGGGCCGTGGACGAACGTTGTAGAAGCGGAACCCGGGACGGGGACGTCGGTCATGGACTATGACCGCGTCTTCGACCGGCTGTATCCGGCGCTGTTCCGCTACCTGCACCGGTTGACAGGGGACGCGGACGCGGCCGAGGATGCGGCGCAGGAGGCGTTCGTCCGGCTGACGGAGCAGTCGCTGCCGGAGGACGAGGCGAAGCCGTGGCTGTTCACGGTGGCGACGAACCTGATCCGCGACCGGGCCCGCAAGGCGAGCCGGCACCGGCGGCTGGAGGCGCACGTGCCCACGCCGGGCGCGCCCCCGAGGCCGGACGTGTCGACGGAGCGGAAGGAGCGGATCGCCATGGTCAGAGAGGCACTCGGCGAGCTGTCGGAGCGGGACCAGACCATGCTGCTCATGCGGGAAGAAGGGTTCAAGTACAGCGAGATTGCCGAAGCGGTGGACGTGGCGCCGGGCTCCGTGGGGACGCTCCTGGCGCGGGCCGCTCGCAGATTCGAAGAGACTTACACCGCCCTCGCGGCGGGAGACGATAGATAGATGAATCACCTAGATGACGGAACGCTCCAGGCCTTCCTGGACGATGAGCTGCCGCCTCAGGAGCGGGCGAGCGCGGCGGAGCACCTCCTCGCGTGCCCCCAGTGCCAGGACACGAAGGATGAGCTGGTCCGCGCTCACTCGGTCTTCTCCGAGGCGGTCTCGGTCCTGGACGTGGACCCGCCGGGCCGGGCCGCGCCCGCGACCCGGAGGGCCGGTCCCGGCCGGCGCGGTGGGCCGTTCGTCAAGGCCGCGATCCTGATCCTCCTGGTGGCGGCCGCGGCCTCCGCCGCCGTGCCCGGGTCGCCGGTCAGGGAGTGGATCGTGCGCGCCGTGGAGCCCGCACCGGCGGAGGCGCCGGCTCCCGCCGTGGAGCCCGAGCCCGAGCCGGCGCCGGCCCCGGTCCCGGCCCGCGTCTCGCTGGCGGCCGGCCAGCCGGTGGCGGTGCTCCTGACCGGGATGGAGGGCTCGACCCTCCGCCTCGTGGAGACCGAGGGCGAGCGCGTGACCGTCTCGGCCGTGGGCGCGGAGACCGACCCCTCCTTCCGGACGGCGACCGGCACCCTCGAGGTGCACGATGGCGTCGGTGGCGAGATCACCGTCGAGTGGCCGACGTCGCTGGAGACGGCCCGCCTCGTGGTCAATGGCGAGCTCTACGCCGAGAAGGCGGCCGGGGCACTCCGGATCCGTGTTCCCGCCGAGACGGTGGAGGGGGTCCACATCTGGCCATGAGCTCCGTCGCCGTCCTGATGCTGGCCCTGGCAGCCCCCCAGGCGCCCGGGGGCGCGATCGAGGGTGTGGTCCGGAGCACGGGCAGCGGCGACCCCATCGCCTACGCCGAGATCCTGGTCATGGGCGACTCGGCGGCCGACTGGACGGATGCCCGCGGCCGGTACCGGCTCGAGGAGCTCGAGCGAGGGTGGTGGCAGCTCCGGGTGGTCCACATGGCCCACGAACCCCTGGACGTCGAGGTCTTCGTCCCCGGCGATCGGACGCTCCGGCTGGACATCACGCTGGAGCCCCGCCCCGAGCCGACGCCCGAGCCGCTCTCCGACTTCGAGCCTTTCCGCGTCGAGTACACCCTCCCGGCGCTGCTGAACACGGCGGAGGTGACCCGCAGGATCCGGGAGCGCTACACACCCGAGCTGGTCGACCGGCGGGTCGGCGGCGAGGCGGTGCTGCGGCTGTGGCTGGACGAGCGGGGCCAGGTGGTGCGGAGCGTCGTCTCCGAGTCGTCGGGGGTCGCACGTCTCGACTCCATCGCCCTCGAGGTCTCCGACCGGATGCGGTTCCGACCCGCGAAGAACCAGGACCAGGCCGTGCGCGTGATCGTGCGGATCCCGGTCTCGTTCACGGTGCCCGACTCGACGGTCGAGCCCACCGAGCGCGGGCTGGCGGAGCGGCCGGGCGGCGTCTAGCGCCGCAGCCGGTCGGTGGCCGGCGCCGGGATCCCGCCGCCCCGGCCCGTCCCATCACGACCGTCCACGGTCGCGCCCCAGATGCACTCCGGGCGCAGACAGATCGTCCGGCCGTACTCGTCTTCCAGGAAGACGGCCTTCCCCTGCCGCATGAGGTAGGAGATCCGCCGCTGGAGATCGATCGGCCGGTCCTTCCAGCGGGCGCGCACGCTCACCTCGCCGTCGTCGGTGACGACGCGTACCCGGACCGTGGGGATCCGGCTCCGAAGCGTGACCTGTCGGCTGGGATAGATCATGGCCCAAACGGTACAAGGGGCCCGACGTCGTGGCAACCGGTTGACAGACGCATCAAACGCCCTTCTCCCTCCACAGGGCGTCCAGCTCGCCGTGGCGGGGGCCGATGGCCTCGCGCCACTCCGGGAGGCCGTAGACGCCGTCGGCGGGCGGGCGGGGCCGGTCGCCCGGCGCGGGCACGGAGCCGAAGAGCGCGACGCCCGCGGCCCGCACGGCCTCCAGGGTCTCCAGCATCCGGGTATGGAAGACGGTGTCCTCACCCGCGTAGGGGCTCATGTTCTGGGCGCTGGGGTGCAGGAGCCAGAGGAGCTGCGGGAGCGGGGCACCCGGCCGGGCCTCGCTCCACGCCTCCCGGAACGTCCGGTCGGGCGGAAACGCGGCGGGCCATGCGACGACGGTGCCCCGCTCGAGACCGGCGGCCTCCAGCCGCTTGAGCCCCGGGAGCGTCAGTCGCGACTTCTCCTCCAGCCGGGCGGCCGCCACCGTGGTCCGGAGCCCGATGTTACCCAGCGCCACCACCAGCCGGGGGGCCGTGGCCAGGAGCGTCTCCCGGAGGAGGTGGACACTCGACGGGATCTCGCCCACGGGCTCCCGCAGCTCCCGGACCCGGGGCTCGCCGCCGCCGGCCTCGGGGAGCCGGTTCAGGGCGGCCACGATGAACGTCCGGTTCCGGTCGAGCCCCATGGCCGAGAGGAAGACATCGAGGTTGGCGCCGGCGATGTCGCCGCCGAACGGGATGCGGGTCCCGTGAGCACCCATCTCGCCGCTCCCCATCCCGCCGGCGTTCCCCGGCGCGGCGCCGACCCAGAGCGTGTCGTGCCGCTCCCACGGTCCGTTCCGCCGCGACCAGACCAGCGGCCGGTCCACCGGCGTCCCATCGGCCTCGGCGCACGGCTCCGTGAGCCATTCGTCGGCCAGGCACCGGGGGTGCTCGGCGTGGGCGCGGCGGAAGGTCCGCCGGTAACGGGATTCGGCCTCGTCGTGGGTCATCGGGGCGACAAAGCTCTGTGCTCTCGCCGCTGCTCGCAACCATCCGTCAAAGGTGCTAGGCTACGCGGTGGCGGAGCCCGCCAACGAGCCGAACGGAGCGGAGCATGAGCGAGAAGAACGACTATAGACATACGGAGATCGCCGGTCGGAAGCTGCGGCCCGAGACCCAGATGATGGGCTACGGCTACGACCCCCACCTGTCCGAGGGGTCGGTCAAGTGCCCGATCTTCCAGACCTCGACGTTCGTCTTCAAGACCGCCGAGGAAGGGAAGGCCTTCTTCGAGCTGGCCTACGGGCTCCGCGAGCGCGGGCCCGCCGAGGAGCCGGGGCTCATCTACTCCCGGATCAACAACCCCGACCTCGAGATCCTCGAGGACCGGCTCAGCCTGTGGGACGGCGCCGAGGCCGCGCTGGTCTTCTCCAGCGGGATGTCCGCCATCGCCACCACCATGCTCACCTTCCTCCGCCCCGGCGACGCCGTGGTCCACAGCGACCCCGTCTACGGCGGCACCGAGTTCCTCCTCTTCAACATCCTGCCCCAGTTCGGCGTCCGGCGGTTCGGGTTCCGGGCGGGCGAGGAGGGCGGGCTGGAGCGCGCCGTGGCCGAGGCCCGCGAGGCCGGCCCGCTGAAGGTCATCTTCGCCGAGACACCCGCCAACCCCACCAACGCGCTGGTCGACATCGCCCGGTGCGCCGAGCTCGCCGACCAGGTGGCGGCCGACGGCGACGAGCGGCCGGTGGTCGCCGTGGACAACACGTTCCTGGGGCCGCTCTGGCAGAAGCCCCTGGAGCACGGCGCCGACCTGGTCCTCTACTCGCTGACCAAGTACGTGGGCGGCCACAGCGACCTCATTGCCGGCGCCGTCCTCGGCGACCAGGAGCGGGTGGGCGCCGTGGCGGGGATGCGGACCATCCTCGGCACCATGGCCGACGCGTGGACCGGCTGGCTCCTCATGCGGTCCCTCGAGACGCTCAAGCTGCGGATGACCAGCCAGATGAAGAACGCGCGCTACGTCGCCGAGTTCCTCCAGGAGCACCCGAAGGTCCGCGAGGTCCACTACCTCGGGTTCCTCGAGGAGGGCGACCCCCAGTATGGCGTCTATCAGCGCCAGTGCCTCGCGCCCGGCGGCACCTTCTCCTTCGATATCGATGGCGGCGAGAAGGAGGCGTTCCGGCTCCTGAACGCGCTCAAGCTGGCCAAGCTGGCCGTGAGCCTCGGCGGGACCGAGACACTGATGCAGCACCCGGGCACCATGACCCACTCGGATATCCCGCCCGACCACCAGAAGGACATCGGGATCACGCCCGGCATGGTCCGGATCTCCGTGGGCGTCGAGGACCCGCAGGACCTGATCGCCGACCTGACGCAGGCGCTGGAAGCGGTGTAGGGTCGGCCGCTGATGCGGCCTCGGGGCGCTCGCTGCGGTCGCGACACGGGCGGCCCGGCAGTCCGCGAGCCCGAAGGCCGCCCGCCGGGAGGCCCGAAGGCCCGTTCTAGATGCTGTTCAGCAGGTCCTCGATCGCCTTCTGGACCGCGTCCTCGCCGCCGCCGGCCAGGAGGTTGTCGAGCATCTCCTTGACGTCGTGCGTGAGCTCCTCCGGGTGGTGCCGGTCCTCGACCGGTCGCACGACGTTGCCGATCGGGAGGAGTGCGAACCGGGGGCCTTCCTCGTCCCCGTCGCCGCCCGAGGACGGGGTCGACCCGCCGCTGTAGCCGCTCTCGATCTCCGGCGGCGGGGCGGGGACGCTCGACTTCCAGGGCTCCTCCGTCTCGCCGCTCTCCTCCTCGGCATCCTCGTCCACCGGGAGCACCAGGCAGATCCGGCCGTCGATGTTGCCATCGTCATCCTCGCGGGCGGCCAGCGCCACAGAGACCGGGGAGGAGAGCAGCGACTGGATCGTGTCCAGTGCGTTGGACGCCACCACGCTGCGTGCGATCAGACGGTCGTCGTAGTAGTAGCCGAGCCCCACAGCGCCTTCCGGGACGGAGTTGTGACGGATCGAGCGCGCCTCCAGCGCGATAGGCGTCGGGTGCGGTACGACAACGAGATGATCCATGGGTCTCCTGGATCGGATATGCGTTCCCTGTAGTGTCCCGATTGCACCGTCCGCGTGCAACCGTTCTGTTCTTACCCGCTTCCCCCGTGAGGGTTCTGTTCCCGTCGACCCCGCCTGCGCGGCCGGCGCGATCGCGTTCGGTCCGCCTGCGCCCTGTCCCCGGAGCGCGGCCCGGAAGATTTTTCCGCCCCGACCCGGAACAATCTTCCGGAATCGGCACGTCTGGCCGGGTGGATTTCGCACAATCGCGGCCTCTCGAGAGCTACCCTCACTGTCCATAAACATTTATGTGACAGTGGCTTGTGAACCCTGTACGGGCAGGTGTACGGGATTGGAACACGTCGTGCCCCTGGAACGGGTCGGGACAGGGCCGGAACGCAGGCAGGGAGTCGACGGTGACAGAGACGGAACGGCGGGACTGGAGGGAGTACCGTGAGACGGGCGACGTCGCGGTACGCAATCGTCTGGTGGAGCGTCACCTGGCGCTGGTCCATCACTTCGCGCACCGGATGCGTCCACGGACGGGCGGCGCGGTGGAGGTCGGCGAGCTGGTGAGCGCCGGCACGGTGGGGCTGCTGCACGCGGTGTCGTCGTTCGACCCGGACGTGGGCTCGCGGTTCAGCACGTTCGCCGCGTCGCGGATCCGGGGTGCGATGCTGGACGAGATGCGCACGCAGGATGTGGCGCCGCGGAGCGTGCGGCGGAAGCAGCGGAAGATGGAGCGTGCGCGGGACCGTCTGGCGGTGGAGCTGGATCGCACGCCCCGGCACCCGGAGCTGGCGGAGGTTCTCGGGGTGGACCCGCAGCAGCTGTGGCGGTGGAAGTGGGACGTGGACCGGAGCCGGCGGGTGTCGCTGGAGGACCTGCTGGGCAGCCCGTCGTCGGACCGGGGCGGGGAGGAGCCGGGCCAGGGGATGGCGGTGGAGGAGCGTCTGGCGCTGCAGTCCGAGCTGGTGCGGCTGCGGGCGGAGCTCTCTACGCTGTCGGACCGGGACCGGGAGGTGATCGAGCTGTATGACCTCGAGGGGTGGACGCTGCGGGAGATCGGCGAGCGGTTCGGGGTATCCGAGTCCCGTGTCTCCCAGATCCGGACGCGCGCGCTGGGACGGCTCCGTGAGAAGATGTCGGATCTGAGAGAGGCGGCATGACGGAGCCTCGACCGCACCGGGTGCTGGTCGTGGAGGATGACAGCGGTGTCCGGGAGCTGATCGCGTCGCACCTGCGGAAGGCGGGGTACGAGGTGGAGACGGCGTCGTCGGCGGAGTCGGTCCTGGACCGGATCCGGGACCGCGACCTGGACTACGACGTGGCGCTCACGGACGTGCACCTGCCGGGCATGTCCGGGGTGGACCTGAACCGGCTGCTCCTGGCCACGGCGCCGTTGAGCCCGGTCATCGTGATCACGGGCGATGACGACGCCGACCTGGCCCGGCGCGCGCTGAAGGAGGGGGCGTCGGGGTACCTGCTCAAGCCGTTCGAGCTGTTCGAGCTGGACGCGGCGCTGAAGCAGGCGGTCTCGCAGCTGGAGCTCGTGGAGACCACCGAGACGCTGGCCCGGTCCCAGTCACGGGACCTCGACGACTGGGGTGAGCTGGGCGGGAGCCTGCCGCACTCGTGGCTGTTCCTGGGCGACGAGAAGTCCGGCGCCGGGTCGGGGCACGGGGCCCGGGTGGTGAGCGTCGCGGTGCTCCTGGCCAAGCGGGTGCAGGACGAGACCGATGCCACCGACCGCGAGGTGCTCCGGACGGCGGCCCGGACGCACGAGATCGGGCGGCTGGTCTCCGGCGGCGGGCGCCGCGAGGTGGCGACCCGCTCGTCCAAGCTGCTGCGGGACCTGGGGTTCCACGAGCGCGTATGCGAGGTCGTGCGTCAGGCCGTGGAGCCGTGGTCGCCCGGGTTGCCGCTCAACGCCCGGCTCCTGTCGCTTGCGGACCGGCTGGACCACGCGGCTGTACGTCGTGCGGCGGAGTCGCTGGCGCCGCCGGGCGCCGGGAACGGTGAGGCGATCCGGGGGGCGGTGGACGCGGTGATCGCCGGGGCCGGCGAGACGTCGGACCCGGAGCTGGCCCGCCTGCTGGAGGAGAGCCGGGAGCGGGTCGAGTCGATGTGGGCGCTCCAGCGGCACACCGGGCACTAGGCTGAACGCGCCCTCCCGGGACGTTCGCCCGGAGCGGTTCAGTCGGTCCCGTCGGTCTCCGTGCCGGCGTCCTCGACGGTGGCCGCGACCTCGGGCATCTCGACATCGGAGCTGAAGGCCTCGCGTACGATCCTCGCCTGCTGGTCGTCGTGGGCCTTCTTGTACCCCTCGGCGGGGCTCGCGCGCTCGGGGCGGCCGACGTAACCGACCTCCCGGCCGTCGGCCAGCCGGTCGAGCCACGGGCGCATGTACGTCCAGGCGCCCATGTTGGAGGGCTCCTCCTGGACCCAGACCAGCTCCTTCGCGCTGCCGTAGCGGTCGAGCACGTCGGCGAGGGCGTTCTCCGGGAACGGGTAGAGCTGCTCGACCCGTACCACGGCGACATCGTCGGCCTCGTCCCACTTGTCGCTCGTGAGGAGGTCGTAGAACACCTTCCCGGAGCACAGGACCACCCGGGCCACGTCGTCCGCCCGGTCGGCGCCCCGGGGGTCGTCGAGGACGAGCCGGAGCCCGCCGTCGGTCAGGTCCGCGGTCGCGGAGACCGCCTTCGGGTGCCGGAGCAGGCTCTTGGGCGTGAAGACGATGAGCGGCCGGAGCTCGTCGAGCCGGGCCTGCCGTCGGAGCAGATGGAAGTACTGGCCGGGGGTGGTGCAGTTCGCCACCCGGATGTTGTCCTCGGCCGCGAGCTGGAGGAATCGCTCGAGCCGCGCGCTGGAGTGCTCCGGCCCCTGGCCCTCGTAGCCGTGGGGCAGGAGGAGCACGAGCCGGCTCGTCTGCCCCCACTTGGCGCGGCCGGCCGCCAGGAACTGGTCGACGATGACCTGTGCCCCGTTCACGAAGTCGCCGAACTGGGCCTCCCAGAGGATGAGCGAGGTGGCGGCCGCGGTGCTGTAGCCGTACTCGAAGCCCATGGCGCCGGCCTCGGAGAGCGGGCTGTTGTACACCTCGAACGGCGCCCTCGCCTCGTCCAGGTGCCGGAGCGGCGTGTACCCCTCGCCGGTCTCGGTGTCCCGGAGCGTCAGGTGCCGCTGGCTGAACGTGCCCCGGGCGGAGTCCTGGCCGGTGAGCCGGATCGGCGTCCCCTCGGCGAGGAGCGACGCGAAGGCCAGCGACTCGGCGTGGGCCCAGTCGATCTTCGGCTCGTCCGCCTCCAGCGTCCCGGCCCGCTTCGTCAGCTGCCGCTTCAGCTTGTCGTTGATGGCGAAGTCGTCGGGCCAGCGGTGGAGCTGCTCATCGAGGGAGAGGAGCCGCTCTCGCTCGACCCCGGTGCCCACGGGCGGCTGGAGGGTGGCGGGCTCGACGGGCGGTGTGGCCGGCTCGTCGTCGCTCGACTCGGCGATCCGCTCCTTCACCTCCTGCTGGATCTCGCTCAGGTGGTCGTACGCCGCGTTCCAGATCCCGTCGATCTCGTCGCGGGGCAGGGTGCCGTCCTCCTCGAGCCGGTCGGCCCACTGCTCGCGGACGGTCGGGTGGTCGTCGACGGCCTGGTAGACCCGGGGCTGGGTGTAGGCGGGCTCGTCGCCCTCGTTGTGGCCGTAGCGGCGGTAGCCCACCAGGTCGATCAGGACGTCCGCCCGGAACTCCGTCCGGTAGGCCATGGCCAGGCGGACGACCGCGAGACACGCCTCGGGGTCGTCGGCGTTGACGTGGAAGACGGGGACGTCGAAGCCCCGGGCCAGGTCGCTGGCGTAGTCGGTGGACCGGGCCTCCTCGGGGCCGGTGGTGAACCCGATCTGGTTGTTCACGATGATATGGAGCGTGCCGCCGGTCTCGTAGCCGGTCAGGCGCGCCAGGTTCAGCGTCTCGGCCACGACCCCCTGGCCGGCGAAGGCCGCGTCGCCGTGCATGAGGACGGGCAGCACCCGGGAGACGTCCTGGGAGATGCGGGTCTCCTCGCGGTCGGTCTGCTTGGCCCGTGCGATCCCCTCGACCACGGGGTTCACGAACTCGAGGTGGCTCGGGTTCGGTGCCATGGTCACCGTGAGCGGGTCGCCGGACGACGTCGCGTACGTCCCCTCGGTGCCCAGGTGGTACTTCACGTCGCCGGTCCCGGAGCCGTGCTGCTGCCCCTCGAACTCGCTGATGATCTTCTCGTACGACTGTCCGAGGACGTGGGCCAGGACGTTGAGGCGGCCCCGGTGCGCCATCCCGAGGACCACCTCCCGGGCGCCGGCCTCGGCCGCCCGCTCGATGGCCAGGTCCAGGACCGGCACGAGCATGTCGTTGCCCTCGATGCTGAACCGCTTCTGGCCGAGGTAGGCCCGGTGCAGGTACTGCTCCAGCGCCCCCACGTCGGTCAGGCGACGCAGCAGCCGCTCCTTCTCGTCATCGGAGAGCGGCTCCCGGTGCCAGCCGTCCTCGATCCGACGACGGAGCCACTCCCGTCGCTTCGGGTCCTCGAGGTGCTCGTACTCGTAGCCGATATGGCCGGTGTACGTCTCCCGCAGCCAGTCGAGCACCTGGCGCATGCTGGTGCCCGAGTCGCCGAGCCCCAGGAGCGAGGCGGGGATGGTGTCCAGGTCCCGGGCTTCGATCCCGTGGAAGTCGGCCGACAGCATGGGGTGGCCTTTCGGCTCGCTCCCCAGCGGATCGAGCTCGGCCGCCTTGTGGCCGTGGAGCCGGTAGGCATCGACCAGCTCGGCCGCGGCCATGGCCGCCCGGAGCTGGGCCCGCGACGGACCGCCATCCCGGCCGACCGGGATGAGCCCGACCTCCGACGGATCCATGTCGAAGATGCCGGCCCAGCGGTCGTCGACGGAGCTCGGGTCGCGGACATACGACTCGTAGAGATCCTGTACGTACCCGGCGTTGTAGGAGTCGTACGCCCGGTTCCTCTTCTGCTCGCTCAAAGCGTGACCTGCTGCCTTCGTGTGGTCATGGTGACATTGCCGCTCGCCGGCCGCTCGCCGGCCGCTCGCCGCCCGTGCGACGCGGTCCGTGCGCGCAGGGCGGGGCGCTGCCGGAAGAGCGGATTCAAGATAGAGGCCAGCGGGTGTGCGGGAAACCGCGGACCGGGGGCAGGGTGGTGGCCGCGGGACGTCTCGGCTATGCTAACAGAGACCTACCGATCGAGGCCGACGGAACCGCATGCCCAGGCAGGAAGACACACCCTTGATGCGTCAGTGGCGGGACGCCAAGTCCCGTCACGAGGACGCCCTCATCTTCTTCCGGGTGGGGGACTTCTACGAGATGTTCTACGAGGACGCCGAGGAGGGCGCGAGGCTCCTCGGTCTGACCCTCACGTCGAGGAACAATGGCGCCGCCGCGGCGGTCCCGCTGGCCGGGATCCCGGTGAAGGCGAAGGACGAGTACCTGGAGCGGCTGGTCCGCATGGGTCGACGGGTCGCGATCTGCGAGCAGGTGGAGGACGCCTCGGAGGCGAAGGACCTGGTCCGGCGGGAGGTGGTCGAGACGGTCACGCCGGGCGCCATCACGGCCGACACGCTGCTCGAGGCGCGCCGCAACAACTGGCTGGTCGCCGTGGTGGAGACCGACGACGGCGAGGCGGCGCTGGCGGCGGCGGATATCAGCACGGGCGAGTTCACGGGCACCCGGGTCCCGGCCGACCGGCTGGAGGCGGAGCTGGCCCGGTTCGAGCCGTCGGAGGTGCTCCTGCCCAGGGCGCGGGAGGGGTCGAACCCGGTGGAGTCGGCGCACCCGACATACCGCCCCGACTGGCTCTTCGATCCGGACATGGCCGCCGACGAGATCGAGCGGCACTACGCGCTCCACGCCCTCGACGGGCTGGGCTTCCAGGAGGGCGACGAGCCGCTGATCGGCGCGCTGGGCGCGCTGCTGGCGTACGTGAAGGAGGTCCAGCCCACGTCGGCGGAGGGGCTGCGCCGGCCGCAGGTGGAGCGGCCCGGCGACGCCATGGCGCTGGACGAGATGACGCGGCGCAACCTCGAGCTCGTGGCGCCGCTGCGGCCGGATGTCCCGCCGGGCGCGCCGGCCACGCTCATGGACGTCGTCGACGAGACCGTGACCGCCATGGGCGGCCGGCTGCTCCGGCGGTGGCTCCTGCGCCCGCTGATCACGCCGGAGACGATCTGGGCGCGGCAGAAGGCGGTGGAGGAGCTGGTGGAGAAGGCGTCGCTGCGCCGCGCGGTCCGGGACGAGCTGAAGCAGGTCCGGGACCTGGAGCGGCTGGCGGGGAAGGTGGGCGCGGGCCGCGTGAGTCCCCGGGAGCTCGCCTCGCTGGCGGCGTCGCTCGAACGCCTGCCGCCGGTCCTGGAGGCGCTCGACGAGGCGCGCTCGGAGCGGCTCGCGGAGCTCCTGGACGCGATGGACCCCATGACGGACGTCCGCGACACGGTGCGGGAGGCGCTGACCGACGAGCCGCCGGCCACGCTCGGCGAGGGGGGCGTGATCCGGGCGGGCCACGACGCCGAGCTGGACGACCTCCGGGAGACGCGGGACGGGGCGCGCGAGTTCATCGCGAGTCTGCAGCAGCGGGAGCGGGAGGCCACGGGGATCGGGTCGCTGAAGGTCGGCTTCAACAAGGTCTTCGGCTACTACATCGAGGTCACGAAGCCGAACGTCGACCGGGTGCCGGAGCACTACCGCCGGAAGCAGACGCTGGCCAACTCGGAGCGGTACGTGACCGAGGAGCTCGACGAGTGGGAGACGAAGGTGCTGGGCGCCGAGGAGCGGATCGCCGAGCTGGAGGCGCGGCTCTTCGGCGAGCTCCGGAGGGAGGTCGCGGGCGAGATGGCGCGCCTGCTGGAGACCGCCCGCCGGATCGCCGAGCTGGACGTGCTCGCGGGACTGGCCCGGCTGGCCGAGCGCCGGGGCTACGTCCGGCCCGAGGTCCACACCGGGTTCGAGCTCGAGATCCGGGCGAGCCGCCACCCCGTGGTGGAGACGATGATGCCCCGCGAGGAGTTCATCCCGAACGACGTGGTCCTCGACGACGACGCCCGGGTCATGATCCTCACCGGACCGAACATGGCCGGGAAGAGCACGCTCCTGCGCCAGGTCGGGCTGATCCAGCTGATGGCGCAGATCGGCTCGTTCGTACCGGCGTCGTCCGCCCGGCTCCCGGTGACCGACCGGGTCTTCACGCGGGTAGGCGCATCGGACAACCTGGTCCGGGGCCAGTCCACGTTCATGGTGGAGATGAGCGAGACGGCGTCGATCCTGCACAACGCCACCGAGCGGTCGCTCGTGCTGCTGGACGAGATCGGCCGGGGCACGGCCACCTACGACGGCGTGAGCATCGCCTGGGCGGTGACGGAGCACCTCCACGAGGAGCTGGGTGCGAAGACGATCTTCGCCACCCATTATCACGAGCTCACACAGCTCGCCGACCTGCTCCCGGCGCTGGTGAACGCGAACGTGGCCGTGAAGGAGGCGGGCGACGACATCGTCTTCCTCCGGCGGCTGGAGCCGGGTGGGAGCGACCGGTCGTACGGGATCCAGGTCGGCCGGCTGGCGGGGCTGCCCGAGCGGGTCGTGGGCCGGGCGCGGGAGATCCTGGCGGAGCTGGAGGGCACACACACGCACCACGGGGAGGGGCTGGGCCGCCGTCGTGCGGGCCGGCCGGAGAGCACGGCGCCGCCGGACCAGCTGTCCATGTTCGGCACCGAGCTGCACCCCGTGGTCGAGAAGCTCAGGGAGATCGATGTGGATGGGATGACACCGCTGGAGGCGCTGAATCGGCTGGCGGAGCTGAAGAGGGAGGCGGAGTGAACGGCGGCTCGCGGCTCGCGGCTCGCGGCTCGGGGGTGGCTCGGCGGCGTTCGCGGTTCGTTCCGGCCTTCGCGGCGCTGGCTGCGCTCGTTCTTCTTGCCGGGTGCGGCGGCGATGAGCCGGTGACGGACCCGCGGCCGATCTCGGTGGAGTCGCCGTACCGGTACCCGATCGACGAGTGGGATGGCGACGTGGAGGGCGAGGTGACGGTCATGGTGCACGTGACGGCCGTGGGGGACGTGGACAGTGTGTACGTGCTGGAAAGCAGCGGGGAGCCGGCGCTGGACTCGGCGGCGCTGGCGGGGACCCGGGAACTCGAGTTCGCGCCGGGTCGGCGGGGCGATGAGCGGATCGCCATGTGGGCGAAGCTGCCGGTGCGCTTCGCGACGCCCGACTCGGTGCCGTCCGGAGGCGAGGAATGAGCGACGAAGTCAGGCGGAACGCACGCCCGTACGATGACGTGCTGGGGACGGTGGGCTGGACGCCGCTGATCCGGCTGAACCGGGTGACGGAGGGGATCCGCACGCCGGTCTACGGAAAAGCGGAGTTCATGAACCCGGGCGGGTCGGTGAAGGACCGGATCGGCCGGGCGATCATCGAGGCGGCGGAGAGAGCGGGCGACCTGAAGCCCGGCGGGACGATCGTGGAGGGCACGAGCGGGAACACGGGGCTGGCGCTGGCGCTGGCCGCCACCACGAAGGGGTACCGGTGCATCTTCACGATCCCCGACAAGATGAGCCAGGAGAAGGTCCGCCTGATGAAGGCGTTCGGCGCCGAGGTCATCGTCACGCCGACGGCCGTCCCGCCGGACCACCCCGACGACTACGTGATGACGGCCAGGCGGATCGCCCGGGAGACGCCCAACGCGATCCTCGCGAACCAGTTCTACAACCAGGCCAACCCCGAGGCGCACTACGCCAGCACGGGCCCGGAGCTGTGGCAGCAGACCGACGGCCGGATCACCCATTTCGTGGCGTCCGCCGGCACCGGCGGGACGATCTCGGGAACGGGGAAGTACCTGAAGGAGCAGAACCCGGAGATCCAGGTCATCGGCGCGGACCCGCAGGGCTCGTCGCTGGCCCACTACTGGGAGACCGGCGAGAAGATCGAGGGGCAGCCGTACCAGGTCGAGGGGATCGGGAACGAGAAGATCCCCGAGACGCTCTGGTTCGACGTCATCGACCGGTACGAGACCGTGGGCGACCGGGAGGCGTTCGGCATGGCCCGACGGCTGACCCGGGAGGAAGGGCTGTTCGTGGGCGGCTCCGCCGGTCTGATCGTGCACCTGGCGCTCCAGGTCGCCCGTGAGGTCGACGACCCCGACGCGCTGGTCGTCGCCATCCTCTGCGACACGGGTGAGCGCTACCTCTCGAAGGTCTTCAACGACGAGTGGCTCCGGGAGAACCGGCTCATCGCGCCGGAGCAGATGAACGCCGGCCAGCTGGTCCGTCACAAGGACGCCGACACGCCGGACATCGTGGTGATCCAGTCGGGCCAGACGGTACGGGATGCGCTGGAGCTGATCACCGGCCACGATATCGGCCAGCTCCCGGTCCTGGACGGTGGCGAGAACGTCGGCGCGGTGACGGAGGAGACGCTGATGGCCCGGGTCATCGAGGATCCGGCGATCCTGGACGAGCCGGTCGCGGAGCTCATGGGCGACCCGTTCCCGGAGATCGAGCCCGACAGCTCGCTCGACGCCGTCGCCCGCCTCCTGACCCGGCGGACCCCGGCCGTCGTGGTCCGGGAGAATGGCGCACTCACGGGGATCATTACCCGGTATGACATGGTACGGCAGCTGACGGGGTAGGGGCTCGGCTGCAGGAGGCAGAATGAAGATCGGTGTGCTGTTCGGCGGGACCAGTGAGGAGAGGGACGTCTCCATCGCCAGTGGCGCGGAGGTGGTCCGGGCGCTCCGGGAGGCGGGCCACGACGTGGTGGCGGTGGACACGGCCACCGGGGTGCTCGACGGGGCGGCGGAGGCGGAGCTCCTGACCACCGGCGTGGCGCCGGAGCCGCCGGACCGGGGGCGGCTGGACATGCTCCGGACCGGCGACCCGACCTCGCTCACCCAGGCGCCGGAGCTGGAAGGCGCCGATGTCCTCTTCCTGGCGCTCCATGGCGGCGCAGGCGAGGGCGGCGCCCTCCAGGCGCTCCTGGACATGGTCGGCCTCCCGTACACCGGGAGCGGGATGCTCGGCAGCGCCATGGCCATGGACAAGGACATCACGAAGCGGCTGCTCCGGTTCGCCGGCGTGCCGACGCCGGCCTGGCTGATGACGCCCACGGACATGAAGGCCGTCGAGCAGGAGATCGGGTGGCCGGCGGTGGTGAAGCCGAGCAAGCAGGGGTCCACCGTCGGGCTGACGGTGGTGAAGTCGCCGAACGGGCTGGCCGACGCCATTGCCACCGCGTACGAGCACGACGACGAGGTCATGATCGAGCGCTTCGTCCCCGGGCGCGAGCTCACCGTGCCGGTCCTCGGCGACGAGGCGCTGCCGGTGGGCGAGATCATCTCGAAGAACGAGATCTTCGACTACGAGGCCAAGTACCAGCCGGGGATGGCCGAGGAGATCTTCCCGGCCGAGATCGACGACGACATCGCCGCCGAGGCCCGGCGGCTCGGCCTCCTCACGCACCGGACGCTCAAGCTCGAGGGGTTCAGCCGCGTCGACTTCCGGCTCGACCCGGACGGGGGGCTGTGGTGCCTCGAGGCCAATACGCTGCCGGGGCTCACCTCGGCCAGCCTCGTGCCCAAGTCGGCGGCGGCGGCCGGGATCCCGTTCGCACGCCTGTGCGAGCGGATCTGCGAGATCGCCATCCAGGAACACACGGCCCGCAGCGGGGGTTGAACCCGTACGATGGCCTATCAGCAAGCGCGGTACGGCGGCGGCAGCTTCTCCTTCACCCACGGGCTCACCCCGTGGGTGAAGCGGATCATCATCGCCAACGTGGTGGTCTGGCTGGCGATGCTGGCGTTCTCCGACCTCCGCCCCGCGCTGGCCTTCGTGCCTGCAGAGATCCTCTCCAGGCCGTGGACGCTCTTCACGTACATGTTCGTCCACGGGCGCGGGTTCTTCCACATCTTCTTCAACATGCTCATCCTGTACTTCTTCGGGCCACCGCTCGAGAGCATGTGGGGAGGACGGGAGTTCCTGAAGTACTACCTGGTGGCCGGGTTGAGCGCGGCCGTCTTCTCCTTCCTCGCGCCCAATGCGGGCGTGATCGGGGCATCGGGCGCCATCTACGGCATCATGCTGGCCTTCGCCATGAACTGGCCGGACATGGAGGTCTACATCTGGTTCCTCTTCCCGGTGAAGGTGAAGTGGCTGGTGGGGTTCCTCGCCGCCGTCTCGATCCTGAGCCTGGTCGGCGGCCAGCAGGACGGCGTGGCCCACTGGGCCCACCTCGGCGGCTTCGCCGGCGGGTTCCTCTACCTGAAGCTGCAGGACCAGGCCGGGATGCAGCTCGGCCAGCTCCGGAAGACCGTGGCTCGTCGCAAGTTCAGCGTCACGGCCGGGGGCGGTGAGAAGGGCCAGGGCGCCGAGGGACCGCCGCGCCCCGGGAGCAAGAAGGAGGAGCGGGTGCTGGACGAGGTCGACCGCGTCCTCGACAAGATCAGCGAGTCGGGGCTCCAGAGCCTGACCGAGGAGGAGCTGAAGCTCCTGGACCGGGTGAGCAGGAAATACCGGCAGAACTGAGACGAAACCCTTGCGGCCGGCACCGGAGCCCCATCAATTTGCTGGTGCCGCAATGGCGATTCTTTCCCGCTAGGGTGCTCGGTCCCACCGGTCCCCTGCACACCCCCTCACAATCCGGAGGCCTTCATGAAGGTCCGCAGCTTCGCCGTCCTCACGCTGGTGTTCGTACTCGCCGGCTGCTACCACGCGACCATCGAGACCGACCGTACGCCGTCGGCGAAGGCGGTCGAGAACGCGTGGGCCCATTCCTTCCTCTACGGTCTGGTTCCACCGTCCACCGTCAACGTCGCGTCGGAGTGCAGCAACGGCGTAGCCCGGGTTGAGACACAGCTGAGCTTCCTCAACATGGTCGCGAATGCCGTGACCTTCGGGATCTACTCGCCGATGCATATCACCGTGACGTGCGCCGTGGGCTCGGCCATGACGGAGGACACGAACGAGACGGCGGCCGATGTGATCGAGGTGGAGGGCGCCGGTCACGAGGCGCTGGACGCCGCGCTGAACGCCGCGGCCGTCCGGTCGTGGCAGCGGCTGGGTGCGCCGGTCGACGTCCGACTCGCGAACTAGAGGCGCCGGGCTCGGCGGCCGGTCGGGCGGACCGGTCTCCGACACCGAACACAGAGCGGGGCGGTCGGGTCGCAGTCGGACCCGGCCGCCCCGCTCTGTCTCCGCCGACCGCGTCGGTCGGCGCCGTCGGTGGCCCGCGGCTCTAGCGCACGCCGATCCCCACGTACAGGTCCAGGAAGGAGACCGGGCGGGTGCGGGTCTCGCCTCCGTCCCAACTCCACTCCACGTCGCCCATCGGGTAGTACTTGAGCCCACCGTAGATCAGGTCGGTGAACTGGGCCCCCGCCCCGAGGCTGAAGCCGAACTCGGTGCTGAATTCTCCGTCCACCTCGCCAGCGCCGAGGTCGGCGGTCGGCGGTCGGGCGAAGATGGCGCCCAGCTGACCGGTGACGTACAGCCCCATGGGCCCGGCCGGGATATCGAACTGGACGCCGGTCATGAGCGGGAAGAAGAGATAGCCGGCGTCCTCGCCGACGCCTCCGGCCGCCTCATCGGTACTGTGGGCGATGGCGTCCACAGACGTGTACCAGCTCAGCCCGGGGACCATCATGAGCGGGAACCAGAGGTCGAGCCCGCCGGAGAAGCCCATCTCCGCCGCGCCGGCGTCGGCCGCATTCGTGGAGCCGTAGTCGCTGATCGGGAACGACAGCCCCCCGTGGGCGCCGAAGCCGAACGTCTGGGCTGCGGCCGGCGCCGCGGACAGGAGAAATACCAGGAGAGCACCGAGTGCTGTGAGCTTCTTCATGAGCAGCTCCATTGTGCTGGGTTGACGTCGAGCGCCGCCCGCGAAACGGCGGCGTCATACTGCTGTTGAATACGTTCGGGGGAAGTGGTTGGCAAGAAGCCTGCCCCCGGCGGCATTGACACCCCCGTCGCGCGCGGCCTACAATCGAAACCCCCCGCGAACCGGGAATCACGGCCATCGAAGAGGAGGAGTCATGGCCACGGCGAAGGAATACCCAACCGAAAGGATCCGGAACGTCGCTGTGCTGGGGCACGGCGGCTCCGGCAAGACGACGCTGGTCGACGCACTGTGCTTCGTGGCGGGCTCCACCCGCCGGCACGGCAGCGTGGATGAGGGAACGGCCCTCACCATGTACACGCCGGAGGAGATCGATCACGGGCTGTCCATGCAGGCGGCGCCGGCGTTCGCCCAGTGGGAGGACGTGAAGGTCAATCTGGTGGACACGCCGGGGTACATGGACTTCACCGGTGAGGCGCTGGCGGCGACGAGGGTTGCCGACGGCGCGGTCATTGTCCTCGGCGCCACCACCGGTGTCGAGGTCGGTACCGAGAAAGTCTGGGAGTACTGCGAGGACCGCGGCGTTCCCAGACTTTTTTTCGTGTCCATGATGGACAAGGAGAACGCCGACTTCGACTCGGTCTACAGCGACATCAAGGAGCACCTGACCGATCCGGTGATCCCGGTGGAGATCCCCATCGGCGCGGGCGACGACTTCCGGGGGATCATCAACCTGTTCAGCGGCCGGGCGCATATCTACGACCCGGCCAGCAGCGCGGGGGAGTACGAGGAGACGGACATCCCCGAGGAGCTCCAGGCCAAGTTCGAGGAGTGGCGGACGGAGCTCATGGAGACCATCGCCACGACCGATGACACGCTGCTCGAGGCCTACCTCGAGGGCGGCGAGATCGATCGGGAGCAGGCGCTGGAGGCGATGAAGGCCGCCATGGGGCGGGGCGAGATCTTCCCGCTCTTCTGCGGTGCGCCCCAGAAGACGTGGGGGACGCGGGCGCTGCTCCGGAAGGTCGTGGAGCTCATGCCGAGCCCGGACGAGGCGCCGGCGGAGATCGCGCAGCGGCCGAACATCGACCAGGTCGTGGAGCTGCGGGCCGCCGACGACCAGCCGTTCGCCGCACTCGTCTACAAGACCATGAGCGAGCCGCACGTGGGCGAGCTCAGCTTCTTCCGCATCTACAGCGGGAAGCTGACCAACGGCATGGACGTGCTGAACGCGAACCGGGATGCCACCGAGAAGATGGCGCACATCTCGGTGGCCCAGGGCAAGGAGCGGCTTGAGGTCGACACGCTGCACGCCGGCGACATCGGCGTAGTGGCGAAGCTGAAGGACACGCACACCAACGACACGCTCTGCGACCCGTCGAGGGCGCTGGTCATCGAGCCCATCCGGTTCCCGGAGCCCGACATCGCCGTGGCCATCCAGGCGGCGAGCCGGAGCGACGAGGACAAGCTCGGGACCGGGCTTACCCACCTCCGGGAGGAGGACCCGACCTTCGAGAGCGGATACGACGCCGAGGTCAAGCAGACCATCATCCGCGGGCTGGGCGAGCTGCACCTGGACGTGCAGATGGAGCGGCTGCAGCGGAAGTACGGGGTCGACGTGACGACCGAGCAGCCCCGGATCCACTACCGGGAGACGATCCGGAAGACGGCCGAGGCCCGGGGGCGCTACAAGAAGCAGACGGGCGGGCGCGGCCAGTTCGGCGACGCCTCCGTCCGGCTGAAGCCGCTCCCCCGCGACGAGGGCTACGTCTTCACCGACTCCATCACCGGGGGCGTGATCCCGAACAAGTTCATCCCTTCGGTGGACAAGGGCATCCAGGAGGCGGCCGGCAAGGGCGTCATTGCCGGCTACCCGGTGGTCGACTTCGAGGCCGAGTGCTTCGATGGCTCCTACCACAGCGTGGACTCCAGCGACGTGGCCTTCCAGGTCGCCGGGTCCATGGCGTTCAAGAAGGCGGTCCAGCAGGCCGCACCGGTGCTGCTGGAGCCCGTGATGCAGGTGGAGATCACCACGCCCGAGGACTTCATGGGCGACATCATGGGCGACCTGAACCAGCGGCGGGGCAAGATCCAGGGCATGGACAGTCAGGGATCGAAGACCGTGATCCGTGCGCTGGTCCCGGAAGCCGAGCTGTACAAGTACGCCACCACCCTGCGCTCCATGAGCCACGGCCGGGCCGCCCACACCCGGAAGTTCCACGGGTACGAGGAAGTCCCGCAGCACGTGGCCCAGAAGATCATCGAGGAGTCGCAGCGGGAGGAGGAAGAGGTTACGGCCTGACGGCCAACAACCAACGACGAACAACTAACAAGCAACAACTAACAACTAACAACCAACAACTAACAACCAACAACTACGGTACCGCCCGCGGGGGACAGGGGGGTGCGCCCTCTTTCCCTGCGGGCGGTACCGTGGTTGTTGGTTGTTCCTTGTTCGCTGTCAGCTGTTCGGGATCTGGATCTCGGGCGGCTTCCTCCGCGCGGCGAGCCAGGCGTCCACGCTGTAGCGGCCCGGGCCGATGAACGCGAGCCCGAGCGCGACCCAGAGGTTCTTGAAGGCGTGGGCGGGCGTGCCCCGGCCGGTGCTCACGTGCATGACCCACGCGACGGACATGGTCGCGACGATCAGGATCGCGGCGGGGCGGAACAGGAAGCCGACGGCGAGGAGCGCACCGCCGATGGCCTCGGAGAAGGCGGCCATGAACCCGAAGAAGGTGTGGCCGAACCCGATCCCGAGGTGCTCCACGGCGCTCCCGGTCTGGGCCCACGCCTCGGGCCCGCCGGTGAGCTTGGGCCAGCCGTGGAAGTAGAGGAACCCCAGGCCGAACCCGAGGCGCAGCAGCAGCAGCCCGATGTCCACCCAGTTCTCCCTGGCCAAGAAGCTCGTTCTCGTTTCTGGCATCCCGTCCCGTCCCTGCGTTCTGTCCCCGGTGACCCGACCGGCCTCAGCCCTCGTTCCCGCTCAACCGGTCGGCGATGGCGTTCCATTCCGGAAGCAGGCCGCGAACTTCGTACCGCGGCCGGATGTCGACGGGCACGTCCTCGAGCCGCTCGACGGCCGCCTCGATCTCCGGCCGCACGACGCCGTACTCCTCCAGCATCTCGCCGGCCCGGGCGTAGTCGCCCTCCGCCTGGAGGGTGAGGAGCTCGGTGGCCAGCGACCGGACGGCCTGCTCCATGGCGTCCAGGTCCGCGGTGATCATCCCGCTCTCGTCGAACGAGATCGCGCCGTGCTCCCAGAGCCAGTTGAACTGGATCAGGTTCGCCCGGCCGTGGGCCTCGGTGGCGCCGAACCGGATCGAGCGGAACAGGTCCGGCAGCTCGCCCACGAAGGCGGCCCGGACGAACTCGTCACTGTAGAGCCCCCGCTCGCGCAGGACGGTCAGGTTGTGGAGCCCGACCACGTCGGCCTTCGCCTCCTCGATGGCGCTGTACCGGTCGCTGAGCGCCTGGTTCACCGTCACCCGCTCCCCGTCGACCATGATGAAGCCGGGCCCGAGCCCGTGGGCCAGCTCGTGCATGAGCACGCTCGTGAACCACGGCTGGAACGCCAGCTCATCCAGCATCCCCGGGTCGAGGATGTTCTCGGCGATCGGCGTGAGGATCTTGTCGAACTTGGCCTGGCTCACGTTCCGGAGCATGACCTTCTTCGAGCCCTTCTCCGCCCGGACCCGCTCGTCGTTCGGCAGGTTGAACGCGATGGTCTGGACGCCCGCCCGGGTGTCACCGGCCGTGTAGACCACGTCCACCACCCGCATCGGGCTCTGGAAGCCCCGGTCCAGGTTCTTGTGGGCGTCCGGGATCGGGAGGTTCTCCTCCAGCGTCCGGAGCGAGCTCTTGAGCGTGTCCAGCTCCGCGCTGGCCTCGGCATCCGCGACCGTCACGAAGCTCTCGAACGCCGCCTTCATCCCCAGCAGCTGGTCCTCGTAGACCTCGTACGGCCCGATGGTCGGCTCGATCTTCGTGCCCAGGATGTCCATCCAGGCGACGTCGCTCGGGTAGTAGTCGTCGCTCAGGAAGCTCTCGGCCCGGCTCTCCAGGTACGCGGAGAGCGACGGGTTCTCCGACAGCGCGGCGGCGTCCTGCAGCAGCGCCGCGGCCTCCTCCAGCTCCTCGCCGTAGATCTCGCTGTAGGGCACCGCGATCAGCGCGTCGCCCTCGCGGCGGATCACCGTGAACGGGCTCTCGAACGACGGCCGGTCCTCCGGGTTCGCCTCCAGCCACGCCTCGTACTCGGCCCGGGTCAGGTCGGGTGGGTAGTAGCCGGCGCCCGGGGGCTTCGGGCCCACCGCCAGGAACGGCTCCATCTCCCGCTGCCGGTCCCACGGCCCGACCATGATGTCGAAGTACTCGGCCGCGGCGTCCGCCCCCCGGTTCTCCACCATCTCGGCCCACTCCCGGTTCTGTGGCGAGACCTGCCGGGCGAAGAGCTCGTGCATGATGTCCGACGCCTCCACCAGCTTTGCCAGCACCGCCTTCTCCCAGTCGGTGAGCGCCGCCTCATCGAAGGTGATCTCCGCCGGGGCGAAATCGGCGACCCGCTCCCGCAGCTCCTCCATGGTGATCCCTTCCGCCAGCTCCAGCTCCGGGTCGTTCGGCTCCACCGAGCACCCGGCGATGGCCACGACTCCGATCAGAATCAGTCCACGTATGGCCTTCATCGTTCCTCCTGGATTCGGAAAATCAAGAACGGCGAACTGCGAACGGCGAACTGCTTTGCCACGAAGGACTCGAAGGGGCCGAAGGGCACGAAGCCCTTCTTTGGTTTGATCCGGTATGGCCGGATCCGCGGCGGAGGTGCCATCCGCCGGCAAGGCAGCCCTCACCGGAACAACTCTCATGCCGTCCTTCGAGTCCTTCGTGGCCCTTCGTGTTCTTCGTGGCAAGTCTGTTTCAACGGCTGCCACGTCACGATGTCAGTCTGAAGGCGCTCGCTCACTGCGCCGCACCCGGAACTCGAACAGCTCCGGGCGCTGGTAGTGCCCGCTCACGTCCAGCGTCATCGATTCCTCGACGTTCCGGCCGTAGTCCAGCTCGGCCATCAAGACGCCGGCCTCCTCGTACAAGGGGCCCGCAAGATACGACCCGTCGGGGGCGATGATGGCGCTCCCTCCGGCCAGCAGCCACTGGTTCGGGTCCGTGACCTTCTCGGGACTCGGCTCCAGCGCGTCGGGGAGCGCCCACGCCCGCATGAGCTGGCCGGCGGCGAGGACGTGACAGCGGGCCTCGAACGCGTAGCACCGGCTCGCCTGCTGATGCATCCCGTTCACGCCCACCACCGCCGACCACGTGGCCACGTGGACGTCCTCCCCGCTGTCGTGCAGGGCCTGTCGCGCCAACGGGTTCCAGTGCTCCCAGCAGATCAGTCCGCCCAGCCGCCCCGCCGGCGTGTCCACGGCCTGGAGACCCGCGGTATCGCCGGGGCCCCAGAGCAGACGCTCGGTGTGCGTCGGCGTGAGCTTCCGGTGATGGTTCAGCAGCGCGCCGTCGGGGCCGAAGACGAACAGGGTGTTGTACAGCGTCGCCCGACCGGGGCCCGACACCACCCGCTCGCTCACGCCCACGACCAGCGTGATCTCCAGCCCCCGGGCGAGCTCCGTCAGCGCCTCGAACGATGCGTCGCCCACCGCCACGCTGTTCTCCACCAGCCGGGCGTAGGCCGCCTTCACGGGCGGGTGGTCCCAGAGGCCGACATCCCGGGAGTAGTCCATCCACGCGGGGTAGCCCGGGAGCCAGGTCTCCGGGAAGACGACCAGCTCGGCGCCCTTCGCGGCGGCCTCCTCCGCACGCGCCCGGGTCACTTCCAGCGCCTCGCCCAGCGACCCGGCCTGCTCCGCCTGGACGACCGCAGCCGTCACCGTCCGGGACCGCGTCACGGTTCGCTCCGATCCGGCGCGTCGGGGTGTGGCCGTCCGCCCGGTCTCATCGCTGGAGGAAATCCACGTGGTAGGCCCCGAACGTCACCTCGTCCTCGTCGGCCCACTCGTGGGCCTGGGCCCAGCGCCGGAGCGCTCGGGCGAGCGTCTCCGGCTGGTCGTTCGGCAACCCGTCGCCGATGAGCAGGACGCCGCTGTGGGGACGCCCGGCGTGGTAGAACTCCCGCGTCCAGTGCAGGTAGTCGGCCCGGTTCCGGGTCACCAGCACCCGGCCCTGCTCCGCCGCGAGATCGAGCTGCTCGCGGTCCGTACGGCCCCGCCGTCGAAGCTCGATGACGCTGACCACGTCCACGTCCGCCTCCCACGCGACCTCCGCCACCTTCGGGTGCACGTTCTCGTCCAGAAGGAATCGCATGGCTCAGCCCCGCGGCTTCGTGAACGGGAGCTCGTTCTGGACCCGCTCCGCCGTGAGCCGGGCCTCGCGCTCCAGTCGCGCGTCGACCTCGTCGCCGTACAGCTCGTAATAGCCCAGCGCCGCCCGGAGCTGCGGCTCCGCCAGCCAGTCGTAGGCCGCGCGCAGCCGGTCGTAGCTGCGACCGACCTCCTTCCACGCCGCCACCACCTCCCAGACCTCGAGCCCGCTCCCTGCCACCACCGCACGACGGCTCGTGGCGCCGTCCACGAACACGATTCCCGGCGCTCGCCGCGCACGGATCGCTTCCCGAAGCAGCTCCACCACCATGGCGGACCACTCGTCCACCTCCCGGCGCTCCATCTCCCGCTCGATCTCCTCCTGCAGCGCCGCCGGCACACGGACGCCGCGGGCTGTGCTCTTCGCCATGAACCCTCCCTCCAGTGGGACCGGTGCACCCGGTGCACGTCCCACGATGGGCCGCCACCCGGGAGCCGGCAAGGGGACGGCGTCGCTCGCCGCGGAATGGGCAGAAGCGGGCCAGGCGAAGGGCTTCGCGGCAGGGCCACCTTCGTGGCAAGGCTGTTCCCGAAGGCTGCCTTGCCGTGAACCCAGCATCAGCGCAGGACGACCTCCATCCCGTCGTACGCGAGCTCCGCCTCGACCCCTCGTTCCTCCGCCATCTCCCGGAGGTCCGCGCCGAGGGTCCGCTCGTCGCCCTCGACGATCTCGGAGCCGCAGTGGGTGATGATGGCCCGGGGGACGCCCTCCTTCCGGCACCACGTGAGCTGGGTCCGGACGGGGGTGTGGCCGATGAGGGTGTCGTCGCGCTTGCGGACGAACGACCGGGTCATGGTGGCGCCGTCGCCGATGTAGAGCCTGCACCCCTGCAGCGCTTCGGCCCGCTCCTCGATGTAGACCAGGTCCGGCGCATACCATACGGTCACCACCCCCGCCGTGATCCGGTAGCCGACGGCCGGCGCACGGATCGAATGCTCGACGGGGAACGCCTCGAAGGTGATCCCCTCGATCTCCACCGGCTCCCGGGGTGCGATCACGTGCCGGTCCTCGTCGGGGATCGGGTAGTCGGCCATCTCGTCCCAGGCGACGTCGGGCGCCCACACCTCGCACGGCGCCCCCTCCTTCAGCCCGAAGGCATGGTCCGGGTGCGCGTGGGTGATGACGAGGGCATGAGGGCTCACCTCATCCAGCTCGCCCAGCCAGTCCTCGCCCGCATCGATCATCACCCGCCGACCCTCGTAGCCCACTTCCAGCGACGTGTGCATGCGATGACGACGGGTACGGGCGTCAATCTCTCCGCGGGTGCCGAGGAAGACGAGTTTCATGAATCAAGAGTGCAAGAGTGCAAGAGTGCAAGAGTGCAAGAGTCCAGAGTCCAGAGTGCAGAGTGCAGAGTGCAGAGTGCGTCAGGTGAAGTCGTTCGGGGTCGAATGAAACGGGTGGAGTTATGAGGGTGTAAGTCCATTGACGGTAAGGACTTGGCGATAGGTGGGCTGGGATTGTTCGTTCGCGTACGAACGATTCCTTCCGCCGATGGGTGACCCCATCGGGGGGGGGGCGGCATAGCCAGATGCGTCACCGAACGGTGACAGGAGGAGCGATGGGAGAGTGGGTTCGGGGCCAGGGGATGGAGGGCGCCGGGCGGAACGCCGCGTTCCGGGCGGGGGGCGGGCTCGTCCCGTCCGTCGTCCCGGTTCTGCTCGTGCTGGTCGTCCCGCTCGCTCTGCTCGGATCGATGCCCGCCCGGCTGGCGGGGCAGGGGGGCGCGGCAGCGGATTCGGTCAGGGGTGCGGCCGGTGAAGCGTCGGAGGTCCGGTGGTCGGAGTTCACGCTGGAGGTGGGGGACAGCGCGGTCGCTGCCGAGGTGGGGCGGATGACGGTGCCGGAGGTGCGGGGGGCGACGGAGCCGGGCGAGGTGGAGCTGGCGTTCGTCCGGCTGCCGACCCGGGCCGCGGACCCGGGGCCGCCCATCGTCTATCTGGACGGCGGGCCGGGCGGGAGCGGGTACGGGATCGCCCGGGTGCCGGCGTACTACCGACTCTTCGACGCGCTGCGGGATGTCGCCGACGTGATCCTGCTGTCGCAGCGGGGGACGGGGCTGTCGCGGCCGCGGCTCGGGTGCGCGCTGTCGTCGCCGCTCCCCGGCGATCTGTTCACGACCCGGGAGCGGATGCTCGAGACGCTCCGGCCGGAGGTGGAGGCGTGCGCGGTGTCGTTCCGCGGACGGGGCGTGCAGCTGGGCGGCTACACCACCCGGGAGAGCGCCGACGACGTGGACGCGCTGCGTCGCGGGCTCGGGGCCGACTCCATCAGCCTCCTGGGCTTCAGCTACGGGACCCACCTCGCGCTGGCCACGCTGCGGCGGCACGGCGATCGGGTGGCGCGGGCGGTCCTCATCGGCACCGAGGGCCCGGACCACACGCTGAAGCTGCCCGGGACGGGCGATCGGCAGATCCGGCACCTCGCGGCGCTCGCGGCCGCCGATCCGGCGGTGGCGGAGGTCATGCCCGACCTCTACGCCGCCATCGACACGCTGCTGCGCCGCCTCGATGCCGAGCCGGTGAGCCTCGCGATCCGGACGCGCGATGGCCCCAGGACCATCGCCCTCGGCGGCGATGGGATGCGCTACCTGCTCCGACGCGACCTCGGCGACACCAACGACCACCCCGTCTGGCCGGCCGCGCTCCGCATGGCCCTCGACGGCGATTTCCGGGCCACCGCCGGCCTGGCGGGACGACGCTTCAACGAGCTCGCCGGCGTACCTCTGATGGCGATCCTCATGGACTGCGCCTCGGGGGCGTCGCCCGAGCGGATGGCGCGGATCCGGGCGCAGCGCGCTGCGTCGCTCCTCGGGGCCATGATGGACAGCTGGTACCCGGAGATCTGCACTGCCGTGCCGGAGGCGCGTCTCGACGACGACTTCCGCACTCCGTTCGTCAGCGACGTGCCGACCCTCCTCCTCGCCGGCACCCTCGACGCGAACACGCCGCCCTGGCAGGCGCGGCAGGTCAGCTGGGGGTGGCCGCACGCCACCCAGATCACCGTGGACCGCGCCGGCCACGAGACCCTGATGCCGTGGCCGCCCGCCCAGCGGGTGATCGTCGACTTCTTCCG
>JBPRGE010000100.1:0-4206 GCA_051418035.1 Candidatus Longimicrobiales bacterium M2_2A_002
CAGACCTGGATCAGGTGCCGGCCCACAGGGCGCTTGTTGTACATCGTGTAGAACGTGGCCACGCCGCGAACGGTGGCGGGCGACTCCTCCACGAGCTCGGCCACCCGCTCCATCGCCTCCTGCGACAGGTAGCCGCGGATCTCCTGGGCCAGGTTCAGCAGCGGCAGCATGGCCGCCCGCTTGTTCGGGTAGCGGGAGAGGATCTTCTCCACCCGCTTCTCGTACGGGCCCTCGAAGAGCGGTGCCTCGGGGTCTCGCTCCGCGCGCTGATACGGCACGGCGGTCACGCCCCCGTTGTCCCACCCTTCCTTCGGCTGCTCGCCCACATAGTCGACGCCCCGGACCTCGGCCTCGGAGAGGTCGAACTCGCCGGTCTCCCCGGCCCATCTCGGGTTCTTCATCCCTTCACTCACCGATCGATCTCCCCCAGCACGATGTCCAGGCTTGAGTTGGTGGCAATGACGTCCGCCAGCAGGTGACCCTCCACCAGCTTCGGGAGGGCGCTGATATTGACGAAGCTCGGGCCGCGCACGTGCCAGCGGACGGGCTTCGAGCCGCCATCGCTGACCACGTACATCCCCAGCTCGCCCTTCGAGCTCTCCACACCGAACCAGCTCTCCCCGGGCGGCGCCTTCACGCCCTCCATCACCACCTTGAAGTGGTGGATCATCGACTCCATGTCGTTCATGGCGTCGGTCTTCCCCGGCAGGATGACCCGCGGGTCGTCCACGTTGATCGGGCCGTCCGGGAGCCGGTCGATGGCCTGCCGGATGATCCGCAGGCTCTGCCGCATCTCCTCCATCCGGCAGAGGTAGCGGTCGTAGTTGTCGCCGTGCTCACCCACGATCACGTCCCAGTCGTACGTCTCGTAATCGTAGTACGGCCGGTCCTTGCGGACGTCGTAATCCACGCCGGAGGCCCGCAGGTTCGGCCCGCTCAGCCCGGCGTCGATCGCGTCCTCGCCGCTGATCACGCCGATCCCCTGGTTCCGGCCGAGCCAGAGGTTGTTGTGCGTCAGCAGCGTCTCCGTCTCGTCCAGCGTCTTCGGCATCACCTCGTCCGCCCAGAAGCGGAGCTCCTCGATGAAGCCTGCCGGGAAGTCCGCCAGCATCCCGCCCACCCGCGTGGCCGACGTGGTGATCCGGGCGCCCGTCAGCGCCTCGTGCAGGTTGTAGATCTCCTCCCGCCGCTGGAACGTGTAGAGGAAGACCGTGAAGGCGCCGATGTCGAGGGCCGTGGTGCCGATCCAGATCAGGTGGCTGAAGATCCGGTCCAGTTCCATCAGGATCACCCGCATCACCTTGCACCGCTCGGTGATCTCGATCCCCATGAGCTTCTCCACGGCCGCCACGTACGCGATGTTGTAGATCAGCGGTGCCAGGTAGTCCATCCGGTCGGTGAGCGGCACGATCTGGTTCCACGTGCGGTACTCGCCGAGCTTCTCGAAGCTGGAGTGCAGGTACCCGATGTGGGGCGTGCACTTGATGATGGTCTCGCCATCCAGCTCCAGCACCAGACGCAGCACGCCGTGGGTCGCCGGGTGCTGGGGGCCGATGTTGATGAGCATGTGCTCGCCGTGCAGATCCGGCTCCACCCCGTCCGGCAGGACCGGCGAGGCGACAGGGCTCCCGTCCACCCCCATGACCGGTGTCCGACTCACCTCCAGCTCCACCGTGCGCTTGCTCATCCCTGCTCCTCCGCCACCTCGTCCTCGTCCCGCGGGTCCCGCGACTCCTCCCGGTCATCCGGGAAGTCGCCCCGGCTCGTCTGCTGCGCCTTCGCCCGCGCCTTCGCTCGCTCCCAGTCCCGGTCCGTCAGGAGACCGAGCTCCGCCGGCGTATAGAAGACCTCCAGGTCGTACGACAGCGCCCGCCGCGTCTGCTCCGCCCGGCTGAACCGGCCCCGGAGCGGGAAGTCCTTCCGCAGCGGGTGGCCCTCCGCGTAGTTCTCCGGCATCATGATTCGCCGGAGGTCCGGGTGGCCCTTGAACTCCACGCCGAACAGGTCGTAGACCTCCCGCTCCAGCCAGTTGGCCGTGGACCAGAGCGGCACCACACTGTCGATCTCCAGCGCCTTCACCGGCAGCTCCGCCTTCACGCGCAGCGCCCGCTTGTGCGGGATCGACCAGAGCTGGTAGACCACCTGGACGGGACGGCCACCGCCGTAGTCCACGGCCGTTACATCCGCCAGGTAGTTGTAGCGGTGATCCGGGGCATCCCGGAGCCACTTCAGGATCTCGGCGTTCCGCTCCGGGTCTATGAACACCACGTGCTCGTCGCCCGCGTGGAGCTCATGGTGCAGGATCGCGTCGCCGAACTCCTCCTCGAGCGCCGTTACCGACGGGTGGTCGACATCGGTGCCCTCCGACCGCTCCGGCTCCACGCTGCCGGTGGTCTCCGGACCCGTCTCCAGCCCGCCCAGTCCCTTCTCGAATTCGTCCGCCATCTTACGGCCGCCGATCTCTGGGCCGGGACAGCGCCCGGGTGCTTACCATGCCGCTGGACTTGTTCTGCTTCGTCGAGTTGCCGAACGGGCCCGCGATCTGCTCGATCACGTCCGCCGGCAGGTTCGGCCGGCTCGTACGCTCCGGGTCCTCCCGCCGGATCTCCTCGTGGATCTCCTTGCTCAGCGACTCGCCCCGGATCTTCTCCTGCAGCATCAGGATCCCGTAGATGAGACCCTCCGGCCGCGGCGGGCACCCCGGGACGTAGACGTCCACCGGGATGACCGTGTCGATCCCCTGCACCATCGAGTAGGCGTCGAACACGCCGCCGCTCGACGCGCACGCCCCCATGCTGATCGACCACTTCGGCTGCGGCATCTGGTCCCAGATCTTCCGCAGCACCGGCGCCATCTTGTAGCTCACCCGACCCGCGCAGATCAGCAGGTCCGCCTGCCGCGGGCTGAAGCTCATCCGCTCCATCCCGAACCGCGCCACGTCGAACCGGCTCGCATACGAGGCCATCATCTCGATGGCGCAGCACGCGGTCCCGAACGGCATCGGCCACAGCGAGTTCCGCCGCGCCCAGTTCACCACGAAGTCCAGCTTCGTCGTCAGGAACCCCGGGCTGCCATCCTTCCCGGACCCCACCACCGGAAGCTGTGTCCCGACTCCTTCTACTCCCATTCCAGCGCCCCCTTCTTCCACGCGTACACCAACCCGATCAGAAGGATGAACATGAACACGGCCATCTCCACCAGCCCGAACAGCCCCAGCTCGCGGAACATCACGCCCCACGGGATCAGGAAGATC
This sequence comes from Candidatus Longimicrobiales bacterium M2_2A_002, assembly GCA_051418035.1. Classification (GTDB taxonomy): domain Bacteria; phylum Gemmatimonadota; class Gemmatimonadetes; order Longimicrobiales; family RSA9; genus JAWVYT01. Next base: position 3,254 of record JBPRGE010000100.1, read on the forward strand.
GTCTCCAGGTCGAAGACGATGAACAGGATCGCCACCAGGTAGAACTTCACGCTGAACCGCTCGCGCGTGCTCCCCAGCGGGACGATCCCGCTCTCGTACGGCGAGGACTTGGCCGGGGTCGGCCGGGTGGGGCTCGCCATGTGGGACATGGCCACCATCCCCACGGCCTGCAGTACGGAGACCCCCAGCAGCAACAGCAACGGTAGATAGGATCGCAGCATTTGGCGCGCCGTTTCGGGCCTTGTGAAAACGTTCACTTTCTTGGCCGTCAGAAGGTACCCGCACGTCGGGTCACGGTCAAGCCGCCATCCGGGTTGCCGGGCGTCCGCCCGGACGCGTACGTTGGCCCATCCGACGACGTGAAATCCGGGACACCGAGCCCACCCGACCGGAGGCCCCCTGAGATGGCGATTCTGAGCGATCACTGGATCCGCGAGATGGCGACCGAGCACGGCATGATCGAGCCGTTCGAGACCGACCAGGTCCGCGGCGGCGCCATCAGCTACGGCACGTCGTCGTTCGGCTACGACATCCGGGTGGCCGACGAGTTCAAAGTCTTCACGGACGTCCACAGTGTGGTGGTGGATCCGAAGAACTTCGACGATCGAAGCTTCGTGGACATCACCGGCGAGGGCGAGTGCATCATCCCGCCCAACAGCTTCGCCCTGGCCCGCACGCTGGAGTACTTCAGGATTCCGTCGGACGTGCTGGTGGTGTGCGTCGGCAAGAGCACGTACGCCCGGTGCGGGATCATCGTAAACGTCACGCCGCTCGAGCCCGAGTGGGAGGGCCACCTGACCCTCGAGATCAGCAACACCACGCCGCTCCCCGCGAAGATCTATGCCGACGAGGGCATTGCCCAGCTCCTCTTCTTCAAGGGCGACCGGGTGCCCTCCACGACCTACGCGCAGCGCAGCGGGAAGTACCAGGGGCAGAAGGGCGTCACACCGCCG
>JBPRGE010000101.1:0-5253 GCA_051418035.1 Candidatus Longimicrobiales bacterium M2_2A_002
CGGTTTGAAGAGTCGAACGTGCTGCACATGCCCGTGCTGTCCGCAGAGATTACACCCACGATATGCTGACGCACGGTGCCAGTGATTGGGTCTGACCAACGACAACGCGTCACAAGACGTGCGTCACAGAATCTGCCCGGATCAACGCATTGAACTGCGCTGGGGAAAGCCAGCCGTTGTTCTCGGCAGAATGGCCGTACAGGTTATACCTGCAAAGGGTTGAGAGGTTGTCTGCCCCGTGCAGTCACCACGGCTGTTCAGAACTGCATGGTCGTGGGAGTTGTACGCCATGTGGACTGCCCTGGGCAGTTTTCTATTGGCATTCTTCGTGGCGGCCGAACACCCGAATCCCGTCCTTCCAGCCGGCATCCTGACCTTCGCCGCCACCGCCGTCCGGTGGGGTCGGCTCCGTGGTCGCGGGGCAGTGGGCGGACCGGTGGGGCAGGGAGCGGGTGGCCAGCGCCGCCATGGTCATCAGCGGCGCGTGCGCCCTGGCCATGGGGTGGCTGCTGGCGGCCCCGCTCTGGGTGGTGCTCCCCCTGGCGATCCTCTGGGGCACGACCATCGTGGCCGACTCGGCCCAGTTCAGCGCCCTGGTCACGGACGTTGCGCCCAGCCACGCCGTGGGCACCGCGCTCACGCTGCAGACGTCGCTGGGCTTCGCGCTTACGGCCGCCTCCATCGCCTTGACCTTCGCGCTCGTGGAGCGGGTCGGCTGGGGCATCGCGTTTGCGCTGCTGGCGGTCGGTCCGGTCTTCGGGATCGTGTCGATGGTTCGGCTGAAAACCATGCGTTTACGGCGGCAGGAAGAATCGCTGGACGAGGCCACGTCACAAGGGGGTTTGTGACGCGGAGCCGGACCCGAGAGGGTCGAACCTGGGGGAAGGCAGATTCGGCGCGATCCGTCGCGCCGGACGCTACGGCCACTCGATGTCGTCCCACCGCTCGGGAGGCTCGATCCAGGTCCCCATTGCGGCGTCCAGATAGCTGTGGACTTGCGCCCGAACCTTGCGGGACCCCAACTGCCCGGTGGCCCACGCGTGAAACGCCTTGTGTCTGTACTCGTTGGTCTCCGCGGCAAGCGCCGTATCCGTGATGGCTTCGTGAGGCGCAAGGTTGTCCCGGGCGATCCGTTGCCCGACGGCGCGAAACGGTGACGTCGTGTCGTAGATCTCTACAACCATGGCGAGGCTGGCGATAGGGTCATCGGTGCGGTTCGTGATACGGACGGTGTAGAGCACGTCGGCGTACTTCCCGAAGACCCAGGCCCTAAGCGGAACGACGTCCGCCATATCATCACACTACAACATCAACTCCGTACCGTACTACAGAGTCAAGGGGGGCGACTCTAACTGGTCCTCCTACTTACACTTCGCCGTCTCGTCATGAGCGGAATCTCGAAACGGGTGAGTCGATACAACACCACGGGCGCAGGGGCTCGAAGGTCGACGCGAACCCGGCGTTCGACGCGCCTGCCGCCACCGCCAGAACGGGCCCGGCGCAGCACAGGGCCGATACGATGGCGGCTACGACGCCACCGGTGGCGGGAGCCGCAGCCTTCAGCCACTCACTCATCGCGACAGGGCCTCGCGGATCGCCGCGGTGCTCGGCGCTCCGTCCGCCCGGCAGGCCATGGCCGCGTTGCCGCCGTCCGCTCCTGTGAGATCCTCGCCGTCCACCAGGACCGTGGGCGACCCGTACCGCCGGAACCGTTCCGGCGTGTCCTCATCCGAGAGATTCCACTCCCACCACCGCGCGCCCGAAGCACCGCCGTTGACGACCTTCCGCAGGTTCGTCTGGGGGGGCCGGATCTTCGCGTCCATGTCAGCGATCTTCTCCTGGGCACGAACACGCACATCATCGGCGGTGTTACGGGGGTCGACGCGGAGGTCCAAGGAGCTCCGCGATCTCCGAGAGCGTGGCCCCCCAGTTCCTTGGCGCGCAGGATGAACCTCAGCCGCAGCGAGTCGTCCTCGACGTAGACTCGATACCCACTCGCCTTTCGGTCCGGCTCCCCGAGTAGTCCACGCCCCCGTCCGAAGCGGTCGCTTCGTCATGCACGACCGTTCCCGTGCTTCTTACCCGGTCGCCTCCGCCCCGACGTGGGGCATCCCCCCACTGCCGGTCGAGTAGGTCTCCCTGCGGCAACCCGCCTAGCGGCCCCCCAAATTGTAAGGCCACGAGACGGCGATTCCCGCTCCACCCGCGACGAGTCTCGCAGCCCTCATGGCTGCTCGTGAAAGGAGTCCGCCAGTGCACGCGCAGCACGAACTCGATGGCAGCTCCTCACTGCTGAAGGGTCTCTTCATTCTGGTCTCACTCCTGGTACTCGCCGCGCTCGGCTATGCGGGCTGGATCGTGGTGGCGTACTGGGACCGGGTCGGCGTCTGAGAGGAGACGGCACCATGACCAAGAAACAGGCCGCCCTGTTCTTTTTCGGCATCACCGGGCTCTTCGCGGTGGTCTTCGTGGGGATGACGATCCACAGCCACACCCGGTTCGGTGAGCTGACGCACGCCGATGCGATCACGGCGGACGTGAAGGCGGGCAAGGACATCTGGCACGAGAAGAACTGCGTGAACTGCCACACCCTCATGGGCGAGGGGGCGTACTTCGCCCCGGACCTGACGGAGATCACGCAGCATCGCGGGGAGGCCTACCTCGTCCAGTTCATGAAGGACCCGGGGCTCTTCTATTCGGAGCAGGAGCACGGGCGCTTGATGACGAACCCGGGCCTGTCGGAGGAGGAGATCCGGCAGGTGGTCGCTTTCCTGGACTGGATCGCCAACATCGAGAACCTGGACTGGCCACCCCGCCCGATCCTGGTGTCCGGAAGCGCGCTGCCCGGCTCGTACGGCCCCGATGCGGCTACGGGCCCAGGCGTGGCGTCGGACGACCCGGTGGCGCTGGGCGAGCAGCTCTTCCGCTCGACCCCGCCCGGCTGCTTCACGTGCCATTCGGTCGCGCCGGGTGTGACGCTGGCGGGGCCCTCGCTGGCCGGCCTCGGTCGGAGGGCGGCCGAGCTGGTGGACAGCGGGGCGTACACGGGGGGCGCGGGGACGGCGGAAGGCTATATCCGGGAGTCCATCCTCCAGCCGAGTGCGCACATCTCGGAGGGGGCCGCGACGTTCGCGGCGAACGGCCGCTCGGTCATGCCGGACAACTACGAGCAGATGCTGGAACCCGACCAGATCTCCAACCTGGTCGCGTACCTGAGCTCGCTGCGCTGAAAAGGGAGATCGCATCATGAAGTATCGCTCGCAGGCCGTCGCCTACTGGTACTTCGCCGTGGCGCTGCTCCTGTTCGCCCTCCAGCTCGTGTTCGGGTTCCTGGCGGCGGTGAAATACCTGGGCCCCGACCCGCTCCGGGCGGTGCTCCCGTTCGACATCACCAAGACCCTGCATACGAACCTACTGGTGGTCTGGCTCCTGGCCGGGTTCCTGGGCTCGGCGTTCTACGTAGTGCCCGAGGAATCGAAGACGGAGCTGCACAGTCCGAAACTGGCCTACTGGACGCTCGGGCTGCTGGCGGTGACCGGGGTCACGGCGGTGGTGGGATACCTGTTCGGGTGGACGGCGGGCAACAAGCTTCTGGAGCAGCCGCTGCCCATCAAGATCAGCCTGGTCGTGGTGTTCCTCCTCTTCGCGTACAACATCGTGCGCACCATGGCCAGTGGCGGGAAGGTGACGGCCACCGCGGGAATCCTGGTGGCGGGAATCCTCGGCGCCGCACTGCTCTACCTGCCCTCTCTACTCGAGTATACCAACTACACCATCGCCACCTTCTACCGGTGGTGGACCATCCACCTGTGGGTGGAAGGCGTGTTCGAGCTGATCCAGGGCGGACTGCTGGCCTTCCTCCTCATCAAGCTGACCGGGATCGACCGGTCCCGGGTCGAGAAGTGGCTCTACATCGTGGTGGGGCTGACCTTCGCGACCGGGCTCATCGGCACCGCGCACCACTACTTCTGGATCGGCGTACCCGAGTACTGGCTGCCCTTCGGCGCTCTGTTCAGCGCCCTCGAGCCGCTCCCCTTCCTGGGCATGGCCATCATGGCCTACATGGGGCTTCGCCACATGGAGCGTCCTCCGGCCAACCGGATCGCTCTGCACTGGGCCATCGGCAGCGCGATGGTCGCCCTGATCGGCGCCGGCCTGCTCGGCCTCGCCCACACCTGGCCTGCCGTCAACCAGTGGACCCACGGCACGCTCATCACGCCGATGCACGGACACCTGGCTTTCTTCGGGGCGTACGCCATGATCGTCCTGGGGATGATCACCTACTCGCTGCCCTTTATTACCGGCAACCCGGATGCGGAGCGCCGCCATGGCGGGATCGGCCTCTGGAGCTTCTGGCTCCAGCTGGCGGGGATGACCGGGATCACAATGGCCTTCGCGGCGGCCGGCGTCGCCCAGGTCTACATGGAGCGGATCCTCGGCATCGGCTATCTGGACGCCCAGGCCAAGCTCCAGGTCCACTTCCAGATGATGATCGCCGCCGCGCTCATCTTCACCCTCGGCGTCCTGCTCTTCCTCTGGGACTTCTTCATCAACAATCCGCGGCGAGGCATCATCCTGAGCGATGCGCCGCACCCCGCGGACGCGCCGGAGGCGGAAGCGGAAGTGTAGCGGGGTGCCACTGCCCCGGGCATCGAAGTGACTTTGCCGTTCTGCGGTCGTCCGGAGGAGCGATCCGGATCCGTCACCACTCGGGACTCTGTCGCAACGGCTGTCGGTACATCTGGTGGCAGCTGGAGCAGCGCTGCAGGAGCTCGGTGGTGAGCTGTACGATCCGCTCCATGTCCCGGCTGCCAGCCACATTCGCGAGCTCGGTGGCTTTCTTGTGCCAGACCTGATCTGCGGCCACGAATCCCTTCAGTCCCTCTTCCCCGAGGGCGCTGCGGATATTCTCGATCTGGACGGTGGGAATGCTTGCGTGGTCGACCATGGCCTGGGCGGCGTCCCGGATGACGTCATAATCGCCGCGCCAGATTCCGGCCTGCGCGGCGGCCATGTTCTGCTCGAGGTTGAGCATGATCAGCACGAGGGGAAGGGTGTCCTGCGTGGAGCGGACGGGCTCGAACGGAATGCTCGTGATCTGCGTCAGCCCTGAGGTGTCGCCCGCGACCTGCGGCGTGGACGCCGCTGCCGAAGTCGTCCCGGGCGACTCCTCCCGGGCTCCGGCAATCGTGTCGTTCCCCTCGCCGCCGGAAGCTTCCGGGGCATCTCCAGGACCGCAGGCGGCCAAAGCCA
>JBPRGE010000102.1:0-2723 GCA_051418035.1 Candidatus Longimicrobiales bacterium M2_2A_002
TCCTCGGCCGAGGCGACTACCTCGCCTTCGACGAGGGGTGGTACCTCCTCCTCGGCCGCTCGCTGTTCACCGGCGAGGGGTACTCCCTGGTCGGGTTCCCGCACACCGCCCTCTCGCCGCTCTTCCCGCTCCTGGCGGGCGCCCTCGGCGGCCTGATCGACAGCTGGGTCTGGGGCGGCCGGATCGTGGCGGCCGTGGCCTCGGGGCTGGTCGTGCTCCCGGCGTGGGCCGTGTTCCGTCGCATGGCGCGGGACCGGACCGCCTTCATTGCCGCCGCCCTCGTGGCCGTGCTGCCGTCCATGGCGCCGTTCGTCGTGCCGTACTGGATCGGGGCGGACCTCTGGGTCGGGGCGGAGCCGCTGCTGCACCTGTTCCTGTACAGCGGCGTCGCGCTCTGGCTCGTGGCGGACGGGGGCGAGATGAGCCACCGCCTCCGGCCGACAGAGGGCCATGGCAGCGCCGGGTCCGCTTCGGCGCAGGGCGAATCTCCCGGTGCCATCATTTCAGGCGACGACGGACCGCGACCCGCCATCCGGACGCTCTCCTGGCTCGGCGCCGGGGCCGCGTTCGGGCTGGCCTTCCTCGCCCGCCCCGAGGCCATCATCACCTGGGGGCTCCTGGGGCTCGTCGCCCTCGGTCTGGCCGCCGCCGCCCGCTCTCCGCGCCGACTGTACGGCGCAGCGCTCATGGGCGTCGGGTTCGTGCTCCTGGCCTCCCCGTACTGGCTCTACATCCACGACGTGAGCGGCGAGTGGAGCCTCACGGGCCGCGGCGTGGCGCTGCCCACGGTCGTCGCGGGACCGGAGGGCACGCCGGCCCGGCCCGGCGCGGCACGGGTCATCGAGCGGATGCTGTGGGAGGACGACGAGGCCTATCGCGACCGGCTCTACGGCCTCGACGCCACCGGCCTCCGTCTCCGGAGCAGCTACTGGGGCGTCCAGCCGCCGGTCGAGGCGAGCGGGACGACCGACGCGGGCGCGGAAGCCGGCCTGGTCGGGCCCACCCGGGCGGCCGCAGCCGCCGCGAGCGAGAGGAGCGCCGGAACCGACGCCGCCGGCAGCGCGGCTGGCGAGACGGGCACCGCTCCCGCCGGCAGCCTCCTGAGCGGGACGCGCGTCGACCCAGCCCGAACCGATGCCGGGCGCCAGACCGCTGCCTCCCGCAGCCCGCCACGCGGCACCGGACCGCCACCCGCGGCCCTCTACGTCACCGCCCTGCGCCAGATCCTCCCGCTCCTGCTCTGGCTCTTCGCGATCCTCGGCGCGATCCGTCCGAGACCCCGGGAGGTGCTCCGCCGGGAGCTGCCGGTGGCCGGCGCGCTGATCGGGACGGGTCTGGCCATCGCCGCCGTCGTCGCCGTGGACTCCCGGACGCAGCTCTTCCTGGTCCCGCTCCTGGCGTTCTATGCCGCCCGCGGGGTCGGGCTGGTGGAGGAGGTCGTGCGGGAGCGGGTGCCGGACCTTCCGCTGCGGCCCGGGTTCGTGGAGCTGGTGCTGGCCGCCACGGCCGTCGTCTGGCTGCTCGGGATCGACGCGCGGCGGCTGTACCTCAGCGTGTCGCTGGGCTCGCCGCACCATATCGTCGCCGAGCAGAACCGGGCCGTGGCCGAGAAGCTGGACGGGCTGCTGGGTACCGAGTCGGGCCCGGTCGCCAGCTGGCACCCGGCCATCGCCGTCTACGCGGACCGGGACTGGCGGGTGCTGCCGTTCGCAGGGCTGCCGGAGATCGTCCGCTACCTGAACGCGGCCGGTGCGGACGCCATGGTGCTCAGCGCCTACTACCCGCCCGACTTCGGCGTCGAGGACCTCAACACCCGGTACCTGGTGCTCCCCGTCCCCGACGCCGAGGGACCGCCCCGGCCGTGGGAACTGCGGCTCCTGCAGGGCGACACGATCCGCGCGCTGGGCCGGCTCGAGCCGGCGGACGGGGCGGACGGAGCGACGGGGGGCAAGGACGCGACGCGCGGAGAACCCGCGGGCTAGAAGGCAATCGACGGGCTCGGCCGAGCGGTCGGTCGCGGGCCGGGGGTACTGGCGGGGGACCGGGAACCGGGTCACGGCGGGAAGCGCGACAAGGCGGAGACGGTGGCGGGTGACCGGAGCGGCGGGGCAGGAGCGGCGGGGCAGTAGCGTACGGAGCGCGAGGCCGCAGAGTTGGAAAGCGCGCCAGAGGCCGGAAAGCCGCGCACCTAGTGCGGTGCGACAGTGGTTCCTCACGGCTTTTGCCGCTCCTGGCTGGAAAGACCGGCGAAGACCCGGAGACACACCAACCTTCCTCCCCGGAAGTCCCGATCGTGGGGCGAAAACGTCCGACCATGTCGAGAGAACGGATGGTCGTCCTGCGTTTCTACGGATGCGGTGTTCCGGTTCGGTCGGGTCTGGCGCTCAACGCCCCCGCCACCACGCCATCGTCCGCCGGATCCCCTCCGCGTGCGCGACATGCCCGCTCCACCCCAGCTCCAGCCGGGCCCGTGACGAGTCGTACGGGTTGTCCACCGACAGCGACCGGACGGCCCGCCGGGCATCGCTCCGGGGCGCGAACGGCAGCAGTCTGCCGGCGGTCTCGACCACCGCGGCGCCGGACCGGGCGAGGCCTGTGGGCAGGGGGATGACCCACGGGCTCAGGTCCAGCGCGTCGGCCACGCGGTCGACCAGCTCCCGGCCGGTGATCGGCAGGTCCCGGGCGAGGTTGTAGGCGCGCCCGATGGCGGAGTCGCGCAGCAG
>JBPRGE010000103.1:0-5398 GCA_051418035.1 Candidatus Longimicrobiales bacterium M2_2A_002
CGTCGTCCGAGGGCTCGTCGTAGGCCCGCTTCAACCGGACCGAATCGGGGTCGAGGCTCATGCCAGCCAGCTCATGATGTGGTAGCCGGCCAGCGCCACGGTGCCGGTGAGGACGATCCCCCAGGCGATGTCGATGAAGACGATCCCCAGCGGCCACCCCTCCAGCGTGGCCAGGTTCGTCAGGTCGTACGTCGCGTAGGTGAAGAACCCGAACAGCGCACCCATGAGCAGCGCACGGCCCGCCGACTCCCGATCCACGGCCGGCATGATGGCGAAGATGAAGATCCCGACAATGAAGAGCAGGTAGAAGATCAGGGCTGCGCCCCAGTTCACGTCGCCCAGCAGGTGGCCCAGGTACCGCTGGTAGAGCCCCCGGGCCACGAGCCCGAGCCAGACCAGATCGATGGCGAAGAAGACGAGGGCGGTCAGCAGGTATCCGATGATGAGTCGGGTCATGACGTCAGGCCTCCGCGGTCCTCCGGTCGGAGCTCGGAGAGGAGTCGTCTCGACATGGAGGCCTTCAGGGGGAATGCGCCGCAATGGACGTGTTCAAGATGCGGTGGCGCGCGAGAACGCGAAAGAACTCGGCTGCAATCCCGGGCCCGGTCCCGCCTCCGGAAGATGGCGACCGCCGACCGGAGCCCACACGTCTGGCCGACTCCGGGGCGACCGGGTATCCTTCCGTCGCGAGCGGAGACGACCACACGGTGGCGAGGAGCGAGGCAGGTGGGCGAGGTGGGCCGGATCCAGGACAGCGAGGCCGGGGCCGGAGCCGGCGACGAGCGGGGCGTCGCCAGCGACCTCGGGGTCGAACGGCCGGCGGGCGGGCGGGGTCGTGGAGGACCCCTGTCGCTCCTGCTGGTGGACCACCCGTTCGTATCGGACCACCTGCGACGGTTGATCGACGGCCGCGGGCTGCCCCTGGTCCTCACCGCGGCGGCCCGCGACCTCGGGTTCGGGGACTCGCCCCATACGCTCACGGAGGCCGAGGCCGTCCGTGCCGCCCGGGCCGCGGACCGGGTCCGGGTCTACACCAGCTCGGAGAACGCGCTGCCCTGGATCCACCGGAACCTGCCGTTCACCCGGCTTCCGGAGCTGGCGGCGGTATTCAAGGACAAGGCCCGCTTCCGCGAGATGCTCCGGCCCCGGTTCCCGGACTTCTTCTTCCGGAAGGTGACCCTCGACGTCCTGGCCGAGACCCCCGCCGACGCGATCCCCTTCCCCGTGGTCATCAAGCCGGCCGTAGGCTTCTTCAGCCTCGGTGTGGTGGCCGTCTCCGGGCCAGACGAGTGGCCGGCGGCCCGGCGGGCCATCGCCGATCGGCTCCGGGCCGCGCGGCACCTCTACCCCGAGTCCGTGCTGGACACCGCCTCGCTGATCATCGAGGAGCAGATCGAGGGAGAGGAGCTGGCCATCGATGCCTACTACGATGGCGACGGCGAGCCCGTGGTCCTCGGGATCTGGGCCCACGCGTTCGCCTCGAGGGAGGACACCAGCGACCGGGTCTACACGACGTCCGCCGAGATCGTGGCCCGGCACCTCGACGACGTGCACGCGGTCCTGGCCGATCTGGGGCAGCTGACCGGCGCACGGGACGTGCCGGTCCACCTCGAGGTCCGGCGCCCGCCCGATGGTCGGCTCGTGCCCATCGAGCTGAACCCGCTCCGGTTCGGCGGCTGGTGCACCACGGCCGACCTCACGCCCCGGGCCTGGGGCTTCAGCCCGTACATCCACTTTCTCGAAGAGCGACGACCCGACTGGCCCACCCTCCTGCGCGATGCCGACGCCACCTGGTACAGCATCGTCGTGCTGGAGAACTCCACCGGGATCGACGGTCGGCGCATCGCCGAGTTCGATTACGACGACCTCGTCGCCCGGTTCCATCGTCCCCTCGAGCTGCGACGCGTCGATTGCACCCGACAGCCGCTCTTCGGGTTCGTCTTCCTGGCCACGGACCCGGAGCACCGGGACGAGCTGGACTGGATCCTCCGCGCCGACCTCTCCGAGTTCGTCACCGTGCGGTCGGACACGGAGGCCACCGCAGGCTAGGCGGCGCCCCGGACTCAGTCCTCCCGGTCCGGGGCCATCAGGGCACGGGCCCGGGCGGCGATGTAGTCCATCTGCTCCTCACGGCGGGACGCCCACGACGGCAGCACCAGCGCATTGGAGCCGAGGGCGGCAAGGCCGAGGCCGCCCAGGAAGATTGGCGCGAACAGGTCGCCGCCGGCACCGGTCAGGACCATCACCAGCATCAGGACCACGGCCAGGGCCAGAAGGCCAGCGCCGATCCGGGTCGCCGTCACCGCCGTCCCCTTCGTGGTCTGGAGCCGGAGCCGGTAGCCGTCCTCCGTGGTCTCCTGGAACGCGTGCAGGTTGCCGTTGACCCACTCCCGGAGCCCGCCCTGCGACCGGACCCGTCCCCGGGCCCCGAACGTCTCCCGCAGCTCACCGACCACGATCTCCCATTCGGTATCGGTCAGCGGCCGGGGCAGCGGCACGCTCCGGCCCACCGCGATCGGCAGGCCCAGGTACGTCCGCTCCTTCATCGCGCTCGGCCGGTTGGCCACGAGCGAAGCCGCCGCGTCGATGCGCTCGGGGGCGAGTCCCACCTCCCGGCCGATCTCCCGGAGCTCCGCCAGCGTCAGGCCGCTGCCAGACCCGGCACCGGCCGCGGGCAGGCGGGCTCGATCGTCGGCCGCCAGCCCGAAGATCTCGCGGACCTCGTCCTCACCGTAGCGGCGTTCCTCGGTCATGGTCGCCGGCGTGCCGTCATCCAGCGGATCGTCAGCCGCCGTCCGTCGTGTCGGCCGCCGCGCCGCCCTCGGGGACCCGGTTGACCACGTCCAGAAGCTCCACGTCGAAGACGAGCGTCGAGCTGCCCGGGATGGGGCCGCTGCCCTGCGCCCCGTAGCCCAGTGCCGGCGGGATCACCAGCCGGCGCTGCCCGCCGACGCGCATCCCCACGATCCCCTGGTCCCAGCCGTCGATCACGCGGCCGTACCCGATCGCCACCTCGAACGGCGCCTCCCGATCGCGGCTGCTGTCGAACTTCCGACCCGTCGGCAGCCACCCGGTGTAATGGACGGTGACGATGTCCCCCGAGTCCGCCCGAGCGCCCTCGCCCTCCACCAGGTCCCGGACGTACAGGCCGGTGGGTCGCCGCTCCATCTCGGCGAGGTCCACCCGCAGGCTCGCGTGGTAGTCGTCCGCCACCCGATGGTCCGGGGGCAGGCTCGACTGGTCGACCCCGCTCCCCTGGCAACCGGCCAGGGCGAGCCCGGCCAGCGCCACGGCGGCCACGATCGTTCCGGCGAATCGGTTCATCAATGGTCTCCGGCGTCTCGGTTCACGCTCCACCCGATGCCCAACATGGCACATCGGGGGAAAGCTATGCGACGAGCGCCCGTAATCCCAACCCCCGGCGCCGTTCCGCCTCCGGGCCCACCGGATCGACCCGCCCGGGAGCGGGCTGGCCGGCCTACCCCGCCGCGTTGGCCCGGATCGCGGTGGCCACGTATCCCGTCAGCCCCTCGGCGCGGCTCTCGAAGTACTCGCCGAAGCGGGGATCCGACTCGTACATGTCCGCCAGTCCCGCGTGCATGGCGGGCGGGCACGGGTAGAACCAGCGATCGATGTGACGACGGTGCTCCTCCGCCAGCGCCGTCGCCGCCTCGCCGGTGGCCCCGGTCCCGGCCCACAGCAGCTCCGCGAACTGCTGCATGATCTCGTCCGCCTCGAGCTTCATCGCGGCCCAGTCCCGCTTGTCGTACGACGCCGTCCGCCGCTGCGACTCACGGTACGCGTCCGTCCCACCCCACCGTGCCTCCGCTTCCTCGCCGTAGCGGGCATGGTCAAAGTCCTCGAACCCGTCGAACAGCTCCTGCTCGCTCATCGCCTCCCCCTGCTCCAATGCCTCGATCGCCCGGTCCAGCGCCCGCAGTACGGCATCCGTGCGGCGACGGCGCTGCTCCACTGCCCTGCGATGCGTCAGCAGCGCCCGGGCCCGGTCCGCCGCGGGCTGGTCCAGGAGGTTCGCGATGTCGTCCAGGCTCAACCCCAGCTCCCGGAATAGGAGCACCTCGTGCAGACGCTCCAGCTCCGCCGGGCCGTACAGCCGGTAGCCGGCGTCGGTGCGACGGGCAGGCTCGAGGAGCCCGATGTCGTCGTAGTGGTGGAGGGTGCGCACGCTCACGTACGCGAGCTTGGCGACCTCTCCGACCGTCAGGAGACCCGGATCCGGGGGGCTGTTCGACACATCCACCTCGACTGGTTCAATCCGCGACGACCGTACCCTAAGGGATCACGTCGCGTGAGGGTCAAGGGGTCCCTTCCCGGGGCGCGGCCGCCTCCAGTAGCGACACCACTTCCTCGACTGTGGAGCGGCCGGCATCACGGTCGTACCACTCCATCTTCTCGAAATAGCGCGCGTCATGGGAGAGGCCGTCCGGATTCGCAACGTACCACGCCTGGAGCTCCGATGGCCGCTCCACCCACGCACCCCGGGGACGCCAGGCGCCGTCCAGGAGCAGCACCGTCGGTGTGGCCGGCCGACCATCGGGCGTCGGGTTCGCCTCCATGATCCGACGACCCTCGTCCGGCGGGATGACGCGCATGGCGAGACCGTCCACCCGCTCCACCAGGGCGGCCAGATACGGGATCGTGCTCACCGAGTCGCTGCACCGGTCGAATGCGACCACCAGCAGCCTCCACGAGCCCGGAACCGACCTGGCCCGCCCCAGCACCGCATCCGGGACCGCCGCACGGGCACGGTTCCGTTCCCACAGCGTCCGCCGCGCCCGGATGTCCGCCGTGAACTCCTCGTACGTCTCCCCACCCGCCCAGAGCGCCGCGTAGTCCGGGGCCTGGGCAGGGACGGCGGGCGGCCAGAGGAGGAGGACCGCCAGAAGGCCGATAACACCGGACCAGGTTTCACTTTTCAAAGTTGGCGTATTCTGATGCATTGATGTGCCCGTTTCAATACCCCGGAGTCGGTATACGGCGGCCCCTGCCCGCCCTGATACCCGCTCCAATCTATAAAATGAAACCCGGAGTCAGGATGCACGAATGCAAGAGTGCACGATGCAAGAGTGCACGATCCGCAATCCGCGATCCACGATCCACGATCCACGATCCACGATCCGCGATCCTCCCACCCCGCGCGATATCGCTCACTTCCCCCGCGCGATACCGCGCGATTTCGCCCCATTTCGGAGCAATACCCCGGCCTTGTGAACCCGCCAACCCATTCCATACCAACCACTTAGCGGATTCCGTCGAGGTTGGCACCGTCCGTGCCCCTATAAAGGGTGGAAGGCAGGACCCGAAGCCCGATAACGGAAAGGCAGAGAACCATGCAGGCATACACCGAGAGCACCCGGAACGGGACCCTCACCCGCGA
>JBPRGE010000104.1:0-18612 GCA_051418035.1 Candidatus Longimicrobiales bacterium M2_2A_002
CCGTGCAGGTGCATGGGGTGGTTCATCATGGTGTCGTTGACCAGCACCAGCCGGATCCGCTCTCCGTACGCCACCTCGATGGGCTCGGCATCGGAGAACTTCACGCCGTTGATGGACCACATGAACCGCTCCATGTTGCCCGTCAGGTGCAGCTCGATCTCTCGGTCGGGGGGACCCAGGTCTGGATAGGGGTCCCGGGCCTGCAGCTGCGAGTACGTCAACACCCGCCAACCGTCCTCGCCGAGTCCCATCCCGGGCTCGTCCAGCCGCGGCGCCGTCTGCATTGGCAGCCCCGCCTCACCCGGCCCGTGACCCTCGGGCCCGTGCATCACGGGCGCAGGGAGCGCCCCGGGCGGCTGGTGGCTCATGGCCTGATCGCCCATGGCCATCTCGTCGGAGTCCATCCCCTCGTGGCCCATCCCCTCGTGGTCCATCGCGTCCGCGTCCATGGCGTCATGGCCCATCTCGCCGTGATCCATGGCGCCATGGTCCATCCCACCGTCGCCCTCCGTGTTGCCGTGGTCCATCCCCATGGCGGCCATGGTCAGGAGCGGGCGTTCCCGACGCTCGGGGACCGCCGCCTCCAATCCGTCCCGGACGGCCAGTGTCCCCCGGGCGTAGCCGCTCCGGTCGATGGCCTCCGCGAACACGGTGTGGGCCTCGCCGTCGGGCCGGACCAGGACATCGTACGTCTCTGCGATCCCGATCCGGAACTCGTCAGTCTCCACCGGCTTCACCGGCTGGCCGTCCTTCTCGATGACCTCGAGCGGAAGCCCCGGCACGCGGACGTCGAAGAACGTCGCCGCCGACGCGTTGATGACCCGCAGCCGGACCGTTTCGCCCGGCTCGAACAGGCCCGTCCAGTTCGTCCCGGGGGCCAGCCCGTTCATGAGGTACGTGTACGTGGCGCCGGTCACGTCGGAGATGTCGGCCGGGCTCATGCGCATCCGGCCCCACTCCATACGGTTGCGGATCGTCCACGCCAGGCCCCTGCGGCCCACGTCGCGGAAGAAGTCCCCGACGGTGCGCTGCTGGAAGTTGTAGTAGTGCGGATGCTTCTTGAGCCGGGCCATGATCCGGTACGGATCGTCGAATGTCCAGTCCGAGAGTACGACCACGTAGTCCCGGTCGTACTCGTATGGCCCCGGCTCCGCCGGGTCGATCACCATCGGGCCGTAGTGCCCGAGCTGCTCCTGGAGCCGGGAATGGCTGTGGTACCAGTACGTGCCGCTCTGCCGTACCGGGTACCGATACGTGAAGGTCTCGCCTGGCCGGATGCCCGGGAAGTTGACCTTCGGCACGCCATCCATGGCGTTCGGCAGCAGGATCCCGTGCCAGTGGATGGAGGTGTCCTCCTCCAGCCGATTGGTCACGTGGATCACGGCCTCACCGCCCTCCCGGAACCGGATCAACGGGCCCGGGATCGTGCCGTTCATGGTGATGGCGCGCCCTGTCCGGCCACCGATGTCGAGCCGCGTCTCGGCGATCTCAATCTCGATGGGGCCGTCCCGGCCGTCCAGCACCTGGAGGGGCCGGGACTGACCCTTGGCGCGATAGGGCCCGGCATATTCCGGTGCGAGCCGCTCGAGGCTGGCTACGGCACCGGTCGCACCGGCATAACGGAGGAAGTCGCGCCTGGACACCCGGTCCAGGCCCGGAAGGTTGGACTGTGTTTTCATGAAGGGGCTGTTTCGGAGAGTTGTACACTCGAGGACACCATGGGGAGCCCCGGATGAGGATCCCATGAAATCCGGATTAACGTCTCTTCATGCCGAGGCAGGAGTACACGGAGCGGGAGCGAGCCCCGCCCCGTGCATCCGCGAGTTCAATCAGGCCGCGGTCGTGAACGTGAACACCATCCCGTAACTGCCGTTGTCGGGGTGCTGCCAGTCCTCGCCCATGTGCGGGTGATCGCCGCCCATCATGCCGCCGTTCATCATGGAGCCGCTGGCCCACTCGCCCCCCATGTGGGTGCCGTGGGTCTCCAGGTCCACATGGCTGCCATCTTCATCCATCATGTTCCCGCCGATATGGATCGTGTACTGCGTAGCGGGCTTCAATGCCTCGTCCGGCGTGAAGACGAGCTGCCTCGCGTCCTCCGAGAGCGACCAGGTACCGGTCACTTCGGGGCCGTTGACGTCACCCTCGTGCAGCGCCGCGTAGTCCACCATTGTGGAGTCGATGGCGTGGTTGAACGTGACCGTGACGGGCTCCGTTGGATCGACCTCCGTCGCGCCTCCCTGCGGGTCGACGGCCACCAGCTCCGAAGGGGCCGTGGCGGCCGTGGTGAAGCTGAAGACCATCCCGTAGCTGCCGTTGTCGGGGTGCTGCCACCCCTCACCCATGTGAGCGTGCTGTCCGCCCATCATGCCTCCGGTCATCATGGAGTCGGTGGCCCACATGCCGCCCATGCCCATGCCGTGGGTCTCCAGGTCCACGTGGTTGCCGTCTTCATCCATCATGTCGCCGCCGAGGTGGATGGTGTACCGCGTGCTGTCCTTCAGCCCCGCATCGGGGACGAACCGCATGTGCGTGCCGTTCTCCTCCAGCATCCACGACCCCATCACCTCCGGGCCCGTGACATCGCCCTCGTGCACGGCCATGTAGTCCGCCGCGTGGTCGTGCATGGCGTTGTCGAACGTCACCTCGATCGAAGTCGAGTCGGCGTTCACGTCCTGCGCGCCGCCTTCAGGAGCCACGCTCAGCAGCGCCGTCTCCGGCTCCACCGATGTCGTGCCGTCCTCGCATGCGGTAGCGCCCAGGCCGACCGCGCCGATCAGCGCGAGGAATCCCAGTGTCCGTGCTCTCATGGTTGTGCTCTCTTTCCGTCTTCGGTTCGTAAGTATTTCTACGAAACTACACAGTTATATTATACGCCTTACCATGAATCCATGGTGAGTTGCGGATTAAGGGGGTTTCATCTCTTGCGGAGCGAATCTGAGGCCGCACGCAGGAATCCGGTGGCGGCCTCGAGCTCCGCACGATCGGGCGGGATGACGCCCGCCCGCTCGATGTGCTCCTGCATCTCGGCGACTTTCCCGATCCACCGCTTGGCCGGATACGCGGCCGGATCGGGGAGGACGTGGCAGGACGAGCAGCGCATGGCGTACTCATGGAACCCCGGCACGTCCTCGAGGTCGGCCAACTCACCCTCGTCGGCCGCCGGAACCCGCTTGGGCAGCACGCTCACCCCGGCCGACGTATTGGACCGGGCCCACGCGCGGGTCTTGCTGATTTCGACCGCCTCTTCTCGCTGCGTGTCCTCCACCACGCCCTGGCGCCAGGCCAGGAGCCCGGCGCCGATCAGGGCGAGGAGGACGAGGACGAGTGCGCGTTTCACGCTGGCTCCCTCGGGTCAGGTTTCGTAGAGCCGGTCGATGGCCGTCCGGATGTCGTCGAGGGACTTGCCATCCTTGTGCATCTCGTACGCCATGTCGGCCTCGGAAAGGCAGACATCACAGCGGGCCGCGTGCGCGTCCTTGTAGCAGTCGAGGAGCGAGTAGTGCCCCGAATGCTCGGAGCACGCGCAATAGCAGTAGATCCCGTCGATCACCTGCGGCACTTCTGCAACCCGGTTGTAGATCGCGGCGACGCGCGGGTAGGATGCGTACTGGGCGCCGGCCACCACGTGCCGCTCGTGTGCGTCCGCTCTCGGCTCGGGGTGATGATCGGCCGGGGAGAAGTTCATGGCGGGAACGATAGCCAGGGCGAGCAGCAGCGCTCCGCCACCGAGCCAGACCAGGCCCGAGTCCTTCCAGCTCTTCCCCCGCTTGCCCTTCCGTGCCGCCCGCCTCCGGTCCCGTCTGGCCATCGTCGCCTCCAAAGCTGTGTCCGTCCGTCCAGTGAGCGCTGTCGCGTTCGCTTGACGAGATGGTAAGCCTTCTCCCGTGAGGAACCCGTGAAAGCAGCATTAAGGTCCGTTCATAGTCCTCGCGGGACCCGTGAACGGCCTTATGTTAGCCGCGAACGGCGAGTCCCCTACGACCCTGGAGGGCACATGCGAATCCTGGTGGTGGAAGACGACAAGAAGGTGGCGAGTTTCGTGGAGCAGGGGCTGCGGGAGGAGGGATACTCGGTCGACGTCGCCCACGACGGCGAGGATGGGAGCCTGAAGGCGGCCGTCTACGACTACGACCTGGCGATTCTCGATGTGATGCTCCCGGGCAAGAGCGGGTTCGAGATCGTCCGGGACCTCCGCAAGCGCGAGAAGTCCGTGCCGGTCCTGCTGCTGACCGCCCGGGACACGAAGGAGGACATCGTCCGGGGGCTGGACGCCGGCGCTGACGACTACCTGACCAAGCCGTTCAGCTTCGACGAGCTGCTGGCCCGGGTGCGGGCGCTGCTCCGCCGGGGCGGGTCGGCGAGGCAGGAACGGTTGATCTACCAGGACGTGGAGCTCGACCGGCTCAAGCACACGGCGACCCGGGCCGGGAAGGACCTGGACCTGACGCCGAAGGAGTACCAGCTCCTGGAGTACTTCATCCTGCGCCCCGAGGAAGTGGTCCGGCGGACCGAGCTGCTGGAGAAGGTCTGGGATCTCCAGTTCGACCCGATGAGCAACGTGGTGGACGTGCACGTGGGCAACCTGCGCAAGAAGCTTCGGGCGCTGGGCGACCCGCTGGTCCATACGGTTCGCGGTGTCGGCTACATCTTCGAGGCCGGCTACGAGAGCGAGGACTGATGCGGTCGCTGCGCCTGAGCCTGGCCGTCCGCTCGGCCGTGGCCATGACGGCGACCATGGTTGTCCTGTCCCTGCTCGTGGTCCTCGCGATGCGCGAGTTCCTCGACCGGGAGCTCAACGCGAACCTGCTCAACGTGGCGTCGATTCAGGCAGCATCCGTGACCGACGCGCCGGGCGGGGAGATGCACTTTCACGAATGGGAGCTGACCCCGGAAGAGGCCACCCAGGTCCGGGAGCTGAACCGGTTCGCCCAGATCTGGAACGCCGACGGCGAGAGCCTGCTCCGGAGCCAGTTCGTGACGCAGGACCTGCCGCTGGACACGACGGCCCTCCACCGGGCATCCGCCGGCCGCATGGTCATAACGGAGCAGCAGTACCTGGGCATCCCGGTCCGCTCCCTCTACTACCCCCTCGAGCGACTGGGCCCTCTGCACGCCCGCCACGTGCTCCAGGTGGCCGCCCCACTCGAGAGCCGCAACGAGATCGTGGCGCGCCTGATCCAAGCCCTTGGCACTCTGACCGCGCTCCTGGGCCTGGCCACGTTCGGGGGCGGCTGGTGGCTGGCCCGGCGGATGGTGAAGCCCGTGAGCGAGATCATCGACCAGGCCGAGTCCATGGAGGCCCGGACGCTGGACCAGCGGATCGATGCGCACGCCGACATCCGGGAATACGAGCGGCTGGTCGGGGTACTGAATACGATGCTGGGGCGCCTCGACCGCGCGTTCGAGGCCCAGCGCCGGTTCACCGCCGACGCGAGTCACGAGCTCCGCGGTCCCCTCACAGCGCTGCGCGGCGAGATCGAGCTGGCGCTCCGGCGTCGACGGGACGAGGACGAGTATCGCCGGGTGCTGGCAAGCAACCTCCAGGAGGTCGAGCGGCTGTCGCAGCTGGCCGAGGACCTCCTGACCCTGGCTCGCTCCGATGCCGGCGTCATGCAGCCGCGGCTCCAACGTGCGGACGTGGCCAGTCGTGCGGAGCGAGTGGTCGACCGGCTCGGCCGGAAAGCGGAGGACAAGCAGGTGGCGCTCACGCTGGAGAGCGCCGGGGACACCGAAGGGATTTTCGACCCCGGTCTGCTGGACCAGCTGCTGTGGAACCTGGTGGACAACGCCGTCAAGTTCACGCCCTCGAACGGACGGGTCGAGGTCGTCATTGGAGGCCAGCCCGACGAGGTGGTGATCCGGGTGGCGGATACGGGCCCGGGCCTCCCCCCGGAGGACCTGGGTCGCATCTTCGAGCGCTTCTACCGGGCGGACCTGTCCCGGACCCACCACGCCGAGACTTCCGGCACCGGCCTGGGCCTGTCCATTGTCAGGGCCATCACGGACGTCCATGGCGGCAGCGCAGCGGCGCGCAATCGTGAGGGAGGAGGCGCGGAGCTCGTCGTCACGCTCCCCCGGTCCCCCTGATCAGCACGCCGCAGACGACGCCCGGTCCGACCTAAATCAGCCTTCATTTCCACTTCACGCCCGTTTCACGGGCCGCCCGCCATCTTCCGGCAGTCGCGAGAGGATCACCCCAACTGCGAGGCGGGCCGTGAAAGAGATCAAGGCGATCGTGAGAACCGACCGGGTGCAGGCGGTCGTGAAGGCACTGGACCAGGCCGGGGTAGCCCGGCTCCTGATCTGTCACGTCCACTCCCTCGGGGCGGGCGTAGATCCGGAAGACTTCCGCGTGTCGTTCGAGGAAGGAGCGACCTACACGGAGAAGTCCAAGGTCGAGGTGGTCTGCGAGGATGACGCGTCGGACGGCATCGTGGACGTCATCACCGGAGCGGCCCGCACCGGGCATCCAGGCGATGGGATCATCATCGTCTCGGACATCGAGCGCGTGACCAGAATCCGAACGGGCGACGAAGGCGCCCTGGCCCTGGTCTGAAGGAGGCCCCGATGACACTAGCGTATCTGTTGTTGCAGCAAGGCGAGCCGTGGCACCGCCAGGGCCTGTACATGGGGATGCACTGGGCCTGGTGGCTCTTCTGGATCGCCGCCTTCATTGTGCTCGGCTGGGCCTTCTGGCGCCTGTTCGCCGAACGCAGGGAGGCCAGAACCGGAACCCGCCAGATGGTGGAGGCGGAGGAGCTCCTCCGCCAGCGGTTCGCCAGGGGCGAGATCGATGAGGACGAGCTCCTGAAGAGGATGCGCGCGCTCCACGCCGCGCGCGTTCCTGGACCGGAGCGAACGGAAACCGAACTGTCGAAGGGGGAGTAATGGAGAACGAGCGTACGCACGGATGCAACGTCCCGCGGCTGGAGCCCGATGAGGCCCCCGCTGATGAATCACTCCGGGGCGGGCTCCGCCTGGCGATCAACGGGATGGGGTGCGTCAACTGCGCGAACAGGATCCACAACGCGTTGATCACGCTGGACGGTGTGGGGCAGGTCTTCATCGACCACCGGACCGGCCAGGGGGCCGTCTACTACAACCCGGACCGCCTCAGCACCGACGAGATCGTCGGCCGGATCGCGTTTGCGGGAGGGGCGTCCGGACACCGATACCAGGCAGAGGTTGTCGCCGGTCCACTCCACCCCCTGCCCCACCAGTTGAACTGACCGCCCTGGAGCGGGGCACAACCGCACGGCGAGCCGTTCGCCGACCCGGCGGGCGGCCCGCCGTGTTCATCCGGGTGCGTGGAGCCCCGCCCCTGCCCCGCTTCTCGGGCCTGGAGGGCCACCGGGAATCCGGTACATGAGATCGAGGATCCGCTCGAGATCCCCCGGTTCGGCGGAGCCCCCGGCGAGGACCTCGACGAAGTGATCGCGTAGCAACGCCGTCCCGACTGCTGCAAGAACCTCCCGCGCTTCCGCGAGACGGTCCAGGCAGCCGTCCATGCCAAGGCGGTCCCAGTTCTCCGCCAGCCAGGCCACGTCCGCTTCCAGCCGAGCCAGCACGGCCAGCACCTCTTCCTGACGCTTCCCGGGGATTTCCACCCGGTCACACCGTGCGTTCATGAAACCATCCTTCGGGTAGTCGGCAGTGCCCCAATCATGGCCGACTCCGTCTGAACGGAACGTGAGATGAGGATGAACGACGGTTCATTACCGCGCCAGCACCGGGATGAATCCAGCTTCATGCCGGATTCACGCCCGATTCATGGGCCGGCCGTCATCTTCGATTCGTCCCTGGGAGACGACCAACAAGGAGGGGGCTTTGACTGGAACGATCGCCTACGCGGCTCTGGTGTTGAGTCTCGGGGCTGCACTGTACGGCACCGGGGCGTCCATCTGGGGGGGGCGGACGCGACACGAGGGTCTGATCCGGAGCGGAACGCGGGCCGCGTACGCGGTGGCCGGGCTGGTGACGCTGGCCGTGGTCCTGATGGAATACGCGCTCATCACCCACGACTTCAGCATCCACTATGTGGCCCGGGTCGGGAGCCGGGGAACGCCGCTCCTGGTGACCATCATCTCCCTGTGGTCAGCCCTCGAAGGTTCGATCCTGTTCTGGATGTGGCTGCTGGCGATCTTCACCGCCCTGGTCGCCTGGCTGTACCGGGACCGCTGGACCGACCAGATGCCATACGTGAACGCGACGCTGCTGGGGATCGGCGTCTTCTTCCTGGTCATGCTGATCGGTCCGAGCAACCCGTTCGCCGAGGTATGGCCCGTTCCCACGGATGGACCCGGGCCGAATCCGCTTCTGCAGAATCATCCCCTGATGGCGATCCACCCACCGGCCCAGTACATCGGGTACGTGGGTTTCTCGGTCCCGTTCGCTTTCGCCATCGCGGCACTGATCACCGGACGGACGGACGACTGGTGGACGCGGGCCGTCCGGCGCTGGACGCTCGTGGCGTGGGCGTTCCTGACCATCGCAATCGTGTCCGGCGGATGGTGGGCCTACGAGGTCCTGGGTTGGGGCGGCTACTGGGCGTGGGATCCCGTCGAGAACGCGTCGCTCATGCCGTGGCTCACCGGCACGGCGTTCCTGCATTCCGTGATGGTCCAGGAGCGGCGCGACATGCTCCGCGGCTGGAACGTGACGCTGATCACGGCCACCTTCGCCCTCACCATACTCGGGACGTTCCTGACGCGATCTGGCGTGGTCGGGAGCGTGCACGCGTTCACGGACTCGCTCATCGGCCCGCTGTTCCTGGGCTTCCTGGGCGTGGTTTTGATCGTCTCGACTGCGTTGCTGCTCTGGCGGGCGCCAGGATTGAAGCGGCCGGGCTCGCTGAACAGCCTGTTCTCGAGGGAGGCGGCGTTCCTGGTGGGGAACCTGGTGTTCGTGGCGCTCACGTTCACCGTCCTGCTCGGCACCCTCTTCCCCCTCGTGGTCGAAGCCACGCGGGGCGACAAGGTCAGCGTGGGCCCACCGTACTTCAACGCCATGACGGTGCCCCTGTTCGCCGTCCTGCTCTTTCTGATGGGCGTGGGGCCGATGCTCCCGTGGAGGAGTGACAGCGGACGGGGAGTCCTGCGACGGATCCGGTGGCCCGTGGTGACCGCCGTCATTGCTGCGGTCTCTGCAGCGCTCCTCGGTGCTCGGGGCGTCTGGGCGCTGGTGACCTACGGTCTGGCGGCTTTCGCCCTTACCGCCATGCTCCTCGAGGTCGGACACGGCATGGCGGTACTGGTCCGGAAAGGCGCCGGTCCCATCCACGCCCTGGGCCGTCTGGTTGCGGCCAACCGCCGTCGCTACGGCGGCTATATCGTCCACACCGGTGTGGTGGTGCTGGCCGTGGCGGTGACCGCGTCGTGGAACTCGAAGACGGAGCTGGAAGCGACCCTGCGGACGGGCGAGGTGCTGACCGCGGGCCCCTACCAGGTCCGCCTGGACGATGTCTGGGCGGAGGAGGAACCCCACCGGTTCGGCGTCGGCACCACCCTGACGGTCCTGAGCCAGGGCCGCCCCGTGGCCGAGCTGGCCCCGCGGCAGAACTACTATCCGACGCGGGAAGACCCGATCCCGACGCCGGCGGTCCGCAGCTCGGCCGCCCGGGACCTGTTCGTGAACCTGCTGGCGTTCGAGAACGACGGGTCCAGTGCGACCTTCCATGTGGTGGTCACTCCCCTGATGGTCTGGCTCTGGATCGGCACCTACATCATGGCCGCCGGGGCCGTGGTAGCACTCTGGCCGAACCGGCTCCGGCTGCCCGCATTCGCACGAGCGAGGAACCGTGAGCGGGAGGAGGTGGAAGCATGGTCTGGCTGAAGGCGGCAGGCATGGCGGTCGTGGTGGCCCTGGTGGGCCTG
Organism: Candidatus Longimicrobiales bacterium M2_2A_002; assembly: GCA_051418035.1. GTDB lineage: Bacteria > Gemmatimonadota > Gemmatimonadetes > Longimicrobiales > RSA9 > JAWVYT01. Next base: position 9,876 of record JBPRGE010000104.1, read on the forward strand.
TTCGGCTTCGGGCTGACCCGGGACGCATCGCTGATCCCGAGCCCGCTGGTGGGCGAGCCGGCACCCGAGTTCCGGCTTCCGCGCCTCGACGCGCCCGATTCCGTGGCGCTGAGCGACCTCCGGGGGAAGGCCGTGATCGTGAACTTCTGGGCGTCCTGGTGCCTGGCGTGCAAGCAGGAGCACCCTGCGCTGGTCCGGGCCCACGAGCGGTACCGCGACGAGCCCGTGGAGCTCGTGGGCGTCCTGTACCAGGACACGCGGGCCAACGCCATCACGTACCTGGAGAAGCACGGCGGCGGCTGGATCCAGGTGATGGACCCGAAGACCCGGACGGCCATCGACTTCGGCGTCTACGGGATCCCGGAAACGTTCTTCATCGACGCCTCGGGGGTGGTGGTCCACAAGCACATCGGCCCGGTGAACGATCAGCTGATCGCGGCCCAGGTGGACGCGATGCTCCGGGGCGACCCACCCGCTGGCACCCGGCAGGAGGCACCATCATGAGAGGCTGGCTCCTCATGGGGCTCCTGGCCCTGAGCGGGGTACCGGTAGGCGTGGCGGCGTCCGACGCCGTCTCGCAGTCCGGAGCGTCGGCCCCGCCGCCGACCGCGCCGGCGGCTGCAAGGGACGAAGCCCTCGAGCGGTCGTACGTGCGCGTGGCCAGACAGCTCCGCTGCCCCGTCTGTCAGCAGCTTTCGATCCTGGACTCGCCCGCAGAGCTCGCCGTGGAGATGCGGGCTGTCGTGCGCGAGCGCCTGGAGGCGGGCGACTCGGAGGAGGAGGTTCTCGCCTATTTCGTCAGCAAGTACGGGCAGTGGGTGCTGCTGGATCCGCCGAAGGAGGGATTCAACCTCGTCGTCTGGCTGGCTCCGCTGGTTCTACTCCTCGGCGGTGCGTTGGTCCTGGGGAAGGTCTTCGCCGGCTGGCTCCGGTCCTCCGGTTCCAGCGAAGGGGCCGACGCAGCCGTGCCGCTCGACCGGCCCACACCGGGCTAGCGGACCGGGACGCGAGGGGGCGACGTGACGGTCCGGGATCCGGTCTGCGGCATGTGCTTCGAGTGGGAGGAGGCCCGGGCGCACCAGCGGGTGGGGGACGCCGTCGTCTACTTCTGCTGCCCGGGGTGCGCGGCCCGGTTCTCTGAGGACCCGGAGCGCTATCTCGGGCCGGGCGCCGACCATGACGCGGTTGTGGACTGTCCCCCGGACCCGGGACGCCGTTCGATCCTGTCCCACGGGATCTCCGCGACCGTGCCGGTGAGCCGTCTGCCCCGGGTCGGCGCGCTTCCTCTCGACGCCTTCGCGGACCGTGTGCAGCGCGCCTGTGCGCGACCTGGCAGGCCCGGAACCGACTGCCGGGTTCTCGGTCGGGCCCTGCTTCTCCGCGTCCTGGGGTGGGCCGAGCCGCACCGGATCAGCGTCCGCATCGCGGCCGAGATCTCCATACTCCGGCACCAATGCGACGATGTCGCTGCGGCCCTCGAGCAGCTGGCAGCCCTGCCGTACGCAGTGGCGGCCGCAAGCCGGGAGGCGGGGTTGTGCGGGGCCGAGATCGATCGACTCCAGAGCGCCATGGCGCGAGAGGTCGCCGAAGCCCGGCTCTGGCTCGATCCGCCGCCTTCGCCAGGACATCGGCACGACAGCGAGCAACGAACCGCGTAGACGAACTATGGCTTCATTCCTTGGCCTCATTGCATTCCTGGCCGTCTTCATCGGCGGGCAGGTCCTCGTCAGTCGAATCCGCGGCGGGTCGCACTGCGGCTGCAGCCCCGGTCGATCCGGCTCCCGCGGTAGCAGAGGCGGAGGCGGGTGCTGTGAGACTGAGCGACACATACATGGGAGGAACCAATGACATCCGAAACCAGAATCCGGACCTCGAACCTGAAACGCGCGATCTTCGCGCTCCTGCTCGCTGTGGTCGGCGGGCTGACGGCCTATCTCGTGGGTCCGTGGTCGGCAGTGGAACTGCCGGCCCCCGACCCGGATGTCATCGATGTGGCCATCGACATGAAAGGGTTCGACACCCCGGAGATCCGGGTACGGGCCGGGGAACCCGTGACGCTACGGCTGACGAGCCTCGACGGGCCCTTCCACCTGGACGGCGGCGGGAAGCACCAGCTCGCTATCGATGAGTTCGGCGTTAACATCATCGCACCGGCCCGGGATACCGCGTCGGCCACGTTCACGCCCATGGAGCCCGGCACCTACGAGTTCTACTGCGACATCTGCTGCGGCGGGCGGGCGAACCCCACCATGATCGGGTCTCTGGTCGTCGAGGAGGCCTGACATGGCGCAACAAGCTTCGTTCCGGCGCCTCCTGGTCTGGACGGGGCTCGGCGTGGTGGCGGCGGGCGCGGCCGGGATCGCCGGGTTCTGGCACCCGACCGCGCCGCCGCTCTCCGTACAGGGCTACCTGCCGGAGCTCACCCTCGGGACCGTCCTGGTCGGCGGGGCCGTGGACGCCATCAATCCGTGCGCGTTCACCGTCCTCCTGCTGCTGATCACCGCGCTGCTGGCCTCCCTGCGTCCGGACCAGTCCAACGTTCGCGCGCTCCGCCGGCGCATCGTGTTCCGCGGCTCCGTCTTCGTCGTGGCCATTTTCCTGACCTACCTGGCCCTCGGGGCCGGCATCCTGGGCGGGCTCGAGTCCCTGGCTGACGACCACTGGCCCGCCCGGGTGGCGGCCCTGGCCGCTATCCTCATGGGCCTGTGGATGCTGAAGGACTACTTCCTGCCCGACTCCCGGTGGCAGCTCCATGCACCGCCCGCCGTGGCCGACATGGCCCGGACGGCGGCAAAGAAGGGCACCGTTCCCGCGCTGCTCGCCGGCGGGTTCCTCATCGGCCTCTGCACCGTCCCGTGCAGCGGGGCCGTCTACCTGGCGGTGCTCTCGCTGCTGGCGGCACAGCCCAGCCGATGGGTCGGCTACGGCTACCTGGTGCTCTACAACGTGATCTTCGTGCTCCCGCTCCTGGGGATCATCGTCGCTGCGACCGTACCGTCGCTCCTGCGGCGGCTGGCGCACTGGAACGTGCACCACCGACACCGTGTGCGGCTGGTGCTGGGCGCCGGTGTCGTGATCATGGGGCTGTCGGTCCTCGCCACCATGTGACCGGGAGACCCATCAAAAGAGCGGCCGACGGTCATCCTCTGACCGCCGGCCGCTTTGGCATGCAACCACCCGTATGGTGCAGCCGCTCAGGAGGGTCCAGCGTTCCCGCACGTCACTCGCTTACCTCCTTCACCACGTTGACGAAGAAGTCCAGTTGAAGCATTCCTCCGTTGCCCGAGTGGAGCGCGATCGCTCGCTGTACCGGGCCCACCGCATCCGGCCCGTGGGCCATGGGATCGAAGGTCGCCCGTGCGGTGAACGTCTCCCCCGGGGCCAACGTCCGGGTCAACGTCACCGGGAGCTCGTGCCCGGGCATCCCGAACGGGCCCGCCACGGAGCCGTCCTGGAACTCGAGCGTGACCTCGGTGCACATGCACGACGTATAGGCCGCTGCAAGCTCGGTGGGCTCGTCGGCCGAGTTGGTGACCGAGAACGCGGTCTCCACCAGGCCGTCGGCGATACCGACGGTGCCCAGGTCACGGGACGCCACCTCGGCCTCCAGAGGCGTCGGGGGTAGCTCCTGCTCGACCGGCGGCGGGTCCGACAGCGAGGTCCTCTGCGCCGTTTCGGCCGTCTCCCTTTCTCCCGTGCCGCACGCCGCGACAGCTACCGTCGTCAACGTAACGAGGGTCAGCAATGCGATGCGGCTCATGTCAGATACCTCTCCGGATCCTCCTCGAACGACTTCCGGCACCCCTCGGAGCAGAAGTAGTAGGTCTTCCCTTCGTACTCCACCTCGGCGGCGGCCGTCTTTGGATCCACCTTCATCCCGCATACCGGGTCCGTTGCTTTCATGACCGTTCCTCCATTGTTGGTTTGGCCAGGAGCATGTCTGTCGTGCCTCAAGGATGGTGACCGTCGCCTGAAATGGCGGTGAACCGGCCATGAAGGTGGATTCACGCGTTGCCGGCCCGGACCGCGAGGCGTGAATGACGCTTCATGCGGATTTAAGACCCCGTTCATGCGCTCCTCCCCATCATCCGGGACCTGAATCCTGGATTCGGAGGATGACGCACGTGGACATTCACCGGTTTCCCTGCGCCGCGGTTGGGCGCGGGAGGCGCACACCGCCCGTGGGAGGCGTCTGACCGTGGACCCCCAGGCAATCGGCCTCGCCATGGCCTTCGGCGCCGGTCTGCTCAGCTTCCTCTCGCCGTGCGTGCTCCCCCTGGTGCCCAGCTACGCGTCCTTCCTCACGGGGATGGGGCTGGACGAGATGACCGACGAGGCCCGGGTCCGTCGATCCGTGCTGCTGCACGGCTCCCTCTTCGTCCTCGGCTTCAGTCTGGTCTTCATCGGGCTGGGCGCCTCGGCGAGTCTCCTGGGGGGCCTGCTCCGCACCCAGGGCGTCTGGCTCCAGCGCATCGGCGGCGTGGTCCTCCTGGCCTTCGGCGCCCAGATGCTGGGCCTGCTTCGGATCCCCGGTATGAGTCGCGACTGGCGCCTCCACCTGGCCGAGAAGCCCACCGGGTACGCCGGTAGTGTGGGCGTGGGCGTCGCCTTCGGCGCGGGCTGGACCCCGTGCGTGGGCCCGATCCTGGGGGGCATCCTGACGCTCGCCGCCATCGAGGGGACGACCGGGCAGGCCGTGGGCCTGCTGGCGGCCTATTCGGCCGGCCTCGCCGTCCCCTTCCTGCTCGCTTCGGCGGCGCTCGGCCGGTTCTTCGTGTTCTTCCAGAAGTTCCGGCGCTGGATCCCGTGGGTGAACCGGGCCGGTGGGGCCGTCCTCATTGTCATGGGGATCCTCCTCGTCACCGGCAAGTTCACGGTCCTGGCGGGGATGCTCACCCGGTACACACCGGAGTTCCTGCTCGAACGCATGTGACGCCGTGAACGGACGTTAATGGCGGCCTCACCCCCGCTTCATGCCGGGCTTCCCATCCTCCGACAGGTTTCCGACAGGACAGGCAGCGCGACAGACGATGAGTGCAGGGACCCGATGACACGACCGAAGACAGGACATCGCGTTGGAGCCGCACCCGCAGAGACGACCGCGTCCCGACCGCGGGGCTTGCGATTCTGGTGGCGCGGATTGTCGATGGCACTCGTCCTGGTGAGCGGCGGCGTCTCCGGTGCGGCGGCACAGCAGGACTCGCTGGACCTTGCCGGGGCGCTGGAGATCGGGCGTGAGCGGAGCCCCTCCCTCGTCGCGGCCGACGCTCGCCTTCGAGTCGCACACGGGCGAGCGGACATCGCCCGCTCGGCGGCACTGCCCGCCGTGACATCCCAGGCCGGGTACCTCCGGTATCAGGACCCTCCGGCCGTCGATCTCGGCGGCCTCGGCGGATTCGCGCTCCTCGACACCGATACCTACTTCGCCGGCCTGCGGGCGGAGCAGCCACTGTATACGTCCGGGCGGCTGACGGCCGCCAGGGACGCGGCCGGGTCGGCCGCGGACGCGGCGCGGTGGGGCCGATCCCAGGTGGAGGTGGAGCTGACGGCGGCCATCGCACGTGCCTACTACGACGCGCTCCTGGCCCGGTCGCTGGTGGCGGTGGCGGAACAGGGCGCCGCCGTTCTCGGGCGGGCTCTGGGTGTGGCCCGGGCTCACTATGACGAGGGAACGGTGGCTCGACTTGACGTCCTCAGAGCGGAGACCCGTGTCAGCGAAGCCGAGCTGGGCGTCCGTTCCTCCGAGATCGCGGCAGCGAGCGCCGGCGAACGGCTCGCAGCCATCATCGGCATTACCCCGGAACGGGCTCCCCCCGTGATGGGCGAGCTGCGCCCGGACTCGCAGCCGCCCATCACCGGGTGGGACCCGTCCGACCTTGCCGAACGACTTCGCCGGGACCGGCCCGACCTGCGGGCGCTGTCGAGCGTGGCTGAGGCCGCTGAAGCGAGGCGGCGCGTGGCTCGAGCCGAGCGGCGCCCGGCCATCGGGCTGTTCCTGAGCGGCTACGCGCTGAATCCGGAGCTGCTGACCACGGAGAACGGCTGGGGCCTGGAGCTCATGGGCGGGGTCTCCGTGTCATGGCCGGTGTTCGACGGGGGGCGGGCAGACGGAGCCGCAGCCAGCGCCGAAGCCGGTGCCGCGCAGGCGCGGGCAGAGGCGGAGCAGACGGTACTCACCGCTCTCGTCGCCGCCCGTGCCCACCAACGGGAGCTGGTCACCATCCTGGATGAAGTGGACGAGAGAACGGCGAACGCGGTCAGGGCGGAAGAGGCACTGGCCATCGCGGAGGATCGCTATGCCAACGGCGTGGGCATTCAGCTCGATGTCCTCGAGGCCGAGGCCCAGCTGACCCGCGCCCGGACCGACCGACTCCGGGCCATCCACGCCTATCGCACCACCCTGATCGAGCTGAAGCGGGTCCTCGGCCTGCCGGCCGACGCCACGCTTCGGGAGCCGAAAGGAGATCGAGGATGAACCGCCACTGGGGGAAGCTGGTTATCGGATTTCTTGCCGTGTCGGTGCTGGGCGCGGCGGGCGTATGGGCGTACGACAGCTCGACGGAACGTGCGGCCGCTCCCGGGATGTCTTCCGCCAGCGGCCGACTGGAGCTCAGGGCGGTCCGTCCTTCCAGCGGTACCGGCGGTCGGGTAGTGCGGCTTTCGGCCCGGGAAGGGGAGCGGATCCGGGAAGGGGACACGCTGGCCGTCCTCGACAGTCGGGCTCAGACGGCCAGGCTGACGGCCGCCCGCGCGGCTACGGCCGCGGCGCAGGAGGCAGTGGTCTCCGCGGCCCGGCAGGCCGACGGGCTGGGCAGTCGACTCGAGCAGGCAAAGCGGGAGGCCGATCGCTACGGTCGGCTCCTCGAACGGGAAGCGGTCTCCCGCCAGGTGGCCGAGCAGGCCGGGACCGCGGTCGAACAGCTCGAGAGCCAGCTCCGCGCGGCCCGGGCCGCGGAAGAGTTGGCCCGAAAGCGGGCGGAGGCGGAGGCCGCGAGGGTGCGCGCGGCGGAAATCGAGCTGGACGAGACGGTGGTCGTCGCCCCGATCGACGGCGTCGTATCCGAGGTCCTGGTACGCCAGGGCGAGATCGCCGGGCCCGGCTATCCCCTCGTGTCGGTTCGTGAATCCGGGGGCGGACGGCTGAAGGTGTACCTGCCTCTCGATACCGCCGGCCGGGTCCAGGTCGGCGATTCGGCTCGCGTGTTCGTGGGTGCGTTCCCGGAGCGGGCATTCCCGGGCGTTGTCGAGCGGATCGCCAGCGAAGCCGAGTTCACGCCGCGGGACGTGCACATGCCGGATGAACGCACAACCCTGGTCTACGAGGTTGCCATCCGGGTCCATGACCCCTCCGGCGTTCTCAAGGACGGGTTCCCGGCCGATGCCTGGATCCGCTGGGACCCTGGAGCCGCGTGGCCGGGATCCGCGCCATGGTGATGACCGGAACGGCCGCGGATGCACCGAGGTCGAGCGACAGGCCGGCGGGCGTGACGATCCGGACCCGGGACCTCGCCCGGCGGTACGGCGAGCTGACGGCGGTCCAGGACCTGTCGCTGGACATCCCCCGCGGGGAGATCTTCGGGATCGTGGGCCCCGACGGCGCGGGAAAGACGACGCTCATTCAGATGCTCTGCGGCATTCTCACGCCATCAGCCGGCAGCGCATCCGTCCTGGGGTTCGACGCCGTCCGCGAGGCGGACCGCATCGCGGAGCGGGTCGGGTACATGTCCCAGGAGTTCTCTCTCTACGGTGGGCTCACGGTGGCCGAGAACATCGAGTTCTTCGCCGACATCCATGGTGTTTCCCGCACCGCGAGGCGGGACCGGGCCGACCGGCTTCTGCACTTCAGCCGGCTGTCGCCGTTCCAGGACCGGCTCGCCCGGAACCTCTCCGGGGGAATGAAGAAGAAGCTCGCCCTCACCACCATGCTCATCCACACCCCGGATGTCCTGTTCCTCGACGAGCCCACCACGGGCGTCGATCCCCTGTCCCGTCGCGACTTCTGGGAGATCGTCTTCGATTTCGCAGGTGCCGGCACGACGGTCGTGGTCGCCACCCCGTACATGGACGAAGCCGAGCGCTGCGGCCGAGTAGCCTTCATGCACGAGGGCCGCCTGCTGGACGTGGATACGCCGGACGGACTGAAGGCCAAGCTCGGTGGGCACATGGCGGACATACGGACGGCCGACCAACTGCACGCCCTGGATGTCCTTCGAGGCGACCCGGAAGTTCGGGACGCCCAGGTCTTCGGCCGCTCGATTCACGCGCTCCTGGACAGTCGGGAGGCCTACCGGGCGGTGGAGGGTCGGCTTCGGGCCAGCGGCATCCAGGTCGACACGGCGCGCTGCGTGGAGCCGGGCCTCGAAGACGTGTTCGTCTCGATCCTCGCCGGCAGCAGCACCGGCCCGGCCATAACGCCCCCCCCAGCCGTCCCCGAGACCGAGCATGGGGCCGCCATCGACGTGGACGGGCTCACCCGACGATTCGGTGACTTCGTGGCCGTGGATGACGTCTCGTTTGCGGTGGAACGGGGCGAGGTGTTCGGGTTCCTCGGGCCGAACGGCTCCGGCAAGTCCACCACCATCCGAATGCTGACGGGGATCCTGCCGCCCGACGCCGGCACCGCCCGCGTCGCCGGGCTCGACATCCGGCGGGACCTACACCGGATCCGGCCGCTCCTCGGGTACATGTCCCAGAAGTTCTCGCTCTACGACGACCTCACCGCCGAGGAGAACCTCGA
>JBPRGE010000105.1:0-8154 GCA_051418035.1 Candidatus Longimicrobiales bacterium M2_2A_002
TGCTTCGGCAGCACAGAGTCCGGGCTCCCGGACGCCGAGGGGTGGTCGCTCCTCATCGGCCAGCCCGTGACCATGGCCGGCGTCCTCCTCATCGGCTGGCGACGGGCCACGGGCCGCGCGCTCCGCCGCGTGGCCGGCTCCCTGCCCGGCCGCCTCGTGCTGGGGGCGACCGCTCTGGTTCTGTTCGCAGGAATTGTTGGGGCCGGCGTGAGGGTGGCCGAGGCGACGGAGCCCGGGCCGCCCCTCGTCGCCTCACCCGACCAATCGCCCGCCGACCACCCCCGGACCGACCACCGGGCGCCCACCGCGCTCCGGCTGACCGACCAGTCCGGCGAGACCTTCGACCTCGCCCGCTACATGGACCGGGGCACACCCGTCCTCGTGACCTTCGCGTTCGCCCACTGCGAGACCGTGTGCCCCGTGCTGGTGAAGGACGTCCTCGACGCACAGCGGATCGCCGACGAGGACCCGGACACCGACCGGCCTGCCGTCGTCGTGGTCACCGTCGACCCCTGGCGCGACCGCCCGGCACGGCTGCCCCACGTGGCCATGCAGTGGGGGCTGGGACCCGACGCGCACGTGCTGAGCGGCGGGATCGACGAGGTCCTGGAGACCCTCGAGGCCTGGGAGGTCAACATCGCCCGCGACGAGCTGACCGGCGAGATCACCCACCCGGCCGTGGTCTACGTGATCGACCGCCTCGGACGGGTCGCGTTCACGGCGACGGGGGGCGGCGAGTACACGGCGAGGCTGGTGGGGCGGCTTTAGTCGAAGTCGCCAGGCCACGAGCCGGGCGCTGAGTGCCGGACCACCCTGCGACTCTCGCACCCATCCTGCACAACCGCGTTGTAAGAAACGTCCAGCCTGTGCGACTAATCCTCATGGACATCAGGAACAGACGAGTTGTCGAACGCGGAGCGGGCATGACCGATCGTCGACAAACCTTCCTCGAGATGGTCCGGGCGAACCGGGCCCGGCTGCAGAAGATCTGCCGGGTCTACGGGACTGACCCGGAGGACGAACGGGATCTCTACCAGCAAATCCTCCTCGAAGCCTGGCGCTCCCTGGAGTCGTTCGACGGGAAAGCCTCGCTCGACACGTGGTTCTACCGGGTGGCGCTGAACACGGCCCTCGACCGGGACCGGAAGCGGAACATCCGGACCGACGCCCGCCTCGATGCCGATGACCCGGTCATGGGCGCAGACGTCCCGGGGCCGGAGGAAGCGGCGACGCGGCGTCGTCGCGTGGAGCGGCTTTATGCCGCCATCGACCGGCTCGACGAGACCGATCGGGCACTGGTCCTGATGCACCTGGACGAGCGCCCCTACGCCGAGATGGCCGAGGTCCTGGGCATCACGGAGAACTACGTGGGGGTCAAGCTCCACAGGATCAGAAAGAAGCTCGCCGATTGGCTGGAGGAGGAACGATGACACTGGACGCCTACCGGGACGCCTGGAACCGTCAGGATGTGAACGACCGGGACCGTCCAACCGATGAGGAGCTCGTGGCGATGACGGAGCGGCGAGCCGCCGACTTCGACCGCACGATCCGGCGCCGTGACCGGCTGGAGACGCTGGCGGCCGTGGTCGTGATCCTGGTCTTCGGTTTCGAGGCCGTCACCGCCACGGCGTGGCTGGAGCGGACCGGCGCCGCCATCGTCGTCGTCGCGTCGGCATTCATCGTCTGGTGGCTCCGTCGCACGCGGTCCGGCAGTGGTTCCGTGGCCGGCGATGCCTCCGCGGCGGTCCTGCCCGTAGCCGAGCGCGTCCGGCTCGAGCGCGACAGCGTCGACGCCCAGATCCGCCTGCTCGAATCCGTCCTCTGGTGGTACCTGGCGCCCCTCGCCCTCGGGATCAGCCTCTTCATCCTGGGCCTCGGGACCGGCACGCTCCTAACCGTCGCGAGCCTTGTCGGCCTGATCATCGTCTACGCCGTCATCTGGCGCATCAACCAGCGGACGGTCCGACGCGAGCTCCGTCCGCGCCGGGAACGGCTGAGCCGGCTCCTGGGGCAGCTCCAGAATGAGTGAGGCCCGCGAGCCCGGACCCGCCGATTCGATCGGTCCGATCCGGGCGGTCCGATCCGGGCGGCCGGCTGGACCGGACTGACAATCACAGACCTCGCAACAGAGCTACACCGAACGGATAGGAGCCCATGACCGGACTGATCACGACCTTCGCGACCTTCGCCGTCCTCGCGTCGACGCCGACGCCGGTTTCCGGTCGTCGTCTACTGGTCCGGCGGCACTCCCGCTTCCAGCCGCTCGAGGAGGGGCAGCAGTCCGGCTGCTTCCCATGACTGGTTCCGCCGCTTCTGCGACAGGGGGATCAACACGCCGGCTTCTTCCAGACTCTCGATGCCCTGATAGACGCGGGGCTTCGCCCTACCCGTGGCGGCGGCCGCCACCGGCGCCGTGATGATGGGGTGGGCGGGGAGCACGTCGATGATGGCCCAGGCGGCTGCGTCGGACCTCGGGGGGCTGGCCAGGCTTTCCAGCGCCGTCCGCCACCGCTCCGCGAGCTCCGCCACGGCCTCCAGGTACCCGGATGCGAGCTCGGCCGCCGTCGTGGTCGCGGCGGCAAAATGGTCGATCCAGCCGGGGATCTCATCCTCGCGGTAACCCGTCAGCGCCCCGATGTAGCGATCCCGGCCATTGGCCAGGACCACGCTGATGGGTGGCGCGTAGTCGGGGGCGATGCCCCGCCGGTGCAGGACCACGTGAATGAGGGCGCGACCGGTCCTGCCGTTCCCGTCGTGGAACGGATGGATCGTCTCGAACTGGGCATGAACGAGGGCGGCCTGAACCAACGGCGGAAGACGGTCGTCGTTCAGGGCATCGAACAGATCATCCAGGAGGTCGGCGACGAACTCGGGCGGCGGCGGAACGAAGTCTGCCCCGCACGGGTTGTAGTCGTTGCCGCCGATCCAGTTCTGCTCTTCCCGGACCCGTCCGGCGACGCCCGAACCCGGGGCCCGCTCCATGAGGCGGGCGTGAATCGCTTCGAGCTCCGAGCGCCCGAACCGTGACGCCGCTGTGGCTTCGTCGATGGCCAGTTGCATCGCGTCGATATTGGCGAGGATCTCCACGGCTGTTCCGCCGGCCTTGTCGCCGGTCTCCAGCTTCGCCTCCGCCCGCGCGAGCTGGCGAGCACCGACCTGCATGCCCTCGACCTTCGACGAGGCGATGGACTCGGTGCGGAGCAGCAGTCGGGCAAGCGGCGCCAGCGCCGGACGCGCCAGGGCGTTGAGGCGCTGCACCGCCGCTTCCGCCTCGGAAACGACGCCGGCCAGCTCGCCATCCAGGCTCAGATCGAGACCCTCCAGGGGATCGGGGACATACGCCTCGTACGTGCACGCGCGCCGGTACTTCTGCGGCGCCGGACTCCGCGGCTCGTACCGCCACGTGCGCTGGATCAGTCGCCCACCCACCGGTCTCTGCTCCGGGTTGCAATAAGTGTAACTTACGGGAAGCTGTTAGTTACATTTATGCATTATCTGTAACTAACGCCTCGCTGTAAGGTACACATCGCTGGTGTGTCGCGGAAGGAGGATCTCGCTGTGGACCACCCGATGGGCGCCCAGCTAGTCCTGGACGGTGGCCACCACCTCCAGGCCGCGTAGGCGGCGAATCCGCGCAGCATGATGTACCGCGGGCCCGGGGCGGGCGGGGCGAAGGTGCGCGTCTCCTCGTTCCCCGCACGCCGGGAGTGGGTCGGCGACGCCTCGTCGGTCACCTGGACGTTCCGGAGCCCGGACCGGATCGCCAAGCGTGTCATCGGCGCCCGGTGAACCCCATCAGCCGGGCGCCAACGAAGATCGTGAGCGCCTGGCCGAGCAGCCCGAACGGCGTGGCCGTCACCAGCCCGAAGCGGGCGGCCGTGGCGCCCGCGCCGAGGACGGCCAGGACGTAGAGGGCCGCGCCGATCCAGCCGGCGCGCTTCGACATGAGGACGCCTTCCCGGGCCTCCGCTGCGTACACCCCGATCATGCCGAAGGAAAGCGCCGCGTTCGACGCGTTGAACAGGAACACCGCCGCACCGTTCATGGCCTCGAGCAGCGCCGGTGTGGGCCCCACGGCGCGAACCGCCGGCGGGTAGCCGCCGAGCATGAACGCGTACATGACCGCCTGGAGCGTTCCGCCCACGGCCACCAGCGCCCACGCCGCCGGGCGAGGCAGCCACCGGCCGCCGCCACCGGTCCGGCCCACCAGCGTGAGCGCCGCCACGGCCATCAGCACGAACGCCACCACCTCCGCCGCCCACGTGGCCGCGAGACCGCCCCAGTGGGCGTCGAGGTGGTGCGCCCTGTCGAGGGTCGTGACGCCCACCGACGGGTCGGTCGCGGCGGGCGCGCCGAACACGAAGCCGTAGAGCGTGATGGTCACCAGCAGGATCGCGCCGGCCAGGACCAGGGCACCGCCGGCCCATCGCACCGAGGGCGTGTACGAGATGTCGAGAGGTTCGACCGAGTCGCCAGACATGAGCGGCTCCTTGGAGGAAGGAGGGGTCCGGAACCGGTCCGAAGATGGGTCGGTGACCGGAAACCGACAACCGGCGGCGCGCGATCCCGGGCACGCTCCCCGTCGGGGTTTCTTGCGGGTCCCGCCGGAGGGCTGCCATTTTCCAGCATGAAACGCAACGGACCATCAACGGCCTGGAAGATCCTCGGCGGGCTGCTCCTCGGCGGCGCGGTGGGCGCGGTCGTGGCGGTGCTCGCCGTGCACGAGGCCGGCCACCTCCTGGCCGGACGGCTGGTGGGGTTCCGGTTCCTGCTGTTCATCGTCGGGCCGCTGCGGGTGGCCCGCGAGGGTGACCGGGTGCAGGTGGGCTGGAACCGGAGCCTGTCGCTGGCGGGCTGGCTGGCGGCGACAGGTCCGACTCCGGACCGGCTCGAGAGGCTCCGGCGGCGGACCGCGATCATGGTGGCGGGCGGTCCCCTGACCAGCCTGGCTGCCGGAGCGGGGGGGGCGCCCTCCTGCTGGCCGCGGGATCGGCCGAGGCGGCGGTAGCCGGTCCGGCCGGCGTGCTTCCGAAGCTGGCGGCGGTCTTTGCGCTGGGGTCCCTGGCCATCGCCGTCGCCACCCTGTTCCCCGGCCGTGCCAGCGGGTTCCTCACCGACGGTGCACGCCTCCTCCAGCTGCTCCGTGGTGGGCCGGAGGCTGAGGCCGACGCCGCGCTGGTGACGCTGATGGCGTGGAGCGTGGCGGGCGTCCGCCCCCGGGACTGGGACCCAGACGTGGTGAAGTCAGCCCTTCGAGGCGGCAGCGGCGGCCCGGGAACGGATCGATCGGATCCGCGCGATGGAAGGGCGGCAACAGGGGCCTGAACCCCTCTCCGTCCCCCCTCTCCCTCAGCCTGTACCTCGACCTTCGCCTCGTACCTCTCCCTTCCCCTGAGCCCGGCTGGGAGCGAGAAGCACGAGGAACGGCGGCTCAGACCCGCCCGGTCAAACCGTCCGCAGGTACTCGTGCACCGCCCCGACCGTCGCCGACCCCTCGCCCACGGCGGCCGCCACGCGCTTGCCGGAGCCCGCGCGGGCGTCGCCGGCGGCGAAGATGCCCGGGACGCTGGTCTCGTAGATGAACGGGTCACGGTCGGCGGTCCAGCCGGCGGGCCGGCGGCCGTCGCGCACGACGTCCCTGCCGGTGAGGATGAAGCCCCTGGCGTCGCGCTCGACGAGGCCGGCCACCAGCTCGGTCCGGGGCGCGCTGCCGATGAAGATGAACAGCGCCGCGGCCGGCCGGGTCGTGACCTCGCCGGTGACGGTGTCCCGGAGCTCGAGGGTCTCGAGCCGCCCGTCGCCGTGCACGCTGTGCACCTCAGCCTTCGGGAGGACGATGATGTTGGCCGTCTCGCTGATCCGGTCGATCAGGTACTGCGACATGGACTTCCGGAGGTCGGGGCCGCGGATCAGGATGGTGACGGTGCGGGCGTAGCGGGAGAAGTGGAGGGCGCCCTGCCCCGCCGAGTTGGCGCCGCCCACCACGAACACGTCGCGGTCGCGGTAGAGCGACACCTCGCTGAGGGCGGAGCCGTAGTAGACGCCGGCACCGGCCCTCTCCTCGAGGCCGGGCGCGTCGAGGCGCCGGACCTCCATCCCGCTGGCGATGGCCACGGCGTAGCAGTTGATCTCGGAGCCGTCGGCCAGCTCCACGACGCGGTACGGATCGCTGCGTCGGATGCGGACGGCCTCCTGCGCGGTCAGCATCTCGGCGCCGAACCGGTGGGCCTGGTCGGCGGCGCGGCGGGCGAGGTCCGCGCCGGTGACGCCGTCGGGGAAGCCCAGGTAGTTCTCGATGAAGGAGCTGGTCCCGGCCTGGCCGCCGGGCGCCGCGCGCTCGACCAGCAGCGTCGCCAGCCCCTCGGAGGCGCCGTACACGGCGGCCGCGAGCCCCGCGGGTCCGCCACCCACGATGACCAGGTCGTAGAACCGCTGCTTCGGGCGGGTGTCGAGGTCGGACTTCTCGGCCAGCGCCCGGAGGTCCGGCTGGATCAGGGTGGTCCCGTCGGGATAGAAGACCACGGGCAGGCGGGCCAGCCCCGGGTCGACGGCCTCGACGGCCGCCCGCATGGCGGCGTCGCTGTCGATGTCGCACCACTCGTACGGGATCTGGTTGGCGGACAGGAACCGTTTGACGTCGTAGCTGGCGGGCGACAGCACGGTCCCGCACACCCGGATCCCGTCGAAGAGCGGGCCGGCGGCGGCGCTCCACTCCTCGAGGAGCGCGTCCAGGTGCGGGTAGAGCCGCGCCTCCGGCGGTGCCCACGGCTTGTCCAGGTAGCGGTCCAGGCGGATCTCGTTGATCCCCCGGACGGCGCTGCCCGTGTCCGCGTACGCGGTCAGCAGCACCCGGCGGGCGTCAGGGTACATCTCCAGCGCACGCACGAGGAACTCGGTCCCGCGCATCCCCGGCATCCGTTCGTCGACGACGAAGAGGGCCACGGGCGCGCCGGTGCGCTTCAACTCCCGGGTCACCTCCAGCGCCTGCGCGCCGGAGCCCGCCTTCACGACCCGGTACTCCTTCCCGTACCGGGACCGGAGGTCGCGGCCGACCGCGCTCAGCACCTCGGCGTCATCGTCGACGGCCAGGAGGACGGGGCGGATCACGGCGCGCCGGGGGCCGGGGGCGCGGACGGCGGCGGGATCGCCGGGTCGCCCGGGGGCGTCGCGTCGCCGGACTCGACCAGCGGGAGCAGCACCCGGAACTCGGTCCGGCCGGGGCGGGAGTCGAACGCGACGTCGCCGCGGTGCCGGCGTACGTGGCCCAGGGCGATGTCGAGGCCGAGCCCCGTCCCTTCGCCGGGGCCCTTGGTGGTGAAGAACGGATCGAAGAGCCGATCCCGGTGCTCGGGGTCGATCCCGGGCCCGTCGTCGATGACGCGAACCACGAGCGAGTGACCCTCGGGCTTCACGGTGACGGACACGCTGCCGCCCAGGTCCACGGCGTCGAGCGCGTTGTCCAGGAGGTTCATCCAGACCTGCTCGAGGTCGCCGCCGATGGCGTGGACGACCGGGAGCGCCGGCGCCACGTCAATGGAGACGCGCACCGCCTTGTCCCGCGCCTTGTGCCCCAGGACCATGGCGGTGTCGCGGAGCCCCCGCTCGATGTCGACCGGCCCGGAGACCCGGGCCTGGTCCATGTACGTCAGCCGCTTCATGGCGCCCACCAGGTCGGAGATCTTCGATCCGGCGCGCTCGTTCTCGCCGGCCAGCAGCCGCACGGCGCACCCGGCGGCCACCCAGTCCAGAGCGGCGTCCAGGGAGGGGCCGGACAGGTGGTCGGCCAGCTCGTCGAGCGCCTCGAGGGTGACCGACGTCTCGGCCAGCGACTCCACCGCCGAGCCGTCGGCGCCGTGGGCCTCCAGCCACTCCGCGATCCGGTCCTCCCGGTCGGCCCGCTCCAGTGGCGACAGCGATCCCACCGGCGGCGTCGCCATGCACGCCGCCCGGATCCGGTCCACCGCGTCGAGCTGCGGCGCCGTGAGCCCCTCCGCCGCCAGCGCCCGGGCCGCCCGGTCCGCCTCGCCCATGCTCGACTGCAGCAGCCCCGCGCTCCGGGCCACCGCCGACGCCGGGTTGTTCAGCTCGTGGGCCAGCCCCGCCGAGAGCTTGCCCAGCGAGACCATCTTCTCGTCCTGGAGGTCGGTGGTCCGG
>JBPRGE010000106.1:0-1398 GCA_051418035.1 Candidatus Longimicrobiales bacterium M2_2A_002
GCCGGACACAAGTGGCTCCTCGGACCGTGGGGCGCGGGATTCCTCTACGTCCGCCGAGCGCTCGCCGACCAACTCGAACCACGGGCGGTCGGCTATCGCGGCGTGACGGAGCCGACGAGTGAGACGACGGAGTTCAAGCCGGGTGCACCTCGATTCGAGATCGGGACGACGAATCCGGCGGTACACGTCGGCCTCCGCGAGGCCATCGACCTCGCCGACCGCGTCGGACTGGATCGAACCGAGGACTACATCACGTCGCTCGCGGGACGATTCGTCGATGCGGTCCCTGACGATAGGCTGGTGAGTCCGCGCGATCCCGATTCCGGCCTCGTCACGGTCGACGTGAACGACCCCGAGACGACAGTCGAACGACTCGCCAACGAGGGCATCGTCGTTCGGGTACTTCCCGAACCGAACGCGGTACGAGCGTCGTTCCACACCTTTAACGACGAATCTGACGTCGACACGCTTCTCGACGGACTCGGCGAGGAGTGGTAGTCAGCGTATCCGGCGACCACGTAACGATGAAACACGCCACGGAAACCGACTCATGAACCCAACTAGAAGACAGTTCCTGCGACTGCTCGGTACTGGTGCCGTCGCAAGCGCGGGACTTACCGGAACGGCAGCCGCACAGGAGACACCCGTCGTGAAGATGGGCAACAACTACTTCGATCCGATCGGACTCCACGTCGACCCCGGTATGACGGTTCGCTTCGAGCTAGCGGCCGGAGCCCACTCGGCGACCGCCTACTCGGAGCGGATTCCGGCCGACGCTGACACGTTCGACAGCGGGACTATCTCCCGAGGGAGCTTCGATCATACCTTCGAGACACCGGGAACCTACGATTATTACTGCATTCCGCACCGCTCGGTGGGGATGGTCGGCCGCATCGTCGTCGGCAACCCCGGCGGGCCAGCCGAAGACAGTCAGATTCCGGACGGCGACGTGCCCGCGAGTCGGACAATCGTCGAGCAGAGCACCGTTCCGTACGGCTCCTCGTCGGGGACAGGGAGTAGTCGAACTGACGACGGAATGATGGGATCTGGCGGGATGGGCGGCGGAATGGGTGGTGGGATGGGCGGTTCCAACACTGGTGTAGACGGCGGGTCACTCGTGGGGGTGTTCGGCGGGCTGGTCGCCATGCTCGGCGTCGCTGGTGGAGCCGTCTACTGGCTGATGCGTCGGGGAGACGCTGAAACGTCTACCGACGCTGATTCGGCCATGGACGCACTCCGGGGGCGCTACGCACGGGGCGAAATCGACGACGAAGAGTTCCACGAACGTCGCGCCCGGCTCGAAGAGGGTGACAGCCACTTCGAAGAGTAAGCCAACTGCAGGTTCGTCGACGAAGGTCTTCGAATCGCGCGGTGTCAAATCGGTGCGGGTGAGGGTAC
>JBPRGE010000107.1:0-2969 GCA_051418035.1 Candidatus Longimicrobiales bacterium M2_2A_002
CCGCGGCCGGGGCGGTCTCAGATGCCGAGGAGGCGGAGCACGTCGGCGGTGACGCCCCAGAGCGTGATCAGCAGGACCATGGCGAAGCCGAGCCGTCCGAGGGTGACGCGGGCGCGCTCTCCTGCGGGCCGCCCGCGGATCTTCTCGAGAGCGATCAGGGCCAGGTGTCCGCCATCCAGCGCCGGGATCGGGAGGATGTTCATGATCGCCAGGTTGATGGACAGGATGCCGGCGAAGAAGAGGAGAGTCGCGAGCCCGGCGCGGGAGGCGATCCCGCTGATCTGGGCGATGACGACGGGCCCGCCGATCTCCCGGGGCGAATGGCGGCCATCGAACAGACCGGTCACGAAGCTGCCCATGACCGTGACGATCTCCCAGCTCTGGGTGAACCCGAACGTCACGGCGGCCACCGGCCCCACGCGCTCGCGGGGCGTGGCGTCCTCGGCGAGGTCCAGAGAGGCGCCCAGAGTGCCCAGGACCCGGTCGCCCACGCGCCGGGTGGCCGGCGTGAGCGTGGCCGGGATGGTGCCGTCGTCGCGCTGGACGCGGAGGTCCAGCTCACGGCCGGCGTTGTCCCGGACCGTCCGGGCGAGCTCCTGCCAGGTGGCGATCGGCCGGCCGTCAATGGCCAGCACGCGATCACCGGATCGCAGCCCGGCCCGCGCGGCGGCCCCGTTGCCCTCGACGAAGCCGACTACCGGGGGCGCGTCGCTGACGGCCTCGATGGCGACGGGCAGGAACTGCCGCTCCCGGGCCCGCTCGGGGATGGTGATCGTAAGGGGGGCGCGGCGCTCGAAGCGGAGCATGAGGTCGCCGGCCTCGGCGGCCATGATAGCTCGGCTCACGTCGCCCATGGTGGCGACGTTCTGGTCGCCCACCCGCGTGATGCGGGTGCCCGCGGGGATCGAGGCCAGGTCCTCGGTCCCGGCCGAGAGCCACTCCGCGACGACATTGCCCACCACCGGCTCGCTGGGCGTCGGCTTCCCCCGGGCCATGGCGAAGCCGGCGAACAGCACGACCCCCAGAACCACGTTCATGGCGACGCCCGCGGCCAGGACGATCGCGCGGACCCCGGCGGGCTTGGCGGCGAAGGTGCGGTCCGGATCGACGGTGGCGGCCGCGTCGTCCGTCCCCTCGATGATGTCCATCTCCTTCATCCCCGTGAGCTTGACGTAGCCGCCCAGTGGGAGCGCGGAGAGACGGAACTCGGTCTCGCCGTACTGGAAGGCCAGGAGCTTGGGGCCCAGCCCGATGGAGAAGCGCGAGACGTGGATGTCGAAGTACCGGGCGGCCACGAAGTGACCCAGCTCGTGGACGAGGATCAGTATCCCGAGGACTCCCAGCGTAGCGGCGATCGTAAGCACCATGACCGGCTCCATATACGGCATTCGGCGTCATTCCTCTGCCGGCGGGCCGGGAGAACGCCGTACGACCGAGGTCTTCCGGCCGCTACGAGGGGCAGAAACCGTACCCGAACGATCCGGTCCCCTGTTCCCCCCCGAAACGGGGAGAGACCCGACGCCGCAGCCCGGTGGGAGGGTTGTGCCGATGCATCACCCGTTGAGTCGGCGCGGCGCTCCATCCACGGGCCGAGGAACGATGTCCACGACGGCTGGACGGAGGCCCGCCATGATCGACGCGAACCCGCCATCCCGGTAGTATACCAGTCAGGCGTCACGCATCGGGCCGGGGGAGCGGAACGGGTCGTGCGCGGGATGCCGCGATGGACGGAGCCGGGATCGTGCACGGGGAACGCACAAGGAGGAGAACGGTGACACGGAAATGGATCGGCGTCGCGGCGGCCGCGGGAGCGATCGCGCTGGGGCTCGGTGCGTGCGACGACCTGCCGGTCGTCCCGGTGGACGACACGAGCGAGATCCGGCTCGAGCTGGCGGGCGCCGAGGCGCGGTACCTGAGCGCCGCCGAGGTGGACATCGGGGCCATCGAGCTGATCGGCGTCGAGGACACCGTGGAGATCACGCTGACCGCCGACGCGACCTCCGGGCCGGTGGACCTGGTGGCGCTGTCGGGCGGCGCCACCCTCGACCTGGTCGAGCTCGACATCCCGCCGGGCGACTACGCGCGGCTCCGGCTGGTGCTGGAGTCGGCCTCGGTCGAGCTCGAGCCGGGCTACGCGTTCACCGATGGGACGACCTCGCGGACGCTGACCGTCCCGACCGGCGCCAGCTCCGGCCTCCTGCTGAACCTCGAGCCGGCGGCGCCCGACGACACGATCCCGGACGGGCTCCAGATCGAGCGGGAGGGGATCGAGCTGATTCTGGCCTTCCACACCCGCCAGAGCTTCGCCATCCAGGGCGACCCGGACGATCCCGCGGGAATCGCGGGGATCGCGTTCACACCGGCCATCCGGGTCGTGGAGGCCATGGCGGCCGGCTCCATCTCGGGCACCGTGATCAGCCTCACGCCGGACGACATCGAGATCCGCGCGTTCCCGCTGGACGCGGCGTCGCTGCAGCCGTTCCAGACGCTGGGATCCACGACGATCACCGCGGCCAACGGCACCTACGAGCTCGACTTCCTGACGCCGGGCGAGTACGCGGTGGACGTGGTCGTGGACTCGGGCTTCACCACCGTGCCGGCCATCGAGCAGATCACGGTCGAGCCGGGCCAGGCCGTGACGGACGTCGACTTCCAGGTCGTGGCGGACTGACCGGCGGCTCGGGGTCGACAGCCCGGCTCCGGGGGTCGGGACGCCCGTGTCCGCTTGCGGTGCTCCACCCTCGCCCATCACGACGCTCGCGGCGGGGGCCGGGTGCCGGGTGCGGCCCGAGCCTGCCGGCTGAGTCTTCCTCGCCGGCGCGGGCGAGAAAGTCCGCTCCTCTGCGGACACGGGCGCCCCTCCCTTCCGGGCAGCGAAGGGGCGCCGCGGGCCACGGCCGCCCCGGGTGCCGGGTGCGGCCCGAGCCTGCCGGCTGAGTCTTCCTGGCCGGCGCGGGCGAGAAAGTCCG
>JBPRGE010000108.1:0-1918 GCA_051418035.1 Candidatus Longimicrobiales bacterium M2_2A_002
CTGTCCCTGTGCGCTGGGGCTGGCGACGCCCGCGGCGACGATGGTCGGCACGACCATCGGTGCCCAGAACGGCGTCCTGTTCAAGGGCGGTGACATCCTCGAACGCGCGAAGGACGTCGACACGGTCGTCTTCGACAAGACAGGGACGTTGACGAAAGGCGAAATGGAGCTCACCGACATCGTCGTGTTCGACGGTGACGGACAGCCTCTCACGGATGGCGGCGATACTGCTGCAGATGGTGGCCAACTGACCGCTCGTGACCGTCTCGGTGAGGAGGATGTCCTGCGGCTCGCGGCCACGGCCGAACATGCGAGCGAACACCCGCTCGCCCGTGCCATTGTCGACGGCGCCGAAGAACGGGGGATCGACGTGAGCGACCCGGACCACTTCGAGAACGTCCCCGGCCACGGCATCAGAGCGACTGTCGGCAACAGTGAGGTCCTGGTCGGGAATCGGAAGCTCCTCCGTGACAACGATATCGACCCCTCGCCCGCGCAGGACACGATGGAGCGCCTCGAGAACGAGGGGAAGACGGCAATGCTCGTCGCCTACGAGGGCGAACTCGTGGGTGTGGTCGCCGATGCCGACACAATCAAAGAGAGCGCGAAGGACGCTATAAGTCAGCTCCAAGAACGTGGTGTCGACGTGATGATGATCACCGGCGACAACGAGCGGACCGCCCGCGCGGTCGCCGAGCAGGTCGGCATCGCTCCCGAGAACGTCCGCGCGGGGGTTCTCCCCGAGGACAAATCCGATGCCGTCGAGAGCATTCAGGACGAAGGCCGGAAGGCGATGATGGTGGGCGACGGCGTCAACGATGCGCCCGCCCTCGCCGTCGCGTACGTGGGGACCGCCATCGGCTCGGGGACGGACGTGGCCATTGAGGCGGCGGACGTGACGCTGATGCGCGACGACCCCCTCGACGTCGTGAAGGCCATCCGCATCTCGGACGCGACGCTCGCGAAGATCAAGCAGAACCTCGTCTGGGCGCTCGGGTACAACACCGCGATGATCCCGCTGGCGTCGCTGGGCCTACTCCAACCGGTGCTCGCTGCCGGTGCGATGGCGTTCTCCAGCGTGTCGGTGCTGTCGAACAGCCTGCTGTTCCGACGGTACACCCCCGATCACGACTACAAACTGCTCGGGAAACTCCGCTGAACGCCAAAGCCACTTGCTCCATGTCCTCTATTTCCCGCCGCACGGTGCACGCGTACCTCGTCGAGACGGCCGATACTGAGCCCACGTACCTTCGGGCTCGGGATATCGCCAGCGACCTCGACGGATCGCCGAAAGCCGTCGCACAGTATCTGAGCCAGCTCCAGGACGACCTCACCGACGTGTCGCTCGAACAGTGGGGACGCTCGAAAAGCACGACGTGGCGACTGGAGGTGAGCGAGTCGTGAGCACCGTCACTCGCCGCGTCGGATCCGCCCTCCCCGCCACTGGAACTCGGGAGTGGTGGGTCCTGTATCTGCTCGCCCCGGTCGTCCTCGTCGGTGCAGCACTCCTCGCATTCCCGACGCTCGTCTACGACCGATTCGTCTGGCAGTATCTCTGGGGTCCGGTCGTCGCCGACGCTGCCGGCCAGCCGGTCACGCACGAGGGAATACGGGCCGTCCGCGGATACAACGCCGTGAACACGGTGACGTACCTCGCGGCCGTCGTGTACAGTCTCCCCGGCCTCCGAGCGTATCTCGACTCCCTCGATGTCACGTACGACGCTCGACTCGCGTACGGGTTCGCACCGATCATCGTCGCCGGCGGCGCGATGCGTGCGCTCGAGGATATCGGCCTGCTCGGTGACTACGCCGTGCTGTTCATCACGCCGTCGATCTACTTCGTCGTCACCGCCGTCACCGTCCTCTCACTCGGCGTCGGCGCACTCGCGCGTAACCGGAATATCGGGTCCATCCCGTC
>JBPRGE010000109.1:0-13773 GCA_051418035.1 Candidatus Longimicrobiales bacterium M2_2A_002
TGAGGGGTGCGGCGGGCCCCGGCGCTCGACGGGAGCGCCGGGGCCGTCGCGTCAGCCGGTGGGGTCGACGTCCACGGCCTCCACCCGGCCGGTCGTGTCCAAGGCCGCGGTGTCGCCGGGCTCGCCGGGCACGTCGGGCCCCTCCTCGAGCAACTGCCAGTAGTCGTTCTCGAGGGGGACGTAGAGCGCGTTGTACGGCGGGGCCGTGTTCGTCTCGGCGTAGAGCGGCGTACCCTCGAACTCGCCCACCCGCTCGACGACGGGGCCGATGACCGGCTCACCGGCGACGATCCACGTCCGGTCGTTGAACACTACGTCCCGGCCCTCGGTGAACCAGGCGATGGTGTCGAGGTCCACGGGCTCGACGGTCGGGGTCGTGTCGGCCATGGCTTCTGCGCCGCCGTCGACATCGGTGTCCCCGCACGCGGCGGCGACGAGAGTCACGAGCATCAGTATCGCTGTGCGCTTCATTGCAGCCTCCAGCACTGGGTCGAAAGCGTGTGATATCAGGCGCAGGTTGCATTCCGTCGCACATGGAGATGGGCCGGAACCGGGCGACCGGACCGCCGAACTTGCGAGACAGGGGATCGAAACGGCATTTTCGCCTCGCCCGTTCCAACCCCTCACAGCTGTGGAGCACCCATGACCGACCAGCCGGACCAGGTACCGTCGACCCCGGGGCCCGGCGCCCAGGAATCCGCCGCCCTCGCTCGGGGTGTCTGGAACACCCGTGCCGGCTTCATCCTCGCCGCTGTCGGCTCGGCGGTAGGACTCGGCAACATGTGGCGGTTCCCCTACTACACCGCCGAGAACGGCGGCGCTGCGTTCGTGCTCCTCTACATCCTCCTGACGTTCGTCATGGGGATCCCGCTCCTGCTGGCCGAGATGGCCGTGGGGCGTCGGACCCACCTCAGCCCCATCGGAGCGCTCCGCAAGGTCGGCGGACGGGGATGGGTGCCGTTCGGCTTCATGTTCGTCATCGCCGGGTTCCTCATCCTGGCGTTCTACTCCGTCATTGCCGGTTGGGTTACGCGCTACGCCTTCTCCGTCATCTTCACCGGGTTTCCCGCCGATCCCGCAGAGCACTTCAACGGTCTTGCTACCGGCGTCGACGCTATCGGATTCCACCTCTTCTTCATGGCGCTGACCGTCAGCATCGTCATGGGTGGAGTCGAAAAAGGGATCGAGCGAGCGAGTCTGCTCCTGCTCCCTACGCTGTTCGCCCTCATCATCGGTCTCGCCATCTGGGGCGCCACACTGACCGGTAGCAGTGAGGGGTACGCTTTCTACCTGACGCCGGATATCGACGAGATTTTCTCCCTCGATGTCTTCGGCGCTGCCGCGGCCCAGGCCGCCTTCTCGCTCTCCCTCGGCATGGGCGCGATCCTGACCTTCGCCAGCTACCTGTCCCGGGACGACAGCCTGCCTCAGGAGGGCGTGGTCATCGCTTTCTCCGACTTCGGCGTCGCGTTCATCGCCGGGCTCGTGGTCTTCCCCGTGATCTTCGCCCTGGGCCTCCAGGCTGCCGTGGGCGAGAGCACCGTGGGCGCCCTGTTCATCGCGCTCCCCGGGGCGTTCGACGCCATGGGCGGGGTGGTCGGCCGGGTCGTGGGTGGCCTGTTCTTTGTCGCGTTGCTCATCGGCGCACTGACCTCCGCCATATCGCTCCTCGAGGTCGTGACCTCGTCGGTCATCGACGAGTTCGGGTGGGAGCGGAAGAAGGCCGCCGCCGGGATGGGTGGCGCCATCGCCCTCTTCGGGGTCTGGCCGGCCCTCGACCTGAACGCCCTCGACGCTTACGACTCCTTTACGGGTAACGTCCTGCTGCCTCTCGGAGCGCTGGCCATCGCGCTCCTGGTGGGGTGGGTCATGAAGAACCCCATCGACGAGCTCGTCAAAGGGAGCAGCGATCGGTATCGCGGCCTCTACAAGGGGTGGCTGTGGACACTCCGCGTGGTCGCCCCGGTGCTCCTGATCGTGGTCCTCTGGAACACCATCCCCGTGGCCGTGGAGAGCATCGCGAACCTGCTCGGGTCGTAGCTCCCGGCAATCGGGCCGGCACCCTCGGGGCACGGTACGAGCCCGGGGCCCCGGCTGATCCGGGCCGGGGCCCGTCAGTCCGGGAGACGCTCCTCCCGGTGCAGCGCGTGGCTGTACCGCTGGTACGTCTCCGGATGGGCCGTGTAGTCCTCGACCCAAACGTCGAACGGCGGCAGCGGCAGGTGACGCTCCAGCTCCTGGACCACCAGCATGGCCAGCTGGAGCCGGTCGCTGGCCCGGAAGTCGATCTCCCGGCCCTCCAGAAGCTCGTCCACCAGCCCGCTGAAGGCGTCGGGATCGAGGAGTGCGATCAGGTGGGAGACCTGGTCAATCCGGTAGGAGTCGTACACCGATTCCAGGTGCTTCCGCGACGGATCCGACTCCCGCTCCACCGACATCGTCAGCTGCTCGGACCGGTCCGCCAGCACCTGCCGGAACCAGCCGCCCATGTCGGCGCCCGGAGCCCGGTCCCGTTCGCGGGTATGGAGCGCCGACTCCAGCAGCGAGACCAGCAACGGCCTGCCCAGACCCCGAGCCCGGGCATCCACGTCCGCTTCGTCGTTCTCCACGAACAGGTCGGCCGTCCGGATCTCTTCGCCCAGCAGCTCCTCCGCGCCCGTCCGGAACGTGAAGTAGCCCCGCCAGCGACCGTCCTCGCCGGCGTACGTCGCCAGGAAGACCGACCACCGCTGACCGTCTCGCTCCAGGAACGTAAACGACCGCCGTCGGGCCCGGTCACGGGCACTCTGGCCCTCCCGTTCCCCCGCTCCCGCGTGACCGGATCGCTCCTTCGGATTCAACACGTCGGAAGCGTAGTGGCAGCGGAAGCGGGGTGCAAGGACGGGGAAAACCCGGCCACTTATCAACGGCTAAAAACAGTTGTTTATGGCGTCCCGGCCATGGCTGGATTTTCACATCTCGGATCGCCGGATGTTACCGCATGGCAACACATTTGCAGTTGAAACACCTGAAAATCACGCGACCGATAATCGGTGATTATTGCGGAAATCGCGAAATCTACCTGAATCCGTAAGTCGTTGTTATACAACAAGATAGCTATTTGCGGCAGCGGAACGCCCGATTTCGGGCGAGGCTTGACGGGTCCGCAGGGCACCGGTATTATGGTCGTCCCCTGCACGTAGCGTGTCAGATGGCCTGCGAGTGGAGCGGGGCGGAGATCCGGAACCGCCTTTCCACGGAGTTTTAAACAATTTTTCCACAATCCAACCCTGAGCGTCCGAATTCATGACGGAAACCAGTGCGATCGAGCTGCGCGTGCGACTTCCGCGTCGTCTGGCGAAGGCCGTGGAGCGAGCGAAGGAGAGCGATCCGGAAGCGTTGAATCGCATTGTCGCGTACGGTGTGACGCGCAGGATGATCTTCGACCACCTGGTTGCGCGCGGCGGTGCGCAGGAGCTGGGGGAGGAGCGGAGGGATTGACGATCGCCGGTTCCGTGGTCTAGGCTGAATCGATAGACAGCGGCGACCCATCGGCGATCGGAGCCCATGGAAGGATCCGGGGGAAACACGCTACGGGCGAAGTATCTGGACTGGTGCTCGGCGCGTCTGGCGGAGCGTTTTCTGGACCTGAGTCCGGAAGAGATCTACGCGCTGGCGCGTCCCGAGGGCTCGGACCGGACGGAGTCGTCGGAGCCCGGCGCGGATCCAGCGGAGGGAGCCGGCTCGTCCGACCGGATCGAGCCATCCGAGGGGGTCGAGCGGGCACCGGCCGCCGCGGCCGCGCCGACCTCGCCGTCGGGCGGTCCGGGCTCGCCGCGGCTCCCGCGTCCCACCGATGAGGGGTATCGCGTGCTGGTCCAGCGCGTGACCGAGGCGCTCCTGCAGCGCACATCGCTCCCCACGTTCGAGCAGTGGGCGGAGGTGTACGCCGAGGATCCGGAGCGGTTCGAGGCGGAGCTGCTGGGCTTCTGGAAGGATGCCGTCGACGAGGACGAGTCGGACGGCGGCTGAGCTGTGCTAGTGGGAGTCCCGGCCGACCCTGAAGTTGTGCCACATCGTGCCCACCAGGGCGGAGAGAGCGGCGGCCAGGAGGAAGAAGCCGACGAGCCCCCAACCGAGTCCCCAGCCGGATCGATCGTTGGCGTACCCCCGCATGGAGCTGGCGATGGTGGCGATGGCCATGGCCAGCCAGAGGACCCCGATGGTGAGTCCGGGCAGGATGGCGATGGCCTTGGGCGTGGGCTTCGTTTCCTTCATCAGCGTGTCTTCCTGGTGGGGCGTGGCACCGTTTCGTGGCCGGAATATAGATGGGTTCGCGGGGCGGGCAAGGATTGCCGCGGACGCCGGACCCGGTCATCTTGCGGGCCCACGACGCAACGAGCGAGCGAGGAGAGCATGTCGATAACGGAGCTGTCGGTACTCCCGCGGGGTGCGCGGGTCGAGATCAGGCGCGGCCGGTTCCCGGCGGACCCGGCGCTGGTGGGTCGAGAGGGGCTCGTGGTGGAGCACAGCCAGTACTTCCCCCACAAGGTCAGCGTGTCGCTGGACGGCGACCCGACGATCCACGAGTTCGCGCCGGACGAGGTCGAGGTGGTCTCGGCGCCCGACGCGCTGCCGGCGGACAAGCGGGCGGCGAAGAAGCGACTGGCCCGGCCCTGACGCCGGCCCCCGGCCCCGTCCTCAGAAGGGCAGGTCGTCGTCCTCTTCGAACGGCGTCTCCTGGGAGCCGCCGCCCCCGGGCCCGCCCGGGTCCTGGTTGAACCCGCCGCCGGTGTCGTAGCTCGGCCCGCCCCCACCGGGTCCGCCGGAGCCGAGCATGACCATCTCCCGTACGTTGATGTCGGTCCAGTAGCGGACGTTCCCCTGCTCGTCCTGGGTCTGGCTGTACTCGATCCGGCCCTCCACGTAAAGCCGGTCGCCCTTGTGGACGTAGCGCTCCACGATCTCGGCGAGCTTGTCCCAGAAGGTGAGCCGGTGCCACTCGGTCTTCTCCTGCTGCTGTCCGGACCGGTCGCTCCACGTCCGGTTCGTGGCGAGGGAGACCTTGGCGACCCGGGTCCCGTTGGGCGTGGTCCGGACCTCCGGCTCCGCGCCCACGTTCCCGATGAGCATGACCTTGTTCAGCGCGCGACTCATTGGCGATCGGTGGTGAGAGGGTCATTCAGGGTTCACGACGTGCGTCTGCCGGGAAGGTGGCCGGATGGTCCGCTCGGGGCAATAGCCGTATGCGACGACGGGCGGGTCCCCGTCCGCCGTCTGGCGATGCGCCTCGGCGCCGGGTCGGGTTCGGAACGGCTTCACGTGAAAACTGCCGTTGTCGCCCCGCTCCGGCGCACGTTGGCGGAGCGTTATCCTACCGCGGCAGCGCGTCCCTGAACGCGTCCTGGATCTTCCGCGTGACCGGGCCGGGCTCACCGTCGACGATCTCGATGCCGTCGACCCGGACGATGGGCATGATCTCGGTGGTGGTGCCGGAGAGGAAGATCTCGTCGAGGTCGTAGAGGGCGTCGTAGTGGATCAGCCCCTCCGTCGCCTCGATCCCCAGCCCATCGGCGAGCTCGAAGACCCGGGCGCGGGTGATCCCCGGCAGGATGTAGTTGCTGGCCGGGTAGGTGATCAGCCGGCCGCGGTGGACACCCCACAGGTTGGAGTGGGACCCCTCGATCACCACGCCGTCGCGGACGAAGAGCGCCTCGAAGACGTCGGCGGCGTGGGCGGCCTGGTTCGCGAGCACATTGGGGAGGAGCGCGATGGACTTGATGTCGCAGCGGCCCCATCGGTTGTCGGGGACCGTGATGGCCTCGACCCCCTCGAGCCAGTACTCCTCGGGGTGCGGCGTGAGCGGGCGGACGGCCACGTAGACCGTGGGCGCCGTGCCCGCGGCGGGGAACGCGTGTCGGCGGGGCGCCACGCCGCGGGTCACCTGGATGTAGATGGTGCCGTCGCCGGTGACGGCATTGGCGTCCAGCAGCTCCTCGACCGCGTCCTCGATGGCGCGGACGCCGTCGTATTCGATCCGGAGCTCCCGGAGCCCGCGCCGGAGCCGCGTCATGTGGGGCGCCATCAGGTACGGCCGTCCGGCATAGACCCGGATCACCTCGTAGATCCCGTCGCCGAAGAGGAACCCCCGGTCGTTGACCGACACCCGCGCCTCGCCTTCCGGCACGAATTCTCCATCGAGATAAACCTGCACGTCGCCTCCAGGGTTGGTCCGCGGCAGCCGCCCGCCGCAGATTGGTGCGGACGCGGGCCCGGCGCAACAGCGCCGGAGGCGACCGCACGGGCCCGTGCCCGTTTCGGCACTGATAGTAGTACTCGCCCCGGCGACCACAGATCCTCGGCACCCCGACCTCGATGAACGGACATGACCTGCTGGACCGGATCCGCCCCGTGGAGCACCGTCTCGACAACGGGCTCCGCCTGCTGGTCCGGGAGGACCACAGCGCGCCGGTCGTGGCCATCGTGACCCACGTCCGGGCCGGCTACTTCGACGAGCCCGACCGGCTGGTGGGGATCAGCCACGTCCTCGAGCACATGTACTTCAAGGGCACCGAGCGACGGGGCGTGGGCGAGATCGCCCGGCAGACGAAGGCCGCGGGCGGGTATCTGAACGCCGGCACGATCTACGACCACACGTCGTACTACACGGTGCTCCCGTCCTCGGCGGTGGACATGGGGCTCGACATCCAGGCCGATGCGCTGATCAACTCCCAGATCGACGAGGCCGAGCTGACGAAGGAGCTGCTGGTCATCATCCAGGAGGTGAACCGGAAGCTCGACACGCCGTCGGCGCTGGCGTCCGAGAAGCTGTACGAGACGATGTTCGACGTGCACCCGATGCGCCGGTGGCGGATGGGCACCGAGGGGGCGCTGCAGCGGCTGGAGCGCGAGGACGTGATGGACTACTACCGCGCCATGTACCGGGGCGGGAACATCACGCTGGTCGTCTCCGGCGACGTGGACCCCGATCGGGTCGTCGATCGGGTGGAGGAGCTCTACGGGCCGGTCCCGCCCGGCGCGCCGGACCGGCCGGAGCGGTCGGAGCCGGAGCGGAGCGACGCCCGGTTCCGGGAGATGACCGGTGACATCGGCCGCAGCTACGGCGAGGCCGGCTGGCGGACGCCGGGGACGCTCCACGCGGACACGCCGGCGCTGGATGTGGCGGCGGCTGTGCTCGGCGAGGGACGGGCGTCGCGTCTGTACCGGGCCGTCCGCGAGCGCGGGCTGGCGTCGCGCATCGACGCGTACAACTACACGCCCACCGAGATCGGTGTGTTCGGGCTCAGCCTGGAGTCGGAGCCCGACGCGACGGCCGACGCGCTCCGGGCCGCCTGGGCGGAGGTGGACGCCGTGCGCGCGGACGGCGTGGAGCCCGAGGAGCTGGAGCGGGTGCGGACGGTGATGCAGGCCCGGGTCCTCCGCCGTCTCGAGACGGCCCAGGGCCAGGCGAATCTGCTGGCCGAGTGGGAGGCCCTCGGCGACTGGCGGGAGGCCGGCGCGTACCTCGAGGCCGTGCGCACGCTGGAGCCCGGCGACGTGCGGGACGCCGTCCGCCGCCACCTGGACCCGGACGCCATCACTGTCCTCGCCTACCGGCCCGAGGGGACCCCGGCGCTCGGGTGGGACGACGCGCTCCCGGCCGCGATCCAGGGCACCGACCGACGCACCCGCCCGCTCCCGGAGCGGGGGTCGGAGCCGGGCCCGGAGCCGGCCGGGGAGACGGCGGTCCCGGCGCCGCTGACGGTTGGCCGTCGCTCCGTCGAGGACGGCGTCGTCCGCTTCGACCTCGGCGGGGGCCGGCTGGTGGTGAAGCCCCGGTCCCGCTCGCCGCTCGTCTCCATGGCCATCTCCCGAAAGGGCGGCACGCTCCACGAATCGCTGGAGACGGCGGGGATCACGGGGCTCATGATGCGGTCGTCGGTGAAGGGGACCGCGACGCGGTCGGCCGCCCGGATCGCCCTCGACTCCGAGGGGCTCGGCGGCAGCATCTCCGCGTCGTCGGGCTCCGACCTGCTGTCCTGGTCGCTCACCGTCCCCTCGGAGCACTTCGGCCGGGGCTTCTCGCTCCTCTCGGACGTGGCGCTCCGGGCGTCGTTCCCCGGTGCCGAGGTCGAGCGGGAGCGGGACGTGCTCCTGGCCGACCTGCGGAGCCTCCGGGACGACATGTACCGCTACCCGCTCCGGCTCCTCTACCGGGCGGCGTTCGGCGAGCACCCGTACGGCTACGGCCCCGACGACGTGGAGGCCGCCCTCGGCGGCGTGGACGCCGACGCGCTCCGGCGCTGGCACGCCCAGGAGCTGGCCGACCCCTGGGTCTTCGTCGTGGGCGATGTCGATCCGGACCGGGTCGCCGGGACCATCGCTGAGGCCATGGGCACACCGGCCCGGTCGCTGGAGCCCCGGGCACCGAGCCCCGAGTGGCCCCGGTCGCCCGAGCACCCGGTGGTCCGCCGGGCCCGGGCCCAGACCGCGCTGGCCATCGCCTTCCCGGGCCCCGCGCGGAACGACCGGGATCGGATCACGCTCCGCGTGCTGGCCAACGCCATCAGCGGTCTCGGCAACCGCCTCTTCGAGGAGCTCCGGAGCCGGCGCTCGCTGGCGTACACGGTGACCGCGTACCCGGTGACCCGTGGTCGGGGCGGCGCCTTCGTGGGCTACATCGCCACGGCGCCGGAACGGGAGACCGAGGCCCGGGACACGCTCATCGAGGAGCTGCTGGGGCTCCGGGAAGAGCCGCCGGCCGAGGACGTGCTGGAGCGGGCCCGGCGCTACACCATCGGCGGGTGGCAGATCCGGACGCAGACCAACGGCGCCCGGCTCGCCGAGCTCGCCGGCGCGCTCATGCTCGGCGAGGGGCTCGAGGAGATCCGGACGTTCGAGGACCGGGTCCGGGCCGTGAGCCGCGACGACGTCGCCGAGGCGGCCCGCCGGTGGTTCGACCCCGACCGGCTCGTTCAGGCGACGGTGCGGGGCGAGGGGCCGGCAGACGGGGACTAGCTTCGGACACCGGAGCTGCCGCCCGTGGTCGGAGTCGGCGTTCGAACGACGGGGGCGGGGGCAGCATTCGAACCGCAGCTCACGCGAAGTCGCGAAGAGCGCGAAGGGTTCATCGAGTACCGCTGGTCCGGGGTGAATCCAACGAGGCGAGCCGTTGTTGTTTTGAGCCGGTGGGCGTCGGGATTCGCCGCGGATCCCCGGGCTTCCGGCACAACCAGACCAACGTCGTTCTTCGTGTTCTTCGCGTCTTCGCGTGAACTCGCTGTTCCGACGCCAGGCAGGTCGGGAATGGGCCCGAGGCGGCGGGGTCGAGAGGCCGGGGCCCGCCATATGCACAGGGACGGAGCGACGCCTATATTGACGGCCCTGACATCACCCGAACAAGACCGATCCATGGCTGACTTCAATACCATCCGCATCGAGCGCGACGGCCGGCGGGCCACCGTCATCGTCGACCGGCCCGACAAGCTGAACGCGCTGAACGATGAGACCATCGACGAGCTGTACGTGGCGTTCCATACGCTGGCCGAGGACGACGACATCGGCGGGCTCGTCATCACCGGCGAGGGCGAGAAGGCGTTCGTCGCCGGCGCGGACATCGCCGAGCTGGCGACGATGGGCTCCATCGACGGGATCGACGTGTCCCGGAAGGGCCAGGACGCGTTCCGGCTGCTGGAGGAGATGGGCAAGCCCGTGGTGGCGGCCGTGAACGGCTACGCGCTGGGCGGCGGGCTCGAACTGGCGCTGGCGTGCCACCTCCGGGTCGCCTCCGAGAAGGCGAAGTTCGGGCTCCCCGAGGTCAAGCTCGGGATCATCCCCGGCTACGGCGGGACCGTCCGCCTGCCCCGGATCGTGGGCCGCGGTCGCGCCCTCGAGCTGATCCTGACCGGCGAGATGATCGGCGCCGACCGGGCGTACGAGATGGGACTGGTCAACAAGGTCGTCGCGCCCGAGGAGACCCGGACCGCCGCCGAGGAGCTGCTCGACACGATCCTGAAGAACGGCCCCATCGCCCTGCGGTTCGCCCTGCACGCCGTCGACCGGAGCCTGGAGACGGGGATCGAGGAGGGGCTCGGGCTCGAGAGCCACCTGTTCGGACTCCTGGCGTCGACGGACGACATGCGGGAGGGGATGAGCGCGTTCCTGGAGAAGCGGGCGGCGGAGTTCGAAGGGAAGTAGGCGCGCGGCCTGCGGCCGCGCATTTCGCTCGGCTTCGCCTGGCAATTTCGGGCTGTGGTGCGTTTGATTCGCGCGCACACGCGTGATAAATTGCGACGTGAGCATGAACGCCCCGCCCTCTCTCGTCTGTCGCGAGCTGCGTCTGCGCCAGTTCCGGAACTTCTCCGAGCTGGAGCTCGTCTTCCCGGCCGCCGGCGCGGCGGTGATCGGGCCGAACGGGTCGGGGAAGACGAACCTGGTGGAGGCGCTCTACTACCTGGAGATCTTCAGCTCCTTCCGGGGCGCGCCCGACAGCCAGCTGGTGCGGTTCGGCCAGGAGGCGTTCCATATCCGGGGGCGGTTCGAGACGCCGGACGGTGAGGAGCTGGAGGTGACCGCGGCGTACGAGACCCGCCGGCGGAAGAAGCGGGTGACGGTGAACGGGGCCGAGCCGGAGCGGCTGAGTGACGCGCTGGGCCGGATCGGGGCCGTCGTCTTCTCGCCGTCGGACGTGACGCTGATCTCGGGATCGCCCTCGGAGCGACGACGGTTCCTCGACATCGTGCTGTCGCTCAACGTCCGCGGCTATCTGCCGGCGCTGCAGCGGTTCCGAAAGACGCTGAAGCAGCGGAACGCGCTCCTCAAGGACGGGGCGCCGCCGGCGGCGCTGGAGCCGTGGACGGTGGCGCTGACGGAGGCCGGCGGGAAGGTCATGAGGGCCCGGGCCGACTGGGTGGCCGGGCACGCCGACGCGTTCGCCGAGCGCTACGAGCGGATCGGCGGAGAGGCGGCGGCCCGGATGACGTACGAGGCGAGCACCCGGGACGACGAGACGCCGCCGGCCGACGCGTCGGCCGGGACGTTCGCGGCGTCGCTCCGGGGCGCCCTCGATCGGCTCCGGGACCGGGAACGGGAGCGGGGTATCACGCTCCGGGGCCCGCACCGCGATGACCTCAGCTTCACGCGGGAGGACGACGGCTCGGGCCGCGACCTCCGGGACTACGGCTCCGGCGGGCAGCAGCGGACGGCGGCCGTCGCGCTCCGGCTCATCGAGGCGCTGACCATCCGGGAGGCTCGCCGGCGCGCGCCGATCGTCCTGCTGGACGACATCTTCGCCGAGCTCGACCCGGGGCGCAGCGAGCGGGTGCTGGAGCTCCTGGACGACGAGCCCGGCCAGGCGATCCTGACGGCGCCAAAGCCGTCGGACGTGGAGGTCCGGCGCGGCGGGCTCGAGCGGTGGCGGATCAGAGACGGCAGAGTGCAAGAGGCAGGAGTGCACGAGGCAAGTGAGTCGGCGTGAGTGACGGGAAGCGGAAGAAGCCGCTGTCGGTGAGCGAGGCGCTGTCGGGCTACCTGCGGGAGTCGGGGCTCGGCGAGAAGATCGAGCAGGCCACGGCGGTGGAGGAGTGGGCGGAGCGCGTGGGCGGGAAGATCGCCGACGTTACGGAGCCGCTGCACGTCCGCGATGGCGTGCTGTTCGTGGGCGTGCGGTCGAGCGCGTGGCTGATGGAGCTGCGGATGATGGAGGCCGAGATCCGGGGTCGCGTGAACGAGGATCGGGGTCGGGGCCGGATCAAGAAGATCCGGTTCGTGATGGAGCAGGAGACGGAGACGGAGCGTCGTCGCCCCGGCTGGGGCCGGCGCCGGCGGGAATAGCGGGCAACATCGAGGGCCGTCGCGGGTAGTATAGACGGCTGTGAACCAGACGAACTCCACGACGGGGACCATGGCGAAGAAGGCGAACAGGAACGACTACACGGCGGGGCAGATCCAGGTACTCAAGGGCCTGGAGGCCGTGCGGAAGCGGCCGGGCATGTACATCGGCTCCACGGCCGCCCGGGGGCTGCACCACCTGGTCTACGAGGTGGTGGACAACTCGGTGGACGAGGCGATGGCCGACTACTGCACGGAGATCGCCGTCACGCTGCACGAGGACGACTCGGTCACCGTCACCGACGACGGTCGTGGGATCCCGGTGGACGTCCACCCGACGGAGGGCGTCCCCGGCGTGGAGCTGGCCATGACCACGCTGCACGCCGGCGGGAAGTTCGACCGGACCACGTACAAGGTCTCCGGCGGGCTCCACGGGGTGGGCGTGAGCGTGGTGAACGCGCTGAGTGAGTGGCTCGAGGTGAACGTGAAGCGGGACGGCGGCCAGTACCGCCAGCGTTTTGCCCGGGGCATCAAGGAGACGGAGCTGGAAGAGGTCGGGAAGGTCAAGAAGAACGACAGCGGGACCACGATCTCGTTCAAGCCCGACACCGAGATCATGACGGAGACCCGGTTCAGCTTCGACACGCTGTCGAACCGGCTCCGGGAGATGGCGTTCCTGAACAAGGGGCTCCGGATCACGCTGACCGACGAGCGGGAGACCGACGAGGCCGGCGAGCCCCGGCAGGAGGAGTACAAGTACGACGGCGGGATCGTGGAGTTCGTCGGCTACCTCCGGGGCGCCCGGCAGGCGCTGCACGACGAGCCGGTCTACATCGAGGAGACCCGCGAGGAGGCCGAGATCGAGCTGGCCTTCCAGTACGACCAGGGGTACAACGAGAGCACGTTCACCTTCGTGAACAACATCAACACGCACGAGGGCGGGACGCACCTGACCGGGTTCAAGGCGGCCATGACCCGGACGCTCAACGACTACGCGAAGAAGAACAACCTGCTGAAGAAGGACCTGGACTCCCTCTCCGGCGACGACGTCCGCGAGGGGCTCACGGCGGTCCTCAGCGTGCGGGTCAAGGAGCCCCAGTTCGAGGGGCAGACCAAGACCAAGCTCGGGAACAGCGAGGTCCGGGGCGCCGTGGAGCAGGCGGTGAACGACAAGCTGGCGGCGTTCCTGGAGGAGAATCCGCGGGTCGGGAAGAACATCATCGAGAAGGCCGTCTCCGCCGCACGGGCCCGGATGGCCGCCCGGAAGGCCCGGGACCTGACGCGTCGCAAGAGCGCGCTCGAGGGGAGCGTGCTCCCCGGCAAGCTGGCCGACTGCTCCATCACCGACCCCAGCGTCTGCGAGATCTACCTGGTGGAGGGTGACTCGGCCGGCGGGACGGCCAAGCAGGGCCGGGACCGGAGCTACCAGGCCATCCTGCCGCTGCGCGGGAAGATCCTGAACGTGGAGAAGGCGCGGCTGGACAAGATCCTGTCGAACGAAGAAATCCGGACCATGATCACGGCCATCGGGACCGGGATCGGCGAGGACGAGTTCGACCTGGACAACGCCCGGTACCACAAGATCATCATCATGACGGACGCCGACGTGGACGGCGCCCACATCCGGACACTGCTCCTGACCTTCTTCTTCCGCCACATGCGGGAGCTGGTGGAGAACGGCATGATCTACATCGCCCAGCCGCCCCTCTACCGCATCTCGAAGGGGCGCGACGAGTACTACGCCTACAACGACAGGGAGCGCTCGCAGATCCTCGAGCGGGTCAGCCCCAACGGTACCGAGAGCGCCCGTGGCGTGAGCCTGCAGCGCTACAAGGGGCTGGGCGAGATGAACGCCGAGCAGCTCTGGCACACCACCATGGACCCGGAGACCCGTACGATCCTCCAGGTCACCCTCGAGGACGCCGTCGAGGCCGACCGCATCTTCAGCCAGCTCATGGGCGATGA